>NZ_JBFUAT010000001.1:44054-432481 GCF_056406135.1 Luteibacter sp. P1_D3 | reverse complement strand
GCGGAGCTTCTTGCCAAGGCGAACGGCAAGGGCCGCCTCGACGATATGGTGAGCAAGGAGGATCGCGAAGTCCTCCTGGAAGCGCTGCGCGTGATGGGCGGGCTCGACAAGGACTACCGTTACCTCGAGGGGCATGACAGCAGTGAGCGTCGCGGTTTCGCCAAACATGCTGGCGGCGGTCCGGACGGCAAGCCGCAGTTTTCAAAGCCGAATGGCTTGTCCGACGTGCTCCAGGCAAAGCTCTGGGGCTCACTGGGCACCAACGAACAGCAGGAATACCAGACGACGTTGATGCAGCCGATCGGTGGCATGGACGCCATCTCTAAGGCCTTCGTCGAGCGTATCGGCAAGGTCGTGACCTATAACGCGAAAGTCACCGCGATCGCGCAGGACGAGCACGGCGTCACCGTGACCTACGAGGACGCCAGAGCCGCTGGTCAGTCCCGTCAGGCGAAAGCCGACTGGTGCGTCTGCACGATCCCGCTATCCATCCTCAGTCAGATTCCGATCCAGGTATCGGCTGCCAAGGTCGAGGCGATCTCGGCCGTACCGTACTGGGCGTCGTCGAAGATCGGTCTGCAGTTCGATCGTCGCTTCTGGGAAGAAGACGAAGCCATCTACGGCGGCATCACCAGTACCGATCTGCCCATCGGCATGATCTCGTACCCCAGCCACGGCTTTGGCACGAAGAAGGGTGTGTTGCTCGGGTCGTATACCTTCTCGACGGAAGCCTTCGAGTTCACCGCGCTCACGCCCGCCGAGCGCGTGCGCAAGGGTGTCGAGTACGGCGCGATGATCCATCCCCAGTACAGGGGCTCGTTCGAGAACGGCATCGCCGTGGCCTGGCATCGTTCGCCCTTTACGCTGGGCTGCTTCGGCGGCTGGAACGATGCGAGTCGCGCCAAGCACTACGCGGATATCTGCTCGATGGACGGGCGTATCGTGCTCGCGGGCGAGCATGCGTCCTACCTGCCGGCGTGGCAGGAGGGTGCGATTCTTTCGTCGCTGTCGGCGATCGACGCCTTGCATGCACGGGTTGTCGCGGGAGGTCGCTCATGAGGCGACACGTCACGACACTCGCCTTGATGATGGTGGCTGCAGCGGCACGCGCGCAGAGCAGCGACCCCGACTTCATCGCCAGCAAGGACATCCCGCACGCCACGGGCGAACAGCTATTCACCCACATCTGCCAGGGCTGCCACATGCCCGACGGCAAGGGCGCGGTGGGCGCAGGGCATTACCCGGCGCTGGCGAACAATCCGAAGCTTGCCTCCGCTGCCTACCCGGTCGTGATGGTGGTCAATGGCCGCGGCGCGATGCCATCGTTCGGTAGCGGATTGTCCGATGCACAGATCGCCGAGGTCGTGAACTACGTGCGCACTCATTTCGGCAACGCTTACACCGATACGCTGCGTCCGGAAGACATCAAACCATTCCATCCCGCCAAGCCGCCCGAGGAGGGCATGTGACCATGATGAAGAGAGTGATCCTCGTCCCCCTGTTGCTCATGGCCGCGATGCCTGCGTTTGCCGCCGACGTGGTTCGGCACAAGATCCCGAACAGCACGTTCCCGATTTCGGCGGCGGTCGAAGTGCCGGCAGGCAAGACCCTGGTCTTTCTCAGTGGCGCCGTGCCGCCGGTGGCCGACGCCAGCGCGCCGAAGGACACGCCCCAGGCGTACGGCGACACCCGTACCCAGACCGTCGGTGTCCTGACCTCAATCGACAAGCAGCTCAAGGGCATGGGGTTGTCGCTGGGCGACGTGGTCAAGATGCAGGTGTTCCTGGTGGGTGACCCGGCCAAGGGCGGCAAGATGGACTTCGCGGGCTTCATGGCGGGCTACACGCAGTTCTTCGGCACCCCGGCCCAGCCGAACCTGCCGTCCCGGTCGGCGATGCAGGTCGCGGGGCTGGCCAGCCCGAATTTCCTGGTCGAGATCGAGGTAACTGCGGTCCGTCCCTGAGGCCCAGGGTGGGGCGGTGGTACTACGCCGCCGCTCCGCCGTGTACGCTTCGTTTCTTTTGGACGCCCGGGCGCCCCATGGCTCTTACTCCTGATCCACGGATCGGCATCATCGGTCTCGGTTACGTCGGCCTGCCCCTGGCGGTCGAGTTCGGCCGGCACTTCGACACGCTTGGCTTCGACATCGATCCGCACCGGCTCGAGCAGCTCCGCGCCGGTCGCGACCATACGATGGAAGTCACCGGTGACGCCCTCTCGGCCGCGGCCCGCCTGCGCTACAGCGGCGACGTCGCCGACCTGGCGGATCGCAACGTCTACATCGTCACCGTCCCCACGCCGATCGACGAGGCGCAGCGTCCGGATCTCGAGCCGCTGGAGAAGGCCTGCCGCATGCTCGGCGGCGTCATTCGCGCCGGTGACCTGGTGATCTTCGAGTCCACGGTGTATCCGGGGACGACCGAAGAAATCTGTGTGCCGATCCTCGAAGCCGGCTCAGGCCTGGTCTTCAACGTCGACTTTCATTGTGGCTACAGCCCCGAGCGCATCAATCCGGGCGACCACGCACGCCGTGTCGTCGACATCCGCAAGCTCACCTCGGGCTCCACACCCGAGGCGGCCGATCGCGTGGATGCGCTGTATCGGACGATCATCCACGCCGGCACGCACAAGACCTCGTCGATCCGCATCGCCGAGTCGGCCAAGGTCATCGAGAACGTGCAGCGCGACGTCAACATCGCCCTGGTCAATGAGCTCGCGCTGATCTTCAACCGGCTGGGCATCGACACGGGCGAAGTGCTCGAGGCGGCCGGTACGAAGTGGAACTTCCTGCCCTTCCGTCCCGGTCTCGTCGGCGGGCATTGCATCGGTGTCGATCCTTACTACCTGACGCACAAGGCGGAAGTCACCGGCTATCACCCGGAGCTGATCCTCGCCGCGCGTCGTATCAACAGCCGGATGGGCACCTACGTGGCAGACCGCGTCATTCGCCTGATGAGCGAGCGCCGCCTGCACATCGTCGATGCGCGCGTGCTGGTTCTCGGTTTCGCCTTCAAGGAGAACTGCCCGGACCTGCGCAACACCCGCGTGATCGATATCGTGCGTGATCTGAAGCAGTCGATGGCGCAGGTCGATGTCTACGATCCATGGGTCGATAACGAAGAGTGCGCGCGCGAATACGGTGTGCGTACGATCGATGCGATCGAAGAGGGCGTCTACGATGCGGTGATCATCGCCGTCGCCCATGACGAGTTCCGCGCCTTCGGCCCGGAAAAGATCCGCGGCTTCGGCAAGCAAGGCGCCGTCGTCTACGACGTCAAATCCGTCCTGCCCCAAGACAGCGTCGACGGTCGTCTGTAAGCGCAATAACTTGCGTTATTTCGCCTCGCATGAACATAGCTGAATGCAGCAAAGCATGCGCATTCCGTAAGTATTGACTCATCACACAGGAACAGCGACGTTGGGCTCCCCACAGAGGAGACCAGCATGACTATTCAAACCGCCGGAAGCACCACCCGCCATCGCTCGCGTATCGTGGCGCTACTCGTGATGGGCGCCGCGATCATGGCACCGCTGGCCGCCAACGCCGACGATCATCATCCGCCGCACCATCGCCATCAGGTCTGTCACAACGTGCGCGTGTCCGATCACCACGGTCACTACCACAACACCCGCCAGTGCCATTGGGTCAATCGCTGATCGTCGGAGCGATAAAAAAAGAGCCGGCAATCGCCGGCTTTTTTTTTGCGCGCGCTTTCTGTAGGAGCCGATTCATCGGCGATCGGGTGCTAGCCAAAACCCGGCCCGCTGCCGCGGAATCGCCGATGAATCAGCTCCCACATTAATCGGCTCCCACATAAATCAGATCAAGACAGGTTGTAACCCCGCTCCTCATGCAACGCGAGGTCCAGGCCGATCTGCTCCTGCTCCTCGTCCACGCGCAAGCCCATCGTCACCGCGATCCCCTTGAAGATCACGTAGCTGAGCACGGCGCTGTAGACCACGGTGAACGACACGCCCTTGAACTGGATCCACAGCTGCAGGCCCAGATCCGTCACCGTGCCGAAGCCGCCAAGCGTCGGCGCGGCAAGCGGGCCGGTGAGCAGGGCGCCGATGATGCCGGCCACCGCGTGCACACCGAAGACGTCGAGCGAGTCGTCGTAGCCGAACTTGCGCTTGAGAGTCGTGGCGCTGAAGAAACAGACGAAGCCAGCGATGAGACCGAGTACCAGCGCGCCACCTGGTCCACACGTACCCGCTGCCGGCGTGATCGCGACGAGGCCGGCGACAGCGCCCGAGGCAATACCGAGCACACTGGCGCGGCGGTGGATGATCCACTCGATCGCCGTCCACCCGATAGCCGCCGCAGCCGTGGCGATCTGCGTCACCAGCATGGCCATGCCGGCGCTGCCGTTGGCGGCGACCGCCGAACCCGCGTTGAAGCCGAACCAGCCCAGCCACAGCATGCTCGCGCCGACGAGCGTGTAGCCGAGGTTGTGCGGCGGCATCGCGGTGGTCGGGTAACCGCGACGCTTGCCGATGACGAGGCAGCCGATCAGGCCGGCGATACCGGCGTTGATATGCACCACCGTGCCGCCCGCGAAATCGAGCACGCCCAGATCGCCGAGGAAAGAGCCCGGACCGCCCCAGACCATGTGCGCGACGGGCAGGTAGACGAGGGTGAACCACAACGCCGTGAAGACCAGAAGGGCGGAAAACTTCATGCGCTCGGCAATCGCACCCACGATAAGGGCGGGCGTGATGATCGCGAAGGTCATCTGGAACATCACGAACACAGCTTCGGGCACTGTCTGATAGAGGCTGCCCGGTGTCAGCCCGGCGAGCATGCCGTGACCGAGGCCGCCGATGAACGAATGCAGGTTCGTCACGCCGGCGGTCATGCCGGTGGTGTCGAACGCGAGGGAGTAGCCGTAGACCACCCAGAGAACGGTAACCAGTGCAGTGATGGCGAAGCACTGCATCAGCACGGAGAGCAGGTTCTTCGCGCGGACCATGCCACCGTAGAAGAGGGCGAGGCCCGGGATGGTCATCAGCAGTACAAGCATCGTGGCCGTGAGCATCCAGGCGGTGTCGCCGGAATCGAGCTTCGCGGGTGCGGTGGCTTGGGCGAAAGCGGTACAGGGAAGGGCGGCGAGCGCTGCCACCGCGGCGGCCCTACGGAAGAAAGTGTCAGAGCGCATCGGCGTCGACCTCCTGCGTGCGGATGCGGATCGCCTGCTCCAGGTCGATGACGAAAATTTTGCCGTCGCCGATCTTGCCCGTCTTCGCCGCAGTCATGATGGCCTCGACGGCCCGTTCGAGCTGCTCGTCGGTCACGGCGATCTCGATCTTCAGCTTGGGCAGGAAGTCGACGACGTATTCAGCGCCGCGATAGAGCTCGGTATGCCCGTGCTGGCGTCCGAACCCTTTGACCTCGGTCACGGTCATGCCCTGCACCCCGGCTTCGGCAAGGGCTTCGCGGACGTCGTCCAGCGTGAACGGCTTGATGATGGCGTTGATCCACTTCATGTGCCGCAGTTCCCCTTTTGGTTGTATCAGGGGACGGAGCAGGATGCGTGCCAGTTGGATGGATGCGTGGCAGGTCCCCTACGAGGCGACCGATAGCGCTTCAGCGCGACCGACTTCAATAGAACAGCACCATCATGGACCAAGACAATGATCCATTCTGGTGCATCGCTTGTCGTTGCGCGGTTGATATTTTCCCTGGATGCGCCAAGTCATGAGGGGTGCGGTCACGCAGTCCCCGGCTGCCGAATTTGGGCACCGATCCCGTCCGTATGTAGGACTTCCCTGATAGTCGTTGTGCGACTAGGCCCTTACAGTCACCGAAGAGAGCGGGCTCCAATATGTCGGATTCGCGGTAACCGGCTCATTGATGTTGCGCTGCATGGGGAGGATGCCAGTGGGGGTCACGCCAGTGCCAGTGCACTTCGTCTGCTCGACCCGTCAGGATGAGATGAAAGCATGAGAATGCGAGGGAAATTAGCCGTTTTAGTCGTTCTCTTTTCGGCTCATTTGTTTTACGAAGAAGCGAACGCAGACGAGCCGATCAACCTTAACCAAAGCCTCTTCCTTACCCCGCAGCAGCGTACGGAGCTCGCGGTACAGGCGATGAGGGGCTCATCCGAAGCTGCGACGAAGATTGCCGTGTTCTACGGGTTTGTGGCGCTAAACCCCACCGAGCAACATCGGTGGGTCATCATTGCCGCGGAAAACGGTGATGCTGTCGCCCAATTCAATGCGTATCAGGACTTCATGCATTACGACACGGAACTCGACAGGGAGCGCGCCTTGTTCTGGTTGAAGAAGTCGGCTGCGTCGGGAGATCAGATGGCTCGGGACGAGCTCAAAGACATTGAGAGGGCGCAGAAGACGCCTCCCCGGAAAAACGCCGAGACGCGCTCGCGATCGGACGGCCGGTAAAAAAGTGTGCTCGAGGACGCCGTATGAAGAGCTGCAAGGTGGTGACCCTTCTTGCGCTGTTGTTCGCCTGCCAGGCGGTTTCTGGGCAAGCGGCTTCGCACGAACCCGTCTTGGGACTAAGGATCGACAAGCAACCAGCCCGCTCTGATCCCTATGGCTCACTGAGCGAGAAGGAAGAGTCGGGTTTCAGTTCTTCGGCGCTCGCTGGGTCTGGAGCCGACGCCTATCACCTGGCGATGTACTACGGCATGACGAAGGTCGACCTGGAGGCATCGCTTCGGTGGGCGATCATTGGCGCTGAGAACGGCGATGTCAGGTCACAGTGGCTCGCTTTCTCCCTTCTCAACATCCGCGCTGCAGCGGATGAGCGAGCGAGAGCGCGGTTCTGGTTGAAGCGAGCCGCTGGCCAGGGCTATCCGCCGGCACAGAAAGAACTGACCGGCGAGCGGACCAGCGATGAAGCGGGTGCTGACGAGCGACCAGGGAAATGACGATACGGCAGAGATCCCTGAAGAGCCGCATGAACGCAGCATCAAGAACATTTGTTCTGGGCACTCTCGTTCTTGCTTTATGCGGATTCTCATCGAAATTCACCATAGAGGTGTCACAGACAGGCGAGGTCCCTTCTTTCGAGTTGACCAAGAGAGGTCCGCTCAATGTTGATAACAACGTCGAGATAAATACGATGCTCGTTGTCAGGTTGAATGCATCTGACGAATGGGATTACAAACATCCCATGTGGGCTTTCAAGGTTGGGCCCGGGTCTGCCAAGCCGCTTTCGCGCGTGATGTATGGAGCCGTCCCGAGCGGGTTTGCCGAAACGACGAAGGCGTCGACTCTTGTGGGCGGCGTGCGGTATCTGGTCGTCGGCTTGAGTCCCGGGTCGGGTGGATCTGCCGAGTTTGTGTACCGGTAGCCAGCCTCCTTATTGGATTGCCGACGTAGTGTTGATTTTCAGCGGCTCAGGTACCGGTGACCACCGGCAGCCGAATCCGAACGCGAAGCCCGCCTGATTCGTGACTCTCCAGGGAGATATCCCCACCATGGCCCCGCACCGCTGAGCGTGCCGCGGCAAGGCCTAGTCCCACGCCGCCCGTCTTTCGATTGCGTGAACTCTCGACGCGGAAGAACGGGCGAAAAACATCTTCGCGAAGATGCTCGGGAATGCCGTTGCCGTCGTCGTCGATGACGATCTCGACCCAGTCGCTGCTCGCGGATAGATAAGCGGTAGCGCGAGTGCCGTACTTGATCGCATTCTCGACAACGTTAGCAATCGCCCGGCGCAGCGTAAGCGGGCGGCCCACGTAAGCGATGCTTTCCCCAGCGTGGAACGTGACATCGTCGCCAGCGTCGCGAAAGTCGTCCAGCACCGTGTCGACCAGCTCGGAGAGGTTGAAGCGCGTCGCGACCTCCTGCTCGCTGTCGTCACGGAAGAAGTTCAGCGAGGCGTTCACCATCGCCTGCATCTCGTCCACGTCACGGAACAGCTTCCGCTGCTGCTCCTCGTCCTCGATGAACTCCCCGCGCAGGCGCATGCGCGTGAGTGGGGCGCGCAGGTCGTGCGATATCGCGGCGAGCATGTGGGTCCGGTCGGCGACGTAACGCTGCACGCGCGCCTGCATTTCGTTGAAGGCCTGGCCGACGAGGCGGATCTCGAGGGGGCCGGTGGCCTCGACGGGCGGCGCATTGACGTCGGTGCCGAAGCGCTGGGCCTGTCGCGCGAAGCGCTCCATGGGTCGCGCCAGGCGCCGGCTGGCCAGGGCCGCCACGACAAGGCTACATGCCACGATGAAAGCGGCGGTCAACAGGCTGCGCTTGCCACCACCCAGTCCCCAGCTGCGCTCGGAGGTGACGAAGAGTACCCACGACCGGTCCGACAGGCTGATCGCCAGTCCGTAGTGGTCTTCCGGTCCATGCAGGCCGGGGTCGCCGGGCTCGTAGGCCAGGACGCGGGCGTCCGGGCGTCGGAGCAGTGTCCTGACCTTTTCCCTGCCGATATGAAACGTCGACGTTGCGATCGGGATCGGAAGTGCCGCATCGTTCGGCAACCACGTCGCGCGGTAGGACGGGTTGTTTGCCGAGGCAGCAAGCTGCGGTCGCAGGGTGGGAGGCATGCCATCGAGAACGCGGGTGATGGCCACGGCCTGGTCGACAATACCGGTCTCGTCGATGCCCGGCTTCGCCCAAACACCGGCGACGGCGACGAACGCCGCATTCATGCCCGCCGCGATGATCACCGCGACGACGATGTTGATGGCGAACCACCGTCCGATCGTGTCGGAAGCCCAGCGCCCCGGGCGGATCACTTGCGTTCCACGGTGGATGCGAACAGATAGCCCACGTTGCGCACCGTGCGGATGATTTCCGGATCGCCGGGATCTTCCTCGATCTTGCGGCGCAGCCGGCTTACCTGCACGTCGATGCTGCGATCGAAGGCTTCGTGAGCGGGGCCGCGCGACATGTCGATGAGTTGCTCGCGCGTCAGGACACGTTGCGGATGCTGTGCAAACGCAACGAGCAGTTCGAACTCGCCGCCGGAGAGGGGCGTCAGCGTGAAGTCGGACGAACGTAGCTCGCGGCGCACGATGTCGAGCCGCCAGCCGCTGAAACACAGCGTGGGCGAGTGATTGGCGAGCGACTCCCGTGCGGCGGGCGCCTCACTGCGACGGAGCACGGCGCGCACACGAGCGAGCAATTCGCGTGCGTCGAAGGGTTTGGTGACGTAGTCGTCCGCGCCGAGTTCGAGACCGACGATGCGGTCCGTCGCTTCGACGACACCCGTAACCATGATGATCGCCATCCGTCCCGCCGCCCGGATCCGTTTGCACAGGCTGAAGCCGTCCTCGTCGGGGAGCATGACATCGAGCAGGACGAGATCGTAAGACGCCTTCGCGAGGCGGGCGTCCATCTCCTTTCCCGAGGCGGCCATATCGGTCTCGAACCCGTTCCGGAGGAAGAACCGCTGCAGCAGCGAGCGGATTTCCTCGTCGTCGTCCACGATGAGAAGGCGTTGCATGGGTGGGCCGGATTCTGTTGTGCGTGACGCTATATATATCGGTTCGAGCACCTGTTTTGTCATTTATTTCCGGCTGGAAACACTATGTCCGGCCAGACGCGAAGTGGAAAAACGCGATACGCAAACGGTCGTCACTCTCAGGTCAAGCCCGCCCACCCGAGAGATTCCGATGCCCGCTTCCCTGCGTTCAACCCCGACGTTCCTGGCCCTGTTCTCCGCGCTGGTGCTCTCGGCCTGTTCCCATGGTGTGAGGAAGGACGAAGCGGACACGGCCGCCCCCATCGCGACCAACGAGCCGATCAACCGGAAGGTGTTCGCCTTCAACAAGGCGGTGGACCATGCCGTCCTTCGCCCGGTGGCGCGGGGCTATTCCCATCTGGGCAAGCCGGTGCGGAACGGTGTGCGTAACTTCGCGCAGAATCTCCAGGAGCCTCTGGTTTTTGCCAATGACCTGCTCCAGGCCAACTTCCTGCGATCGCTCAACACAGCCGGCCGTTTCGTGGTGAACAGCACGGTGGGCGTGGTCGGCATCTTCGATGTCGCGAATCATTGGGGCATGCCTCACCACGCCGCCGATCTCGGCCAGACCTTTGGGGTCTGGGGGATGGGGCCGGGGCATACGGTGGAGCTTCCGGTGTTCGGCTCGTCGAACGTGCGGGACTCCGTCGGGCGCATCCTGACCCTGGCCTTCAACCGGCTCGGCGACAACTCCGACACCGTGGGCGACCTCCAGCTGGCCGGGACCGCGGGCGGCATCGTAGACGGGCGTTCGCGCGCGCTGCCCCTGACCGACAAGCTGGAGCAGTCGCCCGACTATTACGCCGCGCTGCGCGATGCTGCCGCGTCGCGCCGTGTTGCACTGGTCGAGGACGGGCGAGTGGGCGCCGTCCAGCCGACCGTGCCGAACAGCGACGGGCGGGCCGCCACCGGCCTGCCGGTCAATCCCTGAGGCCGCCGGTATGTCCGTTGGCCTGTTGTGCGACACCGCCCGGGTGATGGCCGCCGCCCGCCACATCGAGCCGAACCGCGCCCGGCGTCGGGCGTGGTATGTCGAAGATCCCATTGCCGAGCTGGGGTTCCGGACCGCCGAGGACTTGGTGGAGGCGGGCGAGACCTCGCGTCTGATCGCCATGATCGAGGCGATCCGGTCCCACGAGCGAAGCCGCTGAAGGATCTCGCCAGGTCGCTCGCCAATGACCCAACTTACAAACCAGGGACACCAATCAAACTGCTCGTATGTGACGCGGGAGGCGGCACCGATTCATTTGCTCAGCGTCTCGCGGATCTGACAAACGTTCCCGTGCAGGCGTCGCCCACCACGCTATTCATCACGCAGCGCGGAAAATATTGGTCCGGCCTCGCTTATCCGGACAACACTGGGCAATATGGGACGCCGATGTACCCCGTGTATCAATCCCTTCACGTTTATACCCCGAGCGGTGGACCATGAAGAGGCACTTTTTCCTTCTTGCGATATCGACTCTCGTCGCCATGAGTACTTCGGCGCTCGCAGGACAGGTCGAGCCCGCGATAGGGCTGAACGACGATCTCGGGCTCAGTCAGAGCGAGCTGGCGCGGCTGAAGCTCGCGGCGGCGTCGGGGGACCCCCTTGCGGGCATGCGAGTGGCCATGTACTTCGAACTTGCCGCTAAAGACACTTCGACGGCAATGGATTGGTACAAGATCGCGGCAGAGAACGGCGATCGCAATGCGGCATGTCGCTTAGCAATCGCCTATAGGAATGACGCAGATGTGGCCCTTCGGGCGCGGGGCGTATTTTGGAAGCGGCGATGCGACTGGATAGACAAGGAACCGACGAAATAAGGGGCTCGGAAGCTGATCTTAGTGATGCGGCCTGGGTGATGACCGCGGCGCGCCATGTGGAGCCGAGCCGCGCCCGGCAGCAGGCCAGGCCGTTGTAGGCGCCGCTTCAGCGGCGATAGGGTGCTCGCGCTAGACCGGATCGGGCTGCGGGACTGGCCCGCTGCCGCGGGATCGCCGATGAATCGGCTCCTACAAGGGGCGTGTCGGGGCCGTTCGCATTGCACAGTCGGCCGGAAAACAGTACCATTTTGGTCCGGTATTGACTGTCCCCCTTCCCCGATGCTCCGTGTCAGCCGTTTGACCGATTACGCGACCGTGGTGATGACCTGCATCGCCGCGCATCCTGCCGACGTTCTGAGTACCGCTCAGATCGCCGACGAGGCGCGCCTGGAGCTGCCCACGGTGTCGAAGCTGCTCAAGCTGCTCGGCCATGCGGGCCTGGTGGAGTCGTTTCGAGGCGTCAACGGCGGCTACCGCCTGGCGCGTCCGGCCGAGGCGATCAGCCTCGCCGACATCGTCGAGGCGATGGAAGGGCCGATCGGGATGACGGAGTGCAGCGTGGCCCAGGGTCAGTGCGACCGTCAGTCCCAATGTGGCGTCAGCGACAGCTGGCGCTCGGTTTCCGGGGCCATCGGCGGCGTGCTGCGCGCCATGACCCTGGCCCAGATGCTGGCCGGGCGCCCCACGGCGCCGGCAAAGGACGCGACTCCGGTCGCGCAGGCGAACGCATGAACGAGAGTGAGAACATGACACGCGACGTGGCAGCCCCGGTGCGCGACAACGCTGAAGTCGTAGAGGCGCTCAATCGCCGCTACGAGGCCGGCTTCGTCACCGATATCGAATCCGACAGCCTTCCGCCCGGCCTGAGCGAGGACACCGTCCGCCAGCTCTCCGCGATCAAGGGCGAGCCGGAGTGGATGACCGAGTGGCGCCTGGCCGCGTATCGACACTGGCTGACCATGCCGGAGCCGGACTGGGCCAAGCTCGACATCGCGCCGATCGACTACCAGTCCGTCAGCTATTACTCCGCGCCGAAGGCTGGCCCGAAGTCGCTCGATGAAGTCGACCCGAAGCTGCTCGAGACTTACGAGAAGCTCGGTGTGCCACTGCACGAGCGTGCCCGCCTTGCCGGCGTAGCCGTCGATGCGGTGTTCGATTCGGTTTCCGTCGGCACGACCTTCCGCAAGGAACTGGCCGAGGCCGGCGTGATCTTCTGCTCGATGTCCGAAGCGATCCGCGAGCACGGCGAGCTGGTCCGGCAGTATCTGGGCAGCGTCGTGCCGACCGGCGACAACTATTTCGCGGCGCTCAACTCGGCCGTCTTCTCGGACGGCAGCTTCGTCTTCATTCCCAAGGGCGTGCGTTGCCCGATGGAACTGTCGACCTATTTCCGCATCAATGCGATCAACACGGGGCAGTTCGAACGCACGCTGATCGTCGTCGAAGACGACGCCTACGTGTCCTACCTCGAAGGTTGCACTGCGCCGATGCGCGACGAGAACCAGCTGCATGCGGCGGTCGTCGAGCTGGTCGCGCTCGAGCGCGCGCAGATCAAGTATTCCACGGTGCAGAACTGGTACCCGGGCGACGAAAACGGCGTCGGCGGTATCTACAACTTCGTGACCAAGCGCGGCGACTGCCGCGGCGCGGATTCGAAGATCTCCTGGACCCAGGTCGAGACCGGTTCGGCGATCACCTGGAAGTACCCCAGCTGCGTGCTTCGCGGTGACCGCTCCGTCGGTGAGTTCTACTCGGTGGCGCTCACGCACCACCGCCAGCAGGCCGACACCGGCACCAAGATGATCCACATCGGCAAGGGCACCAAGTCGAAGATCGTCGCCAAGGGCATCAGCGCCGGCCGTAGTTCGAACAGCTACCGTGGCCTGGTGAAGATCGAGAAGGGCGCCGATGGCGCGCGTAACTACACGCAGTGCGATTCGCTGCTGATCGGTAAGAAGTGCGGCGCGCACACCTTCCCGTACATGGAAGTGAAGAACCCCAGCGCGATCGTCGAGCACGAGGCGACCACCTCGAAGATTTCCGACGACCAGCTGTTTTACTGCCTCTCGCGCGGTATCGGCGAGGAAGACGCGGTCTCGATGATTGTCGACGGCTTCTGCAAGCAGGTGTTCCGTGAGCTGCCGATGGAATTCGCCGTCGAAGCCAAGAAGCTGCTCGAGGTCTCCCTCGAAGGCGCGGTGGGCTGAGCATGGGTATTGCCGGCTCCGCTCCGGGCCTGACCGATCTGCGCGCCCTGTTGGCCGCGCTCGATCCGGAACTCGATCCGGTGCCCAAGCGTTTCCTGCACGCCTCGCATGAGAAGGCGCGGGAACGCATGGCCGACGCCCTGATGATGTTCCGCGAAGCCGAGGGCACGACGTTGATCGTCGACGTCGATGACGAGACCCCCGGAAACGACCGCATGCTGTGGGCGCGCATCACCCTGCGCGTGCAGTCGAGTCTTACCGCGGTCGGCCTGATGGCCGCCGTTTCCGCTGCGCTGGCCAAGCGCGGCATTCCCTGCAACCCCGTTTCCGCGTTCCTGCACGATCACCTCTTCGTGCCCTGGGATCGCCGCGATGACGCGCTCGACGCGCTGTCGCACCTCACGCCCTGATGGATAGCACCATGCACATGCTTACGATCGACAACCTCCATGCCCGCGTCGAAGGCAAGGAGATCCTCAAAGGCCTTTCGCTCGCCGTGAAGCCCGGTGAAGTGCACGCGATCATGGGTCCGAACGGCGCGGGTAAATCCACGCTGGCCAATGTTCTTTCCGGACGTGATGGTTACGAGGTCACCGACGGTTCGGTAAACTTCGATGGTCGCGACTTGCTGGCGCTGGAGCCGGAAGAACGCGCTGCCGTCGGCATGTTCCTCGCCTTCCAGTACCCGGTGGAGAYTCCCGGCGTCAACAACACCTACTTCCTGCGTGCCGCGCTCAACGCGCAGCGGAAGTTCCGTGGTGAGGAAGAGCTGGACTCCATGCGCTTCCTGAAGCTGGTGCGCGAGAAGCTGAAGGTCATGCAGATTTCCGACGACCTGCTGCATCGCGCGGTGAACGAGGGCTTCTCCGGCGGCGAGAAGAAGCGCAACGAGATTTTCCAGATGGCCGTGTTGGAGCCAAAGCTGGCGATTCTCGACGAGACCGACTCCGGCCTCGACATCGATGCGCTGAAGCAGGTCGCCGAAGGCGTCAACGCCCTGCGGTCGCCGGACCGGTCGTTCCTGATCGTCACCCACTACCAGCGCCTGCTGGACTACATCGAGCCCGATTTCGTGCATGTGCTTGCGGGTGGACGGATCGTGGAGAGCGGCGACAAGTCCCTCGCGCTCAAACTCGAGGAGCAGGGCTACGCCTGGTTGGCGGATCACCATCCGGAACTGCGCAAGGCCGATCTGGCCGGAGCTCCGGCATGAATCCCGCGCCGTCCCCGTTCGTGCGGGCGGCACTGGATGCCGCCGCGGCCGTACCGCCCAGCGGCATTGCCTGGCTCGATGCCGCGCGTCGCGAAAATCTCGACACGCTCGCCGAGACCGGCTTGCCCGAGGCCCGCAATGAGGCCTGGAAGTACACGTCACTGCGGGCGCTGTCGCAGCGCGCGTTCGCGCTCGCTGACGCCGGTGTGGCGAAGTGCGTCGTTGTCGATCCGTCGCGCTATGCGCTGCCGGGTGTCGACGGCGCACGCATCGTCTTCGTCGACGGCGTGTTCCGTGCGGATCTTTCGTCGCTGGACGCCGGTGAGGGCGTCTCGCTCTCGCCGCTCGGCGTCGCGCTTGCCGCACAGCCGGAGCCGCTTCGTTTCGCACTGGCGAATCGTTATCGTCGTGGCGCGGCCGATGCCTTCGCTCACCTGAATGCGGCGCTTGCCGTCGATGGGGTCGTCCTGCACGTCGCCGGCAACGCCACGATCGAGAAGCCGCTGCATATCGTCCACGTCTCCAGTGGCACGCAGGCCGACACCGCCTGGCACGTTCGCGTGCTGATCGACGTGGGGCAGGGCGCCCGCGCCGATGTCGTGGAACATTTCGTCTCCCAGGGTGATGCCGCCCAGCTGGGTACCGTCGTTACCGACGTCGTCGTGCGCGACGGGGCGACGCTGGGCATGGTGCTCCTGCAGGACGCATCGGCGACGACCACGCTCGTCCGTCGCAGCCACGTGCGCGTCGAAGCTGCCGCGGCGGCGACCGTCCATGCGCTTGAGCTCGGTGGCGCCCTGGTTCGCCACGAACTCACGACCGAACTGGTCGGTGACGGTGCGCGCTTCGACTCGCGCGGCGTTTTTGCCCTGAGCGGCCGCCAGCACACCGATACCCAGCTCGAAGTGCGCCACAACGCGCGCGATACCGCGTCGGATGCCCTCTGGCGCGGGATCGCGGACGGTCGCGCGCGCGGTGTCTTCCGTGGCGCCATCGTGGTGGCGGAAGGTGCCGATGGCAGCGATGCCTCGCTGAGCAACAAGAACCTGTTGCTGTCGGCCCAGGCCGAGATCGACACCAAGCCGGAGCTCGAGATTTACGCCGACGAGGTCAAGGCCGCGCACGGCGCGACGATCGGCCAGCTCGACGAACGCTCGCTGTTCTACCTGCGGTCGCGTGGCATCCCGCTGGCACAGGCGCGGAGCCTGCTCACGCTGGCCTTCTGCCGCGCCGCGCTCGAATCGCTGCCGAACGAGGCCTTGCGCGAGCACCTGGGCGACCTGCTGGTCGGTCACCTGCCGACCAGTCCCTCCGAGGCGCTCGCCTAATTACACCGAACACCGAATACCGGAGCCAGCCATGAACGCCAAGCCCGAGCCAGCGGTGTTGCCGCTCGATGTAGAGCGCATCCGCGAGGATTTTCCGCTGCTGTCGCGCACCGTCCACGGCAAGCCGCTGATCTACTTCGACAACGCCAACACGAGCCAGAAGCCGGTGTCGGTGATCGAGGCGGTGGATCGCCACTATCGCCAGCACAACGCCAACGTGGCGCGTGCGGTGCATACGCTGGGCGAGGAGGCGACGGCTTCGTACGAAGGTGCGCGCGATGCGATCGCGCGTTTCATCCATGCGCCCTCGCGCGACGAAGTGATCCTGACCTCCGGTACGACGCAGGCGATCAACCTGGTCGCCTACAGCTACGCGCTGCCGCGCCTGAAACCGGGTGACGCGATCCTCACTACGGTGATGGAGCATCACGCCAATATCGTGCCCTGGCAGCTGGTCGCCGAGCGTACCGGCGCGACGGTCAAGGCGGCGCCGATCGACGCGAATGGCGACCTGATCCTCGAGCGGTTCTTCGAGATGCTCACGCCGGAGGTCAAGCTCGCCTGTGTCGGGCACGTTTCGAACGTGCTGGGAACGGTCAACCCGATTCGCGAGATCGCGCGCGAATGCCGCAAGCGCGGTATTCCGCTGCTGGTGGACGGCTCGCAGGCGGCACCGCACCGTCGCATCGACGTGCAGGCCCTTGGCTGTGACTTCTACGCCATCACCGGTCACAAGATGCTGGCGCCCACCGGTACCGGCGCGCTCTGGGCAAAGCGTGAACACCTGATGGCGATGCCTCCGTTCTTCGGCGGCGGCGAGATGATTCGCGAGGTGCGTTTCGAAGGCACGGTCTTCGCCGATCCGCCGCATCGGTTCGAGGCCGGCACGCCGAATATCGCTGGCTTCGCGGGCATGGCGGCTGCCATCGGCTACATCGAGAACCTTGGCTTCGATCGCCTTGCGGCCTACGAACAGGACCTGCTGGCGTATGCCACGAAGGCGGTGGAGAACCTGCCCGGCGTGCGGATCTTCGGTCGCGCGAAAGAAAAGGAACCGGTCATCTCGTTCCTGATCGAGGGCGCCCATGCCAACGACATGGCGACCCTGCTGGACCTGCAGGGCGTGGCCGTCCGATCGGGCCATCACTGTGCGCACCCGTTGATGCATTTCTTCGGCGTACCCGCGACCCTGCGCGCGTCGTTGGCTTTCTACAACACGAAGGCCGAGGTGGATGGTTTCATCGAGGCGATCGGCAAGGTACGCAAGCTCTTGCTTTGAGGCAGGCCGATCCGATTCGTCGTCGGCCCGCCCGCTCTTGGTAGGAGCCGATTTATCGGCGATTCCTGCGGAGCGGAATTTTCGGCATGATCGCAAGCACCTGTTCGCCGATGAATCGGCTCCTACCTGAAAACTACTGCCGCCCGCTCATGACGCCGACGCATACGTTCCGAACCGCTACCGCCGCCGATGCCCCGCTGATCGCCGCCCTGGTCGAGTCCGCTTACCGCGGCGACGCCAGTCGCGCGGGCTGGACCACCGAGGCCGACTTCCTGCATGGCCGGCGCACCGATGTCACCGAGATCGACGCGCTCCTGGTCGGCGAGAACGGCCGCTTCGTCCTGTTCGAGCGCGACGGCGCCATCGGTGCCTCCTGCTATATCGAGCACCAGGGGCCGGTGTGTTATTTCGGTATGTTCTCCGTGCACCCGCCGCTCCAGGGCGCAGGCATCGGCCGGCTGGTGATCGAGGAAGTCGAGCGAATCGCGCGCGAGGAATGGGGCTGCGAACGGATCGAGATGACCGTGATCGATATCCGCGCCGAACTGATCGCCTGGTACGAGCGCCGCGGCTACGTCCGCACGGGTCGCACCAAGGCCTTTCCGTACGGCGACGAGCGCTTCGGCCTGCCGCAGCGCGACGATCTTCGCTTCGAGTACCTGGTCAAGGACCTGGGCCGATGAGTCACTGGATTCGCGTCGGTACGCGTAGCGAACTCCTGCCGGGCGAGTTCAAGGTCGTCTGGGATGGTGATACGGCTATCGCCGTCTACAACATCGACGGCGCCCTCTATGCCATCGAAGACGTTTGCACGCACGATGGCGGCGAACTGGCCGGTGGCCCGGTCGTCGGTTTCGACGTGGAGTGCGTACGCCACGGCGCGCGGTTCGATCTGCGTACGGGCGAGGTGACTTGCCCGCCGGCGTACGAGCCGGTCACGGTGTTCCCGGTGCAGGAGCGCGACGACGCCATCTGGACCCGCGACGACCGCTGAGCCGCGCGGCGACACCTGGCTACAGACTATGGCGCGCAACGCGTTCACGCCTTAAGCTTGGTCCCGGCGACATCGTACCGGGGAATCCATGTTTTCTAACGACCGTAGGCGCATTGCGCTCGCGTTCGCGCTCCTGTTCGTCCTGTACCAGGCCGCCGAAGGTATCGGTGCTCGCCTGCTCGGTAGCGTGGCCGTCCAGGCGGCCTTCCTGCTCGCCGTGCTCGGAGCCGCGTGGCCGCTGGGTCGCTGGCTCGGTTTCCGCGGCTACGAGGCCTACGCGCTGGAGTGGCGTCGCACCGCGCCGCTCCTGCTGGCAGGCGGTCTCGCACTGGCCTTGCTGATGAAGTACGTCGCGGTCTGCGTGGGCATGGCGTTGAACGTCTATGCCGCGCGGGCGCCCGAGGCGGCGCCCGCCGCAGCGGTGTCCTTCCTGTCGTCGATTCCCTGGGCACTGCTGGTGACCTTCGTTCCCTCGCTGGCCGAAGACATCATCACGCGTGGGTTTCCTTATCGTGCCGCCCGCATCCGCTGGCAGCCCTGGGTGTTCGTGCTCGCGTCCAGCGTGCTTTATGTCCTGGACCATATCTACCGGCTGCAGCGCGGACCGACCGAATGGGCGACGCTGTTCTGTTTCGGCCTCGCGTATGCGACAGCCGTGGCGCGCACGGGGTCGCTATGGCTCGCGGTCGKTATGCACTGGGGCTGGAACCTGGCCAACGTGCTGATCGGCGACATCCTTCCGCACGACGTGCTGTCCGACACGTGGGCGCCGTGCCTTTCCGCGGCGGCGCACCTGGTCATGCTGGCGGTGCTGTTTGCGCTTCCGTCGCCATTCGAACGCGATGGGCTGGACGCCGACCTGGCCTGACGCAACGCCTCAGGGCCCGACGCCTCAGAAGTGGTAGACGAAGGCGAGTGTTTCGGTGACCTGACGGGTGGACCCGAAGCGGCTGACCAGTGGACTCGAGCCGGCGCCGCCGTAGAGTTTCCCGTAGCTCACGGCAAGTGCAAAGCCGGTCTGCAGTGACGTCGGAATGAACGCGTCGTACTCGATATCCGCCGACTGGCCACCCGCGCCGGGGCGCCAGGCAGGCGTGCCGAGGTTGGCGGCCTCGGCAGGCGTGACACCGAAGAAGCGACGCATGGCCGGACCATTCATGCCTTGCACCTGCAGCTCGAGCGAGTGCTGGATGTACCAGACATCAGGCAGCTGGTAGTCGGCGTAAAGCGCGCCATAGGCGCCGGCGCCATCGGTGTCATGGGCGACATGGCCGCCCACGGTGAACTTCTTGGTGAACGCGTATTCGAGGTAGCCGCCCCCCTGGAAGCGCGGCGAAAGCGAGGGGACCTTGCCGCCGAGCGGGCCCAGGGCATCGCGCGTGCGGCCCCACAGCCAGCTGCCATAGGCGCCCCCATGCCAATGCTCGCCGTGGAGAAGGTCGACCTTGAGCCCATCCGAGGTCGACAGTTCGCCCACGCCGGGGATCTCGATGTCGATATACGGGATGGCCTGGTTGCGGTGATCCTTCGATCCCTGCCAGGCGGGCAGGCGCTGCGCACCCGCGCCAAAGGCATAGGTCGGCGCGTCATCGTCTTCGGCGTGGACGGCCGCGCAGGCCACGAGCAGGGACAGGGCGGCAAAACACGGACGACGCATGCGCAAAAGCCGGGATGGGGAGGCGTGAAGGATGCCACAAGCGCCTTAGCTCACGCTGTCTTCACGGGAAAGGGGTGGGAAAGGGAGGCCACGTAGCCTGCGCAGCATCCCGAAAAACGGCTGCTTACGTTGTGCTGAGCTCACCTGACTGGAACATCCTTTGCGACTTCGATGGCACGATCGCCGTCGAGGACGTCATCGACTCATTGCTGGACCGGTTCGGCCGTCCGGGCTGGGAAATCCTCGAGCGCGACTGGCGCGCCGGCGTGATCGGTTCGGCCGTGTGCATGGCCGGCCAGGTCGCCTTGCTCGACATGAGCCGTGCCGAGCTGGATCGCCATCTCGACGGCCTGCACATCGATCACGGTTTTGCCGCGTTCGTGAAGGCGACGATCGAGTACGGCATTCCCATGGAGATCGTCAGTGACGGCCTCGACCATGCGATTCACGCCATCCTCGCCCATCACGGTATCGACAGCCTGCCGACCGTGGCCAATCACCTGAACCAGGTCGACACGCGCGCGTGGAACCTCACCTCGCCGTTCAGCGCCGCCGGTTGCCGCAGTGGCACCTGCAAGTGCGCTCGCGTCGACGTCGCCAAGTCGCGTGGCGGCAAGACCCTGCTGATCGGCGATGGCGCGTCGGATTTCTGCGCTGCCGATCGCGTCGACTTCGTTTTCGCCAAGAACCGCCTCATCGAGCACTGCCGCGCCGCCGGTATTCCCTATGTGCCGATTGCCAGCTTCGACGAAGCCGTCGAACTGCTTCCCGCCCTGATTGACGGCACGCTGCTGCCGCAGACCGCTATGCCCATTACCGCGACGAACGTCCAGGAAATTTCCGCATGACCATCCTCTCCRAGACCCCGCAGGTCGTCATCGACGACGCGACCCTTCTCGCCGACGAAGCGAAATACTGCTCCTTTGGCGACACCGTGCATTACGTGGACCCGCCGAAGATCTTCCGTCACGCCGAAGGCAGCTACATCTACGACAGCGAGAACATCCCGTTCCTCGATTTGCAGATGTGGTACTCGGCCGTGAACTTCGGTTACGGCAACAAGCGACTCAACGACACCCTGAAGGCGCAGATCGACCTGCTGCCGCAGGTGGCCAGCCAGTACCTGCACCAGGGCAAGATCGAACTCGCCAAGACCATCGCGGTCGACGCCAAGCAGAAGTTCGGTCTCGACGGTCGCTGYCACTTCAACGTCGGCGGCGCGCAGGCCGTGGAAGATTCGCTGAAGATCGTGCGCAACGCGCGTGGCGGCAAGAGCCTGATGTTCGCCTTCGAGGGTGGGTACCACGGTCGCACCCTCGGCGCTTCCTCGATCACCTCCAGCTACCGCTACCGTCGTCGCTTCGGCCACTTCGGCGAGCGCGCGCAGTTCATCCCGTTCCCGTATCCGTTCCGTCGCCCGAAGGGCATGACGCCGGAAGAGTATTCCGACGCCTGCGTGCGCCAGTTCGAGCGCCTGTTCGAAACCGAATACAACGGCGTGTGGGATCCAAAGGTCGGTGAGGCCGAATACGCCGCGTTCTACGTCGAGCCGATCCAGGGCACCGGCGGCTACGTGATTCCGCCGAAGAACTTCTTCATCGACCTCAAGAAGGTCCTGGACAAGTACGGCATCCTGATGGTCGTCGACGAAATCCAGATGGGTTTCTGGCGCACCGGCAAGTTGTGGTCGATCGAGCACTTCGGCGTCAATCCGGACGTGCTGGTGTTCGGCAAGGCGCTGACCAATGGCCTCAATCCGTTGTCCGGCATCTGGGCGCGCGAAGAGCTGATCAATCCCGAGATCTTCCCGCCGGGTTCGACCCACTCCACGTTCAATTCCAACCCGCTCGGTACCGCACTGGGCCTGGAAGTGATCAAGATGGGCTACGAGCTCGACTACGGCACGCGTGTCGCCGAGAAGGGCAAGCACTTCCTCGACGGCCTGCGCGACCTGCAGAAGCGTCACAAGGAAATCGGTGACGTGGACGGCCTGGGCCTCGCGCTGCGTGCCGAGATCTGCACCGACGACGGCTTCACGCCGAACAAGGCGCTGCTCGACCGCATGGTCGACATCGGCCTGGCCGGCGGTCTCACCCATAACGGCAAGAAGATCGGTCTCGTGCTCGATGTCGGCGGCTGGTACAAGAACGTGATCACGTTCGCCCCGTCGCTCGATATCTCGCACGACGAAATCGACCTGGCCATCGCGTTGCTCGACCAGCTGTTGACGCTGGCCAAGCGGGGCTGATACCCGGCAGTCCCTGTGGGAGCCGATTTATCGGCGATGTTTGATGTTCTATGTGGGAGCCGATTCATCGGCGATTGGCCTTGCGGCGTCACCGCCCTGTTGGCTTTTCGCCGCTGAAGCGGCTCCCACATTTTTTTTACCAGCGGCCGATCAGGTGCTGCACCAGGAGGCTTGTCAGCGCGACGGCTGCCCAGACGCCGAGCCCCAGCAGGATCGGTCGCGGCCCTGTCGATGCCATGCGACGCAGGTCGGCCGACAGGCCGATGGCCGTCAACGCCACGATGATCAGGCACTCCGCCACGAAGTGAATGACGGGCAGGGCGACTTCGGGAACGAGGCCGGCCGTACGAATGCCTGAGGCGACGAGAAACCAGAGGATGAACCAGGGAAAGATCTTCGCCAGGCTGAAGTCGGTCGCTCCACTGCGCTTCTCGCGCCAGGCGACGATCAGGGCGATGCCGAGGCTGATCGGGATGATCAGCGTAGCGCGCGTGAGCTTCACGATTGTCGCGAAGTCACCGGCGGCGTGGCTGTAGCTGTAACCGGCGGCGACCACCGAGGAGGTGTCGTTAATCGCGGTGCCCGCCCAGAGGCCGAAGCCCAGGTCGGAGAGGCCCATCCAGTGGCCCAGGGCCGGAAAGAGCAGCACCGCGACCAGGTTGAACAGGAAGATCGTCGAGATGGCGAAGGCGGTGTCGTGCTCGTCCGGCTTGATGATCGGAACCACGGCGGCGATCGCCGAGCCACCACAAATCGCGGTGCCGACACCAATCAGCAGCTTCAACTTGTCATGCACGCCGAGGACGCGGCCGAGGATCCATGCGGCGAGTCCCGCCGCGGCTACCGTGGCCAGCGTGACCGATAGGGACTCCATGCCGGTATGGGCGACCTGCGTGAGGCTGAGACCGAAACCTAGCGCGATGATCGACCACTGCAGCACCTGCTTCGAGGCGAAGCGGATACCCGGCTGGAAGCGTTCTTCCGGCGGCGCGAAGTGGCGGACGAGGATGCCAAGGACGATACCGCAGACGGCGCCGCCGATCAGGGGCATCAGTCGACCCAGGCCGAACGCCACGGCAGCGACGGACAGGGCCAGGAGAATGCCGGAAAGGCGGGGTGCGGAGGGGGGCGGGACGGTGACGGCGGACACGGCGGCGTTTCCTTCAGGCGATAAGCCATTGTCCGGCGCCTGGTGGCATAAGGATATTGAAAATGTCTGATAAGGCGTATAAGAAGTGCTTATGCATGCCGTCAGCCCCCGCCAACTTGAAGTCTTCGTGGCTGTCGCCACGGTGGGTGGCGTACGCGCTGCCAGTGAGCGACTGTTCCTCAGTCAGCCTGCGGCGAGCATGGCGCTCGCCGAGCTGGAGCGACAGATCGGCTCGCCACTGTTTGCGCGTGAGCGAGGGCGACTCCGGTTGAACGATCGCGGCCGTGAGTTGCTGCCGCTGGCACGGGAGCTCGTCGAACGCCACGCCGAGTTCGGTCGCCGGGCCGAAGGCTCGGTGGCGGAGCTCACCGGCGATATCGGCATCGGCGCAAGCAACACGGTCGGGAATTATCTGGTCGGCGATCTGATCGGCCCTTTCGCTTCCGAGCACCCCGGCGTGGCGTTGCGGCTGGGCGTCGCCAATACGGCGCGCATCGCCCAGGGCGTGCTCGATCACGATTTCGACATTGGCTGTGTCGAAGGGCCCGTCAATCACCCCTCGATCGAAGCCCGGCCATGGCGCGAGGATCGCCTCGTGGTATGTGCGCGTCCCGACCATCCGCTCGCCGGGAAGGCCCGGCTCAAGCGCGAGCACTTTGCGGGCGAACGCTGGGTGCTGCGCGAACGCGGCTCGGCGACACGTGCACTCAGCGAGCAGGCGCTGGCCGCGCTACCGGAGGGCAAGGTCGTGCTGGAGCTGGACCAGTCCGAGGCGATCAAGCAGGCGGTGATCGCCGGCCTCGGCCTGGCGTGCCTGCCCGAGGTGGCGATCGTGGATGCGGTGAAGACGGAACGGCTCGTGGTCCTGCCGACGCCCTTCCTCGACCTGAAGCGAACGCTGTCGATCCTGTTGCATCGGCAGCGCTATCGCGGGGCGGTGCTGGAAGCGTTCCTGGCCAGCCTTTGATTCAGCCGAGCACGCAGCGATTCTTGCCCGATCGTTTGGCGTCGTACATGGCCGTATCGGCGGCGACCACGAGACGGTCGTAAGCGTCACCCGGAAGGAAGAGCGTCACGCCGATGCTCGCGCCGATCGTGACGCCCAGCCGTGAACCATTGACGTCGAGCGTGTATGGCTCGGCGATCGCATCGCATAGCGTCTGGCAACGGGCCAGGGCGGCGTCCGCATCGGCCGCATCGTTCAGGAGTACGGCGAACTCGTCACCGCCCAGGCGCGCCACGGTGTCGGTATCGCGCGTGCGGCCGCCGAGTCGCCCGGCAATGGCCCTGAGCAAGGCATCGCCGGCGGCGTGTCCGTGATTGTCGTTGACACCCTTGAAGCCATCGATATCGATATAAGCCAGCGCGAACGAACCACCGTCCGCATCGCCGGCGACGATGGCATCCTCCAGGCGCTCGCGGAAGAGAATGCGGTTGGGCAGGCCGGTCAGTGCGTCGTGGGTCGCCTGGTGGCGGACCAGCTGTTCCATCCGCGTGCGCTCGGCGACTTCGGAGGTGAGCTGCTGGTTACGCGTCGACAGCTCGTCCAGCGCCTGTTGCAGCAAGGCGCGGGCGCGATAGAGCTCCAGGAAGATTTTCACCTTCGACTGCAGGATGACGTCGTTGATCGGCTTGGCGATGTAGTCGACCGCGCCCGCCGTATAGCCCTTGATGCGGTTGATGTCATCCGCATAAGCCGCGGTAACGAAGATGATCGGCGTCTCGCTGAGGTGATCGCTCTCGGAGATGAACTGGGCCACCTCGAAGCCGTCCATCTCCGGCATGTTCACGTCCAGCAGGACGAGCGCGAACTGGTGGTCCAGGCAAAGGGCGAGCGCTTCATTGCCGCTCGCGGCTTCGAAGATGTCGGCGTCCGCACGGGCGAGCAGGCGTCGCATGGCGACGAGGTTGGCGGGGGTGTCGTCGACGACGAGGATCTTGGGGCGATTCGTATTCATGAAAGGCATAGTTCGTTGAGCTTGGCCGCAATGGCTTCCAGTGGCAGGCAGGCATCGGCACCCGCGGCCTCGAGGCCGGCGCGGGGCATGACATCCGATTCCGCGGTCAGGGGGTCCTGCACGATGGCGTATCCACCGGCATGACGGACGGCGACCAGGCCCTGGGCACCGTCGGAGTTGGCCCCGGTCAGGAGCACGGCGATGAGTCCATCGCGCCAGGCGTCCGCCGCGGTTTCGAAAAGCACGTCGATCGAAGGGCGCGCGTAGGCGACCTTCGCATCGACGCTGAGCGAGAAATGAAAGTTCGGCTCGACCATGAGGTGATAGCCGCTTGGGGCGACGTGGATCACGCCGGGATCGACGGGGGCTCTTTCGGTGGCTTCGACGACGGGCAGGCTGGCGTATCGACCGAGCAGGTCGACCAGGATGGTCACGTCGGCCGATGCGGTGTGACAGCAGACGACGACGGGTGCGCCAAGGCGGGTGTCGATGCCGGGCAGCACGCGTTGAAGGGCAGTCAGTCCCCCGGCGCTGCAGCCGATCACGATGGCCTGCCGCGGCTTCATCGGCTCAGCGCCCGCGCGCCGGTACCGCCGACCTGGTAGATGCGCAGCGCGTGCTCCACGTCCGTGAAGCCGGCGCCTGCCGGCGAAAAGTCGATGTTCTCGCGCGTGCCGAGGCAGAGGAAACCGCCGCGGACCAGGCTGTCGCGAAACAGTCCGAGCGTACGATCCTGCAAGGGATTGCTGAAGTAGATGAGCACGTTCCGGCACAGGATCAGATGTGCTTCGCAGAACACCTCGTCGGTGACCAGGTTGTGGTTGAAGAAGGTGACGTTGCGACGAAGACGCTTATCGAGCTTGATGAAGTCGTAGCGCGCGCTGTAGTAGTCACTCAGTGAGTGGCTTCCGCCGGCCTCCATGTAGTTGCGAGACCAGTCGCGCGCCTCGCGCGTCGCGTAGATGCCATCCGTGGCGATGGCCAGCGCTGCATCGTTGAAGTCTGTGGCGTAGATGCGCGAGCGTTCGTACAGTCCGGCTTCCTCGAGCAGGATCGCCAGCGAATAGACTTCCTGGCCATGCGCACAGCCCGCTTGCCAGATATTGATCTCCGGGTACGACGCCAGCACCGGAAACACCTTGTCCCGCAGGGCGCGGAACACGGGCGGATCGCGGAACATTTCGGACACCGGCACCGACAGGCCCTCGATCACGCGGGCGACGAAACCGTCCTCGTGAAGGAGCCTGCTGTTCAGCTCGCTGATCGAAGCCACGCCATGGGTACGAACCAGCTGCTGTATGCGCCGCTTCAGCGACGCGGGCGCGTACTCGCTGAAGTCGTAGCCATGGCGCAGTTGCATGGCGCGGACGAAGAGCTGGACCTCGATGTCTTCGATATCCACCTCAGCTCCTGGTCGGTAGCCAGACGCGGATCATCGACAGCAAGCGGTCGACGTCGATCGGCTTGGACAGATAGTCGCTGGCACCGGCCTCGAGGCATTTCTCGCGATCTCCGCGCATCGCCTTGGCGGTGAGTGCGATGATCGGTACCTTGGCGACCTCCGGCCGGGCGCGGATCGCACGCATCGTCTCGTAGCCGTCCATCACCGGCATCATGATGTCCATGAGGACCAGTTCGATGCCTTTGTCGCTGTCCATGGTATCGAGCGCTTTCTGACCGTCCTGCGCCATCACCACGTCGATGCCCTTGGCACGTAGCACCTTCGACAAGGCGAACAGGTTGCGCATGTCGTCGTCGACCAGCAAAAGGCGACGGCCGCGCAGGCCGGCTTCGTCGACACCGCCGGCTGCGGTGGCGGCCTCGTCGCGTGCGCCGCCACCGTGGCGAATCGAGTGCAGGAACAGGCTCACCTCATCGAGCAGGCGGTCCGGCGAGCGCGCGCCCTTGACCACGATGCTGTCAGTGTACTGGCGTATCTTCATGCTCTCTTCGCGGCTCAGGTCGCGTCCCGAATACACCACCACCGGCGGCGTGTGGCCGCCGCGCGAGAGGTGTTCGAGGAAGTCGATGCCGGACATGCCCGGCAAGCCGAGATCGAGCACGATGCAGTCGAACACGGTCTGCGACGTCTTCGCCAGGGCTTCCTCGCCCGATGCGGCTTCCTCGATCACGACGGAGTCGTCCTTGAGGAGGGTGCGCACGGCGGTCCGCGCGCTGGCGTCGTCGTCGACCACGAGCAGATGACGCGTGCGACCGGTGGCGAAATGCAGCATGCGGTCGAAGGCAGTCGCGATGGATTCACGGCTGACCGGCTTGGTCAGGAAGCCGACGGCGCCGAGTTCCATGCCGCGTGTGGCGTCGTCGGTCGCCGAGATGAAGTGCACAGGAATGTGCCGCGTGGCGACGTCGCCCTTCAGGCGTTCGATGACAGTCCAGCCGTCCATGCCGGGGAGCATGACGTCGAGCAGGATACCGGTGGGGCGATAGCGCTTTGCCAGCGCGAGCCCGGATTCGCCATCGCCTGCGGCAAGCACGCGATGGCCCTTGCGATGGACCATGTCGGCGAGGATGCGAGCGAAGGCCGGATCGTCCTCGATCACCAGGATGACCGTGTCGCCGGGACTGATGGATGCGCGGTCGTCGTCGATGGTCTCGGTGATCAGCCCGGGCGATAGCGGCAGCGTCGCTTCGGCTGCGGCCTGCTGCAGCGGCACGGCCTCGGCCTGGCGGCCGGTGTCGGGGGCTTCTTCAGGCAGGTAGACAGTGAACGTGCTGCCTTGCCCCGCCTCGCTCGCCAGTACGATGTCGCCGCCGAGCAGCATGGCGATGCGACGCGAAATGGCCAGGCCCAGCCCCGTGCCACCGTACTGGCGGCTGGTGCTCGCATCTACCTGTTCGAAGGCATGGAAGATGCGCTGCATCTTGTCGTCCGGAATACCGATGCCGGTGTCGCTGACCGCGATGGCGATCGTCGTCTCCGGCGCGAGTCCAGCGGGAAGGACGGCACCTGGCTGCGGACGGGAGACGTGCAGGCGCACGTTGCCCCGGGCCGTGAATTTGAAGGCGTTGCTGAGCAGGTTGTTGGCGACCTGCTCCAGCTTGGCGCCGTCCGTGCGGATGGTGGCCGGCAATCCCGGATCCATGTCCACGGTGAAGGCCAGCTTCTTCTCCTGGGCCACGTGGTTGAACGTGCGGGCGAGCGTGCGGGAGAGATCGGCCAGGGGGAAGGTGTCGACTACCAGGTCCATCTTGCCGGCCTCGACCTTGGACAGGTCGAGGATGTCGTTGATCAGGCGCAACAGGTTGGAGCCGGCATCGTGGATGATCCGTGCCGATTCCACCTGCTCACCCGAAAGGTTCTCCTCGTCGTTGTCGGCGAGGCTGCGAGAGAGGATCAGCAGGCTGTTCAGCGGGGTGCGCAGCTCGTGCGACATGTTGGCCAGGAATTCGGACTTGTACTGGCTCGCGCGTGCAAGCTCCTCGGCCTTGCCCTGGGTGTCCTTCTGCAAGGCTTCGAGTGCGTCTTTCTGTTCGTTGAGGGTGACGCTTTTCTCGCGCAGTTCCTCGTTGGAGGCGTGCAACTCCTCGGTTTGCACGCGCAGCTCTTCCTCGGAGGCGACCAGTCGTTGCGACTGTTCCTGCAGCTCGTTGGTCTTGGTCTTCAGTTCTTCATTGGTCGAGCGCAGGTCTTCCTGCTGGCTGCGCAAGGCCTCTTCCGAGGCGCGCAGCTCGTCGGCCTGGCTCTGCGTCTGCTCGAGCAGTGCGCGGGTGCTGATTGCGCGGCCGAGGTTTTCCAGTGATAGCGCGACGATCGGCATCAGCTCTTCGAGCAGGCGATCCTCGATGGCGGTGAGGTGGGTGAAGCTGCCGATCTCCACGACGCCGAGCAGGCTTTCGCGCGAGGTGACAGGCAGCACCACGATACTGCGCGGTGCGCCTTCGCCCGTCCCGGAATGGATACGGGTGTAGTCCTCGGGGACGTCCTGCAGGACGATCGTGCGGCGCTCCACTGCCGCCTGGCCGACCAGCCCCTCGCCGAGCTGGTACTCGGCCGTGACATGGCGGCGTTCCTTGAAGCCGTAGGTGCCCAGCCGCTCGAGGCGCGCCGTCTCTTCGTGGAACAGGTAGAAGACGCCCAGGCCGGCCTTCATCACGGGAACCAGTTCGGTCACCAGCACGTCGGCAAACTCGCGGTACGTCGTCGCGCCCTGCAACTTGTTGGAGATCGAGGTCACCGTGGATTTCAGCCAGGTCTGGCCGGCGGTCTCGATCGACATTTCCTTGAAGACCTGCAGGGCGCGTGCGATCTCGCCGATCTCGTCGCGGCGGGTGAGCTGGCGCACCTCGATGCTGTGGTCATGAGCGGCCAGGCGCGACATCAGCTCGGTCATGCGCACGATCGGGCGGGTGATCAGGCGGAAGGTCATGCTGATCACGAACAGGCCGAAGGCCAGGCAGGCCAGCAGCGACACGATGTCGATGTACTTGGTCGCGACGAGGACGTCGTCCAGCGCGCCATTACGGGTGTCGAGCAGGACGCGTTCCGTCGCCGACATCTCGTCGATCAGCTTGCGCACGTCGGTCATGATGACGGTGCGGTGACTGAGGTAGTCGTGGCGGATGGATTCGCGCGCAACCGCACCCTCCGGCGTATCGGCATTGCCGATGGCCCGCATGGGCTCGAGGGCATACTTCGTGACCTCGGCCTTCCAGCGGTCGAGCATGTCCTGCAGGCGGTCGATGCGCGACTGCTGCAGCGGGTTGTCGGCGGTGAGCTGGCGCAGGCTGGCCAGGCTCCGGACGAGGTCCCGGTCCGCGGTCTCGAAGTCGGCGTACTCGGTGTCCGACTGGGTGAGCAGGAACCCGCGCGATGCGACCTGGCGCATTTGTGCGTCGTTGTTCACGTCGTCGAGGGTGAGCAACACCACGTAGGTGTGCTTGGACCAGTCCCGGGTGTCGTTTTCGCGCCACAGCGACCCGAGGTTGGCAATGCAGGCCGCGATGAAGAGGGCCAGCAGGGCGCCGATGGCGATGACGATCTTGCGTTGTAGCGGCTGGTCGGCGAGCCAGTTGCGCTGCTTTTCGTTGGAAGACATGCGATGACCGGTTGGGGTTCAGGAGATAACAATGCCACCGTTCGGTGGTGTTCTGCACGTTAACGGCGTTTGCTCAGCCAGGTTGAGCGCCGGGCCTCCGCCACGGCGGCGGGACGAGGCTGCCGCGGCGCATCGCCACGGCAAGACATACGGCGGTGGCGAGCGAACAGATGCAGAGGGCGACGATGGAGGCTTCGACACCGAACGCACCGCCGGTGAGCCAGTCGGGCCCCTGCATGTGCGACGCGAGCAGGCCACGTTGCTCGAACCCCGAGACGGGGATGCCGTAGAGCGGCCCCTGCGCGACGTTCCAGGCGGCATGGGCGCCCATACAGACCCAGAGGGAGCGGGTGACATGGTAGAGGAGGCCGAACAGCAGGCCCGCCTCCAGGGCGATGGCCACGACGCTCCAGGCGCTCGCGTTGGGGTTCCAGGCGTGCAGGCCGCCGAATACCGCGGCCGAGATCAGCAACGCGGCCCAGGTGCCGAGGCCTTCCTCGATGAGGCGGAAGAGGACGCCGCGACTGATGATTTCCTCGCCGATACCCGCCCCGAGCCCCATGACGAGGAGGCGTCCGACCCAGTCGACGTCGCGGTTCACGCCCTCGACGACGAAGGCGCCCAGTGCCCACAGGGCCGCCACGATCAGGGAGAAACACAGGGCACCTCCCGCCAGGCCGAGGAGCAGGTGGGGCGCGGCCTTCGCCACCGCGAGTTCGTCGGCCCGACGCCGCTCCACGAGTCCCACCAACAGGGCGTAGGCCAGCACGATGGGTCCCAGTCGCAGCAGTTCCATCGTCAGCGTGGTGTCGCGAAAGGGGATGAAGCCGGCGGGTAGCCCCAGCGCCGTCCACGCTTCACCGGCGACCCACTGGAACAGCTTCAGCAAGGTGAAGAACACGACCAGCCTGGCGACCGGCGATCGAAGCAGGCGGGCCGGGCGGCCCGGTGGTGTGACGACGGTCTCGGCAGCGAACATGAATGTCTCGGTGTGGGGCTTGCGGCCGCAGTCTACGCAGGCATGATGGTGCTCCGATACAAGAAGGCCGGCGGCGCGTCCGCTAACGTGACAGCCGCGGGCTGTCGCGCCCGATACCCACTGGAATTGCACGATGGCCATACCCTCCGAAAACGATCCGTCGAGCCCGATGAATCGCCGTGAGCAGACCTTTCCCCACCTCAACGAGGAGATGTCCGCGCGCCTGGTGAAATACGGGGTGGAGGAGGTCGTGCCCGCCGGCACGATGCTGTTCCGTCGCGGCGAGCGCCGTGTCGACTATTTCTTCGTGATCGAGGGTGCCATCGAGGTCTACGACACGGCCGAGGACGGCACGCCGAACATCTTCGTCGTGCATGGGCCCAATCAGTTCACCGGTGAGGTGGACCTCTTCAGCGAACGCAAGATCATGGTCAACGGACGGGCGGGCATGGAAACCCGACTGGTGCGCATGAATCCGACCAGCTTCCGCAAGCTGGTCTCGGGCGAGCCGGACATCGGCGAAATCATCATGCGCGCCTTCATCCTGCGCCGCGTGGGACTGATCCAGAGCGGCCAGGGCGGCGTGATCCTGGCGGGCTCGGCACATGCCGCGGATACCGCCCGTCTGCGCAGCTTCCTGATCCGCAATGGCTATCCGTACCGTCTGCTCGACACGGATATCGACGAGGACGCCCGGCACCTGCTCGACGGCTTCGGGCTCGATCCCAGCGAATGCCCCGTGGTGATCATGCCGGACCGGCGCGTGCTGCGTTGCCCGACCAATGGCGAGCTCGCCGATGACCTCGGGATCAGCATCGAGCTTGATAAGGATCACGTCCACGACGTCGTGGTGGTCGGTGCCGGACCGGCCGGCCTGGCCGCCGCCGTCTACGCGGCCTCCGAAGGGCTCGACACCCTGGTCATCGAAGCGCTCGCGCCCGGCGGCCAGGCCGGCACCAGTTCGAAGATCGAGAACTATCTGGGCTTCCCCACCGGCATTTCGGGTCAGGCGCTCTCCGGCCGCGCACAGGTGCAGGCGATGAAGTTTGGCGCGCACATGGCGATCGCGCGCACCGTGGAAAGCGTGGATTGCGGTGGTCACCCGTACCGGCTCACCCTGGATGACGGTAGCGTCGCGTCGGCCCGTGCCATCGTCATCGCCACCGGTGCACGCTATCGCAAGCTCGAGCATGTCGATTACGAGCGCTTCGAAGGGCAGGGTATCCACTATGCGGCCACCGCCATGGAGGCGCAGCTGTGCGCCGGCGAAGAAGTCGCCGTGGTCGGTGGCGGCAACAGCGCAGGGCAGGCAGCGATGTTCCTGGCCCGGACGGTCGCGCACGTGCACATCCTGGTTCGCGGCAATGGACTGGCCGCGACCATGTCGGACTATCTCGTGCAGCGCATCCTGCAGTCCCCACGCATCACCCTGCACACGCACTGCCAGATCGATCACCTCGACGGCGATGCCTACCTGCGTGAAGTGGGTTGGTCGTGCAGTGCCGGTGGCGCGCAGGAACGCAAGAAAATCGGCGCGTTGTTCGTGATGATCGGCGCCGAGCCGAATACGTCCTGGTTGCAGGGCTGCCTGGATCTGGACAAGAAAGGTTTCGTGCTCACCGGTCGCGATGCGGACGGCTATGCCACCCCGTCGCCTTATGCGACGACGCTACGCGGTGTCTTCGCGGTCGGTGACGTGCGTTCGGGGTCGGTCAAGCGCGTGGCGTCCGGCGTGGGCGAGGGCTCGGTGGTGGTCCAGGCCATCCACCGATTCCTCAATCCACCGTTGTAAACGGTGTTACACGTCGACTGAGGCGGCGTGTTCGCGGGTGGCGGCGAAGCGCACGGTCGGCCAGCGTTCCTGGGCGAGCTGCAGGTTCACGCGGGTCGGGGCCAGGTAAACCAGCTCGCCTGCGCCATCGATCGCCAGGTTGCCGGCGTTCTTCTCGCGGAATTCCTCGAGCTTTTTCGGATCGTCGCAGTGGATCCACCTGGCGGTGGAGACGCCTACCTGCTCGAACGCCGAGTCGACGTTGTACTCGTCCTTCAGCCGGTACGCGACGACATCGAACTGCAGCACTCCGACCGCGCCGAGGATGAGGTCGTTCGACATCAGCGGGCGGAAGAACTGCGTGGCGCCTTCCTCGGACAGCTGTGCAAGACCCTTTTGCAGCGCCTTCATCTTCATCGGGTCGCGCAGACGCGCACGGCGGAACAGCTCCGGCGCGAAGTTGGGGATGCCGGTGAATGAGAGCGCTTCGCCTTCGGTGAACGTGTCGCCGATGGTAATGCTGCCGTGGTTGTGCAGGCCGATGACGTCACCGGGATAGGCGCGCTCGACGATCTCGCGATCGGAGGCCATGAAGGTCAGCGCATTGGCGATGCGGACTTCCTTACCGGTGCGCGTCTGCTGCATTTTCATGCCCGCGGTGTACGTGCCCGAGCACACGCGCATGAACGCCACGCGGTCGCGATGGGCCGGATCCATGTTTGCCTGGATCTTGAAGACGAAGCCGGTGAGCTTCTCTTCTTCAGGCTTCACTTCGCGCGTAAGCGTGTCACGCGAGCGCGGCGACGGCGCGTGCTCGACGAAGAAGTCGAGCAGCAGCTGCACGCCGAAGTTGTTCACTGCCGAGCCGAAGAATACCGGTGTCTGCTTGCCTGCGAGGTAGGCATCGATGTCGAACGGATTCGATGCGCCGATCACCAGTTCGAGTTCCTCACGCAGTTCGTCCAGCGCGGCCTGGCCGATGCGCGCGGCGAGATCCGGATGGTCGAGACCCTTGAAGATGGTCGAGTCCTGGCGGGTGGCGTTCTTGCCCGGTTCGAAGACATGCACTTCGTCCAGAAGCACATGGTAAACGCCCTTCAGGCGCGAACCCATGCCGATCGGCCAGGTGAGCGGCGCGCAGGCGATGCCGAGCACGGACTCGACTTCATCGAGCAGTTCGATCGGCGAGCGACCCTCGCGATCGAGCTTGTTGATGAAGGTCATGATCGGCGTGTCACGCAGCCGGCAGACTTCCATCAGCTTGATGGTGCGTTCCTCGACGCCCTTCGCGCAGTCGATCACCATCAGGGCCGAGTCGACCGCCGTGAGCACGCGATAGGTATCTTCGGAGAAGTCCGCGTGGCCCGGGGTGTCCAGCAGGTTCACGATGGCGTCGTCGTACGGAAACTGCATGACCGACGAGGTCACCGAGATGCCGCGTTCCTTTTCCAGTGCCATCCAGTCGGACGTGGCGTGGCGCGCCGCCTTGCGGCTCTTCACCGAACCGGCCATCTGGATCGCGCCGCCGAACAGCAGCAGCTTTTCGGTCAGGGTCGTCTTGCCGGCGTCAGGGTGGCTGACGATGGCGAAGCTGCGCCGACGGCGGGTTTCGGTGAGGTGTGAGGACATGGTCTTCGGGCCGGAATGGATAGGCTAACCGCTTATTCTATCAGGCGTTCACGCCTCCCGTGCCTGGTAGGAGCCGATTCATCGGCGATCCCGCGGCAGCGGGCGAGGGTGTGGCAAGCACCCATTCGCCGCTGAAACGGCTCCCTCATGAATCGGCTCCTACCGGTCCGCGGCGGCCGGAAAAGCCTCGTCGAGCCACGCCGGCACGGGGATGCTCTTGCTGCGCAGGAAGTCCGGATTGAACAGCTTGGCCTGGTAGCGCATGCCGCCGTCGCACAGGACGGTGACGATGGTATGGCCGGGGCCCAGTTCGCGGGCCAGCCGCAGGGCGCCGGCTACGTTAACGCCGCTCGAGCCGCCAACGCAGTAGCCCTCGCGGTGGAGCAGGTCGTGGAGCACGGGGACCGACTCGTCGTCCGGAATGGAGTAAGCGACGTCGATCGGCGCTCCCTCGAAATTGGCCGTGATGCGGCTGTTGCCGATGCCCTCACTGATCGAACTGCCTTCCCCGACCAGCTCTCCCGTCTGGACATAGCGGGCGAAGATCGAGCCGGCGGGGTCGGCCAGGGCGATCCGGATGCCGGGACGGTGGCGTTTCAGGGCCCGGCCCACGCCGGCAATCGTGCCCCCGGTGCCGGCCGCGCAGACGAAGCCGTCGATCCGGCCGCCGGTCTGTTCCCAGATCTCCCGGCCGGTGTGGGCTTCGTGCCAGTCGCGATTGGCGGTGTTGTCGAACTGATTGGCGAACCAGGCGCTGCCGGGGTCTGCCGCATTCATTTCCTCGGCCAGCCGGCGGGCGGTTCGCGCGTAGTGGCCGGGGTCCGTGAACGGAACCACGGGGACCAGGCGGACCTGGGCGCCGGCGACGTGAAGCGCGTCGATCTTTTCCCGGCTCTGGGTGTCTGGCATGACCACCAGGGTGCGGTAGCCGCGGCTGGCACCGAGCAGGGCCAGGCCGATGCCGGTATTGCCGGCCGTACCCTCGACCAGGGTGGCGCCGGGGCGTAGCAGGCCCTGCCGCTCGGCATCGTCGAGCAGGCCGAGCGCGGTACGGTCCTTCACCGAGCCGCCCGGGTTAAGGAACTCGGCCTTGCCCAGGATCTCGCAGCCGGTGGCCTCCGAGGCATGCCGCAGGCGGAGGAGGGGTGTGTTGCCGACAGCGGCGGCGAAGCTGGCGTAGGTCGTCATGGCCCCATGCTAGCGCCTTCCAGGCGTCGTTGTCGGCGGGTCACGCCCCCTGTAGGAGCCGATTCATCGGCGATCAGGCTTGGCTACGTAGCAATGCCTGTTCGCCGATGAATCGGCTCCTACAAGGGCTTCCATGCCATCCACGCAGTGTTTGCACGTACAGCCTTCTGGACATCTGGACGTCTAAACGGCTGTTGACACATGTCTGGAGCGGGCGTATCGTCGGTTTCACTCATCGAGACCGGCTGAGGGACAGGCCCTTTGAAGCCGGGGCAACCTGCGGATTTCCGCGACGGTGCCAACTCCTGCGGGGCGTGTCTTCACGTCAGCCGATAGATGGGATGTCCTTTGCGGGCATGCGTTCGCGCATCCGCTCAGGGCACCTCCGACTGCCGGTTCCCCGCGGGGCTCGATCCCGAACGCAGGAACCCGGACATGTCAGCAGAGCCACATACCGTGATATCCCTCTCCGAAGCGGTCGTCTCGTCCGCGCCGCGCACCGCGGCCGATCTCACCGAGCAGCGCGGTACCCGCCAGGTCTCGTTCACGCCGAAGTACGGCAGCGACGCGGTCCAGGTGGATGTCCACTATCTGTGGTGTGGCGCGGCTCACGCGCCGACGATCATCGTGCAGGGCGGCATCTCCGCCGACCGTGATGTCTGCACCGGGCGCGAGCGATCCAGCGGCTGGTGGCAGGAGCTGGTCGGTCGTGGCGCTGCCCTCGACCTCGATCACTACCGCGTGCTGTCGATCGACTGGCTGGTGCCGGCCGATCTCGGCGGCGCCGACTCGGTCTCGAGCGAAGACCAGGCCGCGGCGCTGGCGGCACTGGTCGACGAGCTGGGCATTGGTCGCGTGCACGCCTTCGTTGGCTCGTCCTACGGCGCGATGACCGGGCTTGCCTTCGCGGCCAATCACCCGGACAAGCTCAGGTCGCTCGTCCTCCTTGCTGGCGCCCACCGTCCGCATCCGCTGTCCACCGCGCAGCGTTCGATCCAGCGCAGCATTGTTCGGCTCGGCGTGGAGTCCGGCCGTACGGACGAGGCACTCGCCCTCGCACGGCAGCTGGCCATGACGACCTACCGCGGTAGCGAGGAGTTCTCGCGTCGCTTCGCCGCCGGTCCGGAGCTGCGCGACGGTCGCTTCCACTTCCCTGTGGAGGATTACCTCGAGCACGCCGGTCGTCGTTTCGTCGAACGGTTCGAGGCGGAACGCTTCCTCGCCCTGTCCGAATCGATCGATCTGCACGACGTGGCGCCGGAGCGTGTCGCGGCACCGACCACCCTGGTCGGCTTCCCGTCCGATCGTCTCGTGCCGCTGGCCGACCTCTGCGAACTGCAGCGTCGTCTCGCCGGCACCGCCACCCTCGAAGTCGTGGAATCGCCCTATGGCCACGACGCCTTCCTGAAAGAAACCGTGCAGCTCGCTCCCGTGCTGCGTCACGCACTCAACGACTGTCGCGGAGACCACTAAGTCATGACCGAATCCCGCCTTTGTACCCGCGCCGTGCGCGCCGGCATCGAATCCGACACGCAGCACGGCGCCGTCGTGCCGCCATTGCACCTGTCCACGAACTACGCGTTCGAAGGTTTCGGTCGCAAGCGTGCCTATGACTATTCGCGCAGCGGCAATCCCACGCGCGATCTCCTCGGTGAAGCACTGACCGAGCTCGAAGAGGGCGCCGGTGCAGTCGTGACCGGTAGCGGCATGTCGGCCGTGGCGCTCGCCCTTGAACTCGTTCCAGCCGGCGCACTCGTGCTCGCCGCCCATGATTGCTACGGCGGCACCTGGCGTCTGCTCGACGCCTGGGCGAAGAAGGGTCGCTTCAGCGTTCGCTTCGTCGACTTCACCGACCCTACGGCGCTCGCGGATGGCCTCGCCGCGAAGCCCGCGCTGGTCTGGATCGAAACGCCGTCGAATCCATTGCTCCGCATCACCGACGTGCGCCACGTATCGCAGGCCGCGCACGCAGTGGGCGCACTCGTCGTGGTCGACAATACCTTCCTGTCGCCGGCCCTTCAGCAGCCGCTGAAGCTCGGCGCCGACATCGTGGTGCACTCGACCACGAAGTACATCAACGGCCATAGCGACGTCGTCGGCGGCGCGGTCATCGCCGCGGACCAGGCCGTCGCCGAGCAGCTGAAGTGGTGGGGTAATTGCAATGGCCTCACTGGCTCGCCGTTCGACAGCTTCCTCACCCTGCGCGGCGTGCGCACGCTCGCCGTCCGCCTGCGCGCACACGAAGAGAATGCCCGCCGCATCGCCGAGCGACTGGACAAGCACGATGCCGTCTCGCGCATTTACTATCCTGGTCTTGCCTCGCACCCGGGTCACGCGTTGGCTCAGCGTCAGCAGAAGGGCTTCGGCGCGATGCTCAGCTTCGAGGTCGCCGGCGGCAATGACGCGATCGAAGCCTTCGTCGACGGCCTGCGCTATTTCTCGCTGGCCGAGTCGCTCGGTGGCGTGGAAAGCCTCGTCGCTCATCCGGCAACGATGACGCACGCATCGATGGCTCCCGAGGCTCGTGCGGTGGCGGGCATTTCGGACAGTCTTCTGCGTCTGTCGGTTGGCATCGAAGACGGTGACGACCTGCTGGCCGACCTCGATGCGGCACTGGCCCGTGCCGCAGCGGTCGCCTCCGTCACCTCGAAACGCAAGGTCGGCGCATGAGCGCGGTGGTCGCGGCTCCTGTCGTCGACGTGCCGCCGCGCACGGCTGTCGTACTGCTGGGCACGGGTGTCGTGGGCCGCGCGCTGCTGACGCTGTTAGCCACGCCAGCGGCACGCTCGCTACGCCTCGTCGGTGCCGCCAATTCGAAGCGGCAGCACGCGTTCGCCGGTGGTGTCGTCGCTGGCGAGATCGCCGAGCGGCTGAGCAAGGGCAGGGATGGGCGCGAGAATGCGTCGCTGCTCGCCGCGCTGGACGAGACGGGCGCAGAACGTAAGGTGGTGATCGACGCCACGGCCTGCGCGATCGAGGCGAGCCGTCATGCCGAGTGGCTTTCGGCGGGGTATCACGTCGTGACGGCAAACAAGGCGCTTGCCGGTGGCCAGCTCTCGGGCTGGCGCGCGCTTCAGGCGGCCTCTGCGAACGGAAGCATCTATGGCGACGCCGCGACCGTCGGTGCCGGCCTGCCGGTCCTGTCGACCCTGCGTCGCCTGCGCCAGTGCGGCGACAGCCTGTTGACCCTCGAAGGCGTTTTCTCCGGGTCGTTGTCTTGGTTGTTCAACCAGTACGACGGTAGCCGTCCATTCTCCGCCTTGCTGCGCGATGCCCGTCGCCTCGGTTTCACCGAGCCCGATCCTCGCTCAGATCTTTCTGGCGAAGACGTGGCACGCAAGTTGTTGATCATCGCGCGCAACGCCGGGTTTTCGCTGGGCAGCGAAGAGGTGGAAATCGAGAGTCTCGTACCGGAAGCATTGCGCACGCTGGACACTAAAACGTTTCTGGATCGCCTCGAAGAGCTCGACGAGCCACTGCATCAGCGACAGGTCGCGGCGAAAGCCAACGGTAAAGTGTTGCGCTACCTGGCGAGGTTGAATCAGCGCGGTCGCGCTCGCGTCGGACTGTTCGAAGTTGGCCCAGAGCATCCCGCGTCGCGTCTTTCGGGTACCGACAACCAGTTCGCGCTCACGACCACGCGCTATCACGCGACCCCGCTGGTCATCCAGGGCCCGGGCGCCGGGCCGGAAATTACGGCGCAAGCGCTGCTCGGCGACGTGCTGGCGTTGTAGACGCTTCCGTAGACCTTGCAACCGATCTGCTGCCAGAGTAGATTCAATCGCACATCCGGCCGGTGGCTGGTCCACCTAGTAGGATGTCTCCGGGGCGCTCTCAAGCGCCCCTTTTTTATAGCCGCACGATGCCCTGTGCATCCGCGGGGCAGGCACGCCGGAACAAGATCGGTGCGAGGCGTGAAAAGTATCCTCGGCCTCCTGATTTCCGCATGTACTGGTTTGGTTGCTCCTGCTGATAGAGCAGAAAGGCAATCAGGTCCGCGGCCTGTATCAGGAGCGAGTGAGCAGAGTCCCGGAAGCACGGGTCCTTGATGACATTTCTCATCACGATGTTCCTGTAACCACCCCCGGTCTGATTTGGCACCAGATTGCAGTAGCGCATTTGGGCGTACATCGCGATTAGCTTTGCGGAGGGATGGCCGTCGGCGAAGACCATTCCGCATTCCCCCTTCGCCGTCGCATGAGGAAAGTTGTTGCGCGTGAGAGTGTTCTCAAATCGCTGCAAGAGCGTTTGCCACGCAAGGTCAAAGACATCGCGGTCATCCGTCTTGCCGTGCTTGTCTATCACAACGTTTATGACCGAGAGCTCAGGCATTCTTGAGCGTCAGACTTTCCTCGTTTATTTGATTGGTCGACCACACAAAAAAATCGCCCCGAAGGGCGATTTTTCGTATCAGCGCTGGCCCGTAACCCTGGCCGCCTCATCCGCACTGGGCGGCACCACCGGCTCATCCCCGTGCATCTCGTCGTGGTTGAAGCGCGCGGCTTCGACCATCGGCGTCCGCCAGCCGGCGGAAATGCCCCAGAAATAGAAGACGATGCCGATCACCGCGACGACGGCGAGGTCGTAGCCGTAAGGGATGTAGTTGTGTCCGCCGAAGGTCGAGCTACCCGCGTAAGACACGAGTGCAATCGTCGGCAGGTAAGCGATGAGCCACCAGGCACCGGCGAGGTGACGGCGGAAGTCGTCCCAGCCGCTCTTGGCGGTGTAATAGAAGTACAGCGGCAAGGCGATGACCATCAGCAGGATGATCTCGCCGGTGAGCGGCCATTTCGCCCAGTACAGCAGTTCGGTGGCGAAGATGAAGGCGAGGGCGGCGAGCAGCGGCAGGCCGGGGATGCGCAGCGGACGCTTCATCTCCGGTGCGGTGCGACGCAGGGTCATGACGCTGACCGGGCCGGTGAGGTACGAAATGATCGTCGACACCGAGATCACCGCTGCCAGGGTGCCCCAGCCGCGGAAGAAGAACAGGAACAGGAAGCTCACCACCAGGTTCAGCCACATGGCCGGGCGCGGAATGCCGAAGCGCGGGTGGATGTGGCCGAAGATCTTCGGCAGCTGGCCGTTGCGCTCCATGGCGTAGATCATGCGCGCGGTGGTTGCCGTGTAGGTGGCGCCCGTGCCGCTGGGGCTGACGAAGGCGTCCGCGTACAGCAGGATCGCCATCCAATTGATCATCAGGGCCGTGGCCAGCTGGGCGAACGGCGAGGCGTATTCGAGGCCGGCCCAGCCCTTGCCGAGCTGGTCGGGCGGAACGGCGCCGATGAAGGCGATCTGCAGCAACACGTAGACCACGGTCGCCAGCAGGATCGAGCCGATCACCGCGAAGGGCACGCTGCGACCGGGATTGCGTGCTTCGCCGGCCAGGTTCACCGGGCTCTGGAAGCCGTTGAAGCTGAAGACGATGCCCGAGATGGCGACGGCGGTGAGGATCGACGAGATGTCGATGGCGTGCGTGCCGCCGGTAGCGCCGATGTGGAAGTTGCCCGGGTTGTAGCTCGTGCAGATGAGCGCGATGCCCGTGGCCGCCGGAACGACGAGCTTGAAGACGGTGATCGCCGTGTTGCTCTTGGCGAACAGCTTCACGCTCCAGAAGTTCAGGAAGAAGTAGACCATCACCAGCACGGCGGCGATCGCCAGGCCCGGCGGCGTCAGCTCGCCGTGGCCGGCGGTGACGACGTAGAGGCCCTTGGTCCACTGTGCCCATTCCCACGGCCAGGAGGCCATGTACTGGACGGAGGCTTCGGCCTCGACGGGGATCACCGAGACGATGGCGATCCAGTTGGCCCAGCCGGCGATGAAGCCGACCAGCGACCCGTGGGAGTAGTGGCCATAGCGCACCATGCCGCCGGACTCGGGGAACATCGCACCCAGTTCCGCGTAGGTCAGGGCGATGAAGAGGATGATGAYGGCGCCGATGATCCAGGCGTAGACGGCGCCGGGACCAGCGAGCTGGGCGGCGTGCCAGGCGCCGAACAGCCAGCCTGAGCCGATGATCGAGCCCAGGCCGGTCAGCATCAGGGCGAAAGCGCCGACGTCGCGGCGGATAGCGTGGTGGGACATGATGACTCCGGTCGGACGGGACGGGGGAACCCGGCCCATGGCGGCACAAGGGCGGGATCATGACAGCCCCGGCCGCGCATGTCAGCCAGCGCGCGCCGTCGCCCAACCGGGCTCGCGTCGATATACACTGGCCGACGCGGTAGGGCTAAAGGGGTTCGGATGCGTTCGAAGGTGGTCGCCAGCGGCGTGTTGTTCATTGCGATTTCGGTATGCGGCGTTGCCGCAACCGATGAGCAATGGAACGACAAAGGCCGGCTGATCGATTCAGAGTCCTACGACCGTACTGCCAAGGGTTTTTACTTCACTCTCTACCCTGGCGAGGACCCGGTCGAATCCGTGCGGCGCTGCGCCATCACGATGCGCGAGATGGGGCATCTGGCCTCGGTGTCGTGCTTCGCCTATACCAGCAAGCAGCGCTTCGACACCCGCCGGGGCAAGCTGCGCATCTGCTACTCGGCGGTCGCGAACTGGTGGGGACAGGACGAGCCGGTCCGTGTCGAGACCGTCGGCCGGCTGCCCCGGATGTGCCCGACGCGCTGAGTCGAGGCCAGCAACCAGGGATCAGCGCTGCTGCGCAGCGGGGTTATTTGCCATTCGCCGATGAATCGGCTCCCACAACCGCTGGCTTCGCCGCTACCTATCAGCACTCGATGACATTGACGGCCAGGCCTCCGCGCGAGGTTTCCTTGTACTTGTCCTTCATGTCGCGCCCGGTGTCGCGCATGGTGGCGATGACCTTGTCCAGCGAGACGTGATGCTTGCCGTCGCTCTTGAGCGACATGCGGCTCGCATTGATCGCCTTGACCGCGCCCATCGCATTGCGCTCGATGCAGGGAATCTGCACCAGGCCGCCGATCGGGTCGCAGGTGAGGCCGAGGTTGTGCTCCATGCCGATCTCGGCGGCATTTTCCACCTGGCGGACACTGCCGCCGAGCGCGGCGGTGAGGCCACCGGCGGCCATCGAACACGCGACGCCCACCTCACCCTGGCAACCGACCTCGGCGCCGGAGATGGAGGCGTTCTCCTTGTAGAGGATGCCGATGGCGCCTGCCGTGAGAAGAAACTCAATCACACCATCTTCCGACGCGTTCGGGCAGAAGTGACGGTAGTAGTGGAGTACGGCGGGAACGATGCCCGCGGCGCCATTGGTCGGTGCGGTGACCACGCTGCCGCCTGCCGCGTTCTCTTCGTTCACTGCCAGGGCATAGAGGTTCACCCAGTCGAGGATGGTGAGCGGGTCGCGCAGCGCGGCTTCCGGTTGCGAACGCAGTTCGGCGACCATCGACGGGGCGCGGCGCTGGACCTTGAGGCCGCCCGGCAGGGTGCCCGGCGACCGCAGGCCCCGCGACACGCAGTCCTGCATGGCCTTCCAGATGACCAGCAGCCCGGCCCGGGTTTCCGCCTCGGGGCGCCAGATGCTTTCGTTACGCATCATCAGTTGCGCGATGGTCAGACCGTGCTCTTCGCACAGCGAGAGCATCTGGTCGCCGCTGCTGAAGGGGAAGGGCTGCTCGCTGGTGTCCGCGACGATACGGTCTTCGGCCGCCTCGTCGGGATTGACGACGAAGCCGCCACCGACCGAGTAATAGTCGCGAGTCGCCAGCTCGTTACCGTCCGCATCGTAGGCCGAAAAACGCATGCCGTTGGTGTGGAACGGGAGCTTCTGCCGCTTGTTGAAAACCAGGTCGGCTTTCTCATCGAAGACGATTTCGTGGCGGCCGAGGATGCGGATGCGCTTGCTGGAACGGATGCGCTCCAGCGTCGCCGGGATGGCGTCCGGGTCGACCTTGTCCGGCCATTCGCCTTCGAAGCCAAGCAGCACGGCTTTATCCGTACCGTGGCCGCGACCCGTCATCGCCAGCGAACCGAACAGTTCGCAGCGCACGCGCGCGACGCGTTCGAGGACGCCTTTCTCGGCCAGCCAGTGCTCGGCAAAGCGTGCGCCTGCGCGCATCGGCCCGACGGTATGGGAGGAAGACGGACCGATACCGATCTTGAAGAGGTCGAAAACGCTGACTGCCATGGCTTGGGGAGTTGGCTACGGGGAGTAGCCGGCTATTCTACGCCTGCCCGCCACTGACCCCATACACCTGCGCATGTCCGAGTTCACCCTGTTCCAGCGCGACGATTGCCATCTTTGCGACCTTGCGCTCGATGTCCTGGCGCAGGCACGGTTTCCGGACTTCACGCCCGTCTGGATCGATGAGGACGATAGGCTCGAGGCACGTTATGGTGCGCGGGTCCCGGTGTTACGGCGCAGCGACGGGGCGGAGCTGGACTGGCCGTTCGATGTGGAAGCCGCGAGATCATTCGCGGGTGAGGATGGGTCGCGGTAGGAGCCGATTCATCGGCGAGCTCTCCCCCGATGCTGACTGAGGCCAGCAACCTTGTGGGAGCGCTGCTGCGCAGCGGGTTTGTTCACCATTCGCCGATGAATCGGCTCCTACACGTCTTTAATTTCGCAGGAGGCGGAGGATCTCCTCGCGGGCTTCGCGCAGGATGGAATCGCGGTCCAGGCTGGCGACGATATCGGCGACAGCTCGCTTGGCCCCATGCTCGCCCCAGGACTTGCCGGTGATGAGGTAGTGCTCGGCGGCGCGTCCGATCAGGACGGTGGCGTACCAGCCGAGGGCCCCCTGGGCAGCCGCCGTGACGACCACGGACAGGCCGCCGCTAATTCCCTTCAAAGCGGACGCCACCAGTTGCACGCCCCAGACCGCTCCCATGAGCGCGGCGAGTTGGGTGGTGATCACGGCAACGAGGCGACCGGACTCGCTGCGCGTGAGGGGAAGTCCATAGACCCGCCCCAGCTGCACCACCATCGCCGCGTCCAGGCCTCCCGCGAGCAGGAGGTCGGCGACGGGGATGGGGTTGAGCGCCACTGCGACGGACTTGGCGATGCAGTACTGCCGGATGACCCCGGACGCCACATCGCGACGCGTGGCGGCGACCCGCTCGGTGACCTGGTCGGTGAGTCGTCCGGCGAAGAGGCCGGCGTTGATGGCCGAGAGGGTCTTGCCTTCGCGTTCGGCGATGGCGAGCAGACGGATCTTCAACGCGGCGACATCCGCAGGCGCAGCTTCCGGCTTGCGTTGTTCGTGGCCTTGCGCATCGATGTCGACGACCTCACGAGCGCTGGGCCGCGCCGCCACCGCGATCACGTCTTCACGTCGGACCAGACCGGCGCCGTGCTGGCGCAGCTGTTCGAGCAGGCCTTCGCGTTCCTCGTCGGAGTAGCGGTCCGCCTTGTTCAACACGAGCAGCAAGGGGCGTTGCGTCGAGGCGAGCGTGCGCAACGCGTCGCGCTCTTCGCGCGTGAGGTCGCCATCGGCGACAAAGACGATCAGGTCGCTGACCTCGGCGACTTCGAACGCGAGCTTTTCGCGTGCTTCGCCGCCCAGCTCATTGATGCCGGGCGTATCGATGAGCACCAGGCCGGCACGGCTCGCCTCGTCCAGGCGGGCCGCGTCCGCCTCGGTGGTCGTGCCGTGGAGCACGCCCACCGCGAACGCATCCCGGCCCAGCAGCGCGTTGCCGAGGGCGGACTTGCCCGCGGAGACGCGGCCGAAGACAGCCACATGGAGCTCGTCGCGTTGGAGTCGGTCGAGCATGGTCTCGACACGACGGAAATCGGAGGCCATCGCCTCGCGCACACTCGCCGGAATGGCGGGGTCGTCGAGCAGGCCGCGCAGGCTGGCTGCCACGGGGCCGCCGCGCATCGCTTCCGCCGCAGGAGCGCGGGGCGCGCTGCGGCGGAAGCGGTCGGCGAGACCGCGAAAGCGTTCGCGGAAACCCGCCATGGCGGCGCTTACTTCGGCAGCAAGTTCAGTGAACCATTCACCAGAACCTCGTCGGCGATGGTCGAAGTGTCCTTGTACTCGCCGCTGCCGACGCCGAAGTCGAGACGCTTCAACGTGCCCGTCACGGAGAGACGTGCGCCGCCGGCGTTCGGCGAGAAGACGACCTTCAGCGCGACCGGCTTGGTCACGCCGTGCAGGGTGAGGTTGCCGTTGGCGATGACGTCGCCCTTGGCGTTCTTGCTGAAGCCGGTCGTGACGTAGTGCGCGGTGGCGAACTTCTTCGTGTCGAAGAAATCGGAGCCGGGCAGGGCGTTGTCACGATCGCCGTCACCGGTTTTCGCCGTCGACGTATCCACGGTGACATCGAACTTCGAGGCAGCCAGATTCGCGGCGTCGTAGCTGATCGCGGCGTCGAATTTGCCGAACGTACCGTCGAACTGCTGGCCCTGGAACTTGCCACTGAAGCCCAGCGTGCTGCCCGGGCCGACTTTGTAGTCCGCCGCGGAAGCGGCCAGGGGGAGGGCGAGGGCAAGGGCAAGCGCCGAGAGGCGGCGGAGGGTCGAGGTCATGGCGTATCTCCGGGAGAGGTGGGGGGCGTCCGCTTTGCACGGCCGAACGGCAGCATGCGGCGGAGCGTATCGTCGCGATCGATGAAGTGATGCTTGAACGCGCCACCCACATGGGCGACGAGGACCAGCAGCAGGAACCAGAACAGGTAGACGTGGACCGTACCGAGGGTATCGGACAGCTCCGGATTCTTTTCCACCAGTGCCGGAAGATTGAACTGCTTGAAATACTGGAGCGGAAAGCCGTGTGCGGAATTGAACGCCCAGCCCGACAAGGGGATGGCGGCGATCAACACGTAGAGGAAACCGTGGACGGCTTTCGCAGCGAGGTGCTGCCAGCGCGGCGCCGGCACGTCCGGGGGGCGCCGGTCGATCGCACGCCAGAGTACGCGCAACAGGAACAGGGCGAGCACGGTGAGGCCGATCGACTTGTGCAGGGCGAACATGTTGATCTTCTGCAGGGACGGCTTGAGACCGTCCATCCACAGAGCGAACGCACCGTTACCCAGGATCAGTAGCGCCATGAGCCAGTGGAAGGTCTTGGCAGCCGTGCTCCAGCGGGTGTGGTCACTGCGCAGGGGCATCGGTCTTTTCCTTGTCGGTGGAGGGGGTGCGTTCGCCGCCGCGAATGGCCTCGATTTCCAGCCAGACGGCTACGTTAGTGCCGATCGAGTTCCGATTGGATGTCATGCCGTAGGTCGTCCGGTCGATCGACACCTGGGCGGAGAAGCCGGCGACCGTGTGCAGGCCGTAGATGGTCTTGCCGACCCGGTTGACCCGGAACGGAATGTCGAGGGGGAGGGTCAGGCCACGGAGGGTCAACTTGCCGTGCACGATGCCCTCATCGTCGTTTTTCTTCTCCACGCTGTCGCTGACGTAGCGGGCCGTGCGGGCGCGCCCGGCGTCGAGCAGGTCGGCCCCCTGGACGACCTTGTCCCAGTCGCCGTCACCCATGTCGACCGAGGTGAGGTCGATCGTGGCGTCGACGGAGGACTTCGACCAGTCGTCGCGATCGAAGCGGATCGTGCCGTCGGTGACACGAAGTCGTCCGAACGAGCGCGAGAAACCGTTGTGCTCGACGTTGAAGACGACCTGGGTGTGCACGGGGTCGATGTGATAGCTGAGCGCTTCGGCGCTGGCCGCGACCGGCGCGACAGCCATGCCGAACAGGAGAAGGAAGCCGGCGGGACGCATGCGTAAAGGCCTGTTCCAACGGGGCCGTGGGGCCGCCAATGACGAGCAGTGTGGCCGACGGCGGGCGCCTTGTCAGCCCGTCCGCGGGGAACGCATCGTTCACTCAGCGATCCCGTAGCGCCTCGCCCGTCAGTTCCGCCAGCCGGCGCAGACGGGAGCTGCCGCCGTCGGCGAGAAGATCACGCATGCGCGCGCCCGCGTCGGCCTGGTCCAGTGCCTGGCGTTCCGCGAGGCTTGCGGCGAGGGCCCGGCCAAGACTGTCGAAGATCAGCGCGTAGGCGAAGGCGTGCAGTACACCCCCGCCCAGGGTACCCAGCCCGGGGAGAGCCTTCAGCGCGTTGCCGGCCACCGCCAGCACCACGGAGGTTCCCGTGCGCAGGGTCAGCCGCGCCTGCCGTAGCAGCCCCTCGATTTCCACATCGGTGACGCGAACGCCGTATAGCCCTGCCAGGGCGCGGACGAGACCAGCCGCCAAGGCGCCCTGGATGACCAGGTCCGTACCCGGCGCCACGGCGGCCATCGCGCCGACGATGGCGCGCCGCGCGTAGCGCCGCACGATGCGCTCGGCCTCTGCCGCGCGCCATACGGTTTCCTGCGCGCTGGTGCGTTCGTGCAATCCGGCGAGCACCGCGTTTTCGCGCTGGGCTTCGAGCGCCGCTGCGCCCGGCGCGACCAGGCGGCGCAGGGCGTCGGGGAGCTGACCGAGGTCGGCACGACGCGTCCTTCGCACGTCCTCGCGCGTGCCATCGGCGAGAACGCGCGTGAATCRTTCCTCGCCGCCCGCACTGACCAGGACGATCGCATCGGGAATGCCTTCGCTACGTTCGCGCAGGCGCGCGACCAGGTGTTTGCGTTCCTCGTCCGTCCACTGGTCGGCCTTGTTAACGACGAGTACGAGGGGTTTGCCGAAATCGCCGAGCCAATGGAGCTCCGCGGCCTGCGTCCGGGTGAGGTCGCCGGCGCAGACGTAGAGCACCGCGTGCGCACGCAGGGCTTCTTCACGTGCCACGCGTTCGCGATCGTCGCCGCCCGCCTCGGCCGAGCCCGGCACGTCCGCCACCGTCCAGTGCTCACCCGCCGGCGTATGCCCTTCGTAGTGGGTGACCTGTCGCGTCGTCCCGCCGCGTACGTCGCTCACCGGTGCAGACCCGGGCACGAGTGCGGCGATAAGCGTGGACTTGCCCGTCGAGATCTCGCCGAAGACGGCCAGATAGAGGGAAGCGGACGCACGTCGGCGATCGAGTTCGTCGAGTTCGCTACGAAGTTCCTCAACCCCGGTGTCCGAATCGCGGAGCGCGGCAAGGCGCGATTCGAGCGACGCGCGATCGGGTGCGGTGACCGGTACGCGCTGCTTGCGTGGCCGCAGCCACCACACGGCCGACGCTGCACCGACGACGACCACGACAGCCAGGAGGCCGCCGATCAGCCAGCGCAGACCTTCGGGCAGGTTCATGAAGCGCTGCGCCAGGGCTAGCGCGCGCTCGAGCGTGGCGAAGAGGAGCCAGGCGAGGGCGGCGATGCCGATGGCCGCGATCAGGGTACGAAGTCGGCGTGACATACCGGCATTCTAGACGTAACCGCCCCCGACGAATGCCTACGCACTGTCGGCGCGTTGCGCCTGTTCTGCCTCGACGACGGTATGGCATGATCGGGATCGAACAAGGAATAAAGCGTATGCGCCACACGCTCTTCACGAGATGGATTCTCGTGACCGCGGTCTTTCTGGCCGCGGTCGCGCCGGTCTCCGCCAGTACGGCCATGCCACCGGTACCCACGCCCCAGTTCCGCGGCTTCGGGCTCCATGAAGGCCTGCCAAGCAGCAAGGTCAAGGCGGTCGCCCAGGACGCGCACGGTTTCATCTGGGTCGCAACCGCCATGGGCCTCGCCCGCTTCGATGGCGTCGAATTCATCGTCCCCGGGATCGGCGCCGAACGAGACCACGCGATGCCGGCCGGCGCGCTGTCCGCGCTTTACATCGATCGCGACGACCGCATCTGGATCGGCGGCCCGGACATCGGCCTGGCACGCTACGACCCCGTCACCGGTGGCTTCGTGCAATGGCGCGATGGCCTGTCCGATGACGACGTGCGCGCGGTGACGCAGGCGCGGGACGGATCGATCTGGGTGGGCACGTCGAAGGGCCTCGATCGCATGCGACCGGACGGTAGCGGGTTCGAACACCGGTCGATCCTTCGGGCTGGCATGTCATCGACGACGATCCGGGCGCTGCATGCGACGGACGATGGACGCGTCTGGGTCGCCGGGGACGCCGGCGTGGACGTGATCGATCGTGATGGACAGCCGCACGCGGTGCCCTTCGCCAACGGTGCGGCACCACGGGTCACACGGATAGCCGGCGTCGGTGGCGAGTTGCAGTTCGCGACCGACGTCGGGCTCTACCGTCTCGCCAAGGACGGGCGCATCGCACGCGACACGCGGGTGGCACCGCAGCACATCCGTGGTTCCCTGGTCGACAGCCACGGCAGCCTCTGGATCGCCGCTCTCGATGGGCTGTCGATGATCGATCGTCTGGGACGGCGGCACGCCATCGCCGACTCGTGGACCGCGCCGGGCGGTCTTCCCGGGCGCACCGTGAGCGACATGATCGAGGATCGCGAACACGGACTGTGGTTCGCCCTCAGTGATGGCGGGCTGGCGTATCTCGGGCCCGGTTGGGAGGATTTCACCCGCTTTGCGCACGTAGCGACCGATCCCTGGAGCTTTCCCGGCCGTGCCGTGACGGCGGTCGCGGCGCACGGCGATCGCGAGTTATGGGTAGGCGGCTTCCGCGGCTGGATCCGCCGTTTCGACCCGGCGACCGGCCGTGCCTCCGGCGGATTCGACCTGGGTCCCGCTCGTGTGCAGAGCCTCCAGGAGATGGCGGATGGACGCCTTCTGGCGGGTGGCGTGGACGGCCTCACTATCGCGTCCGGTCGCGCCGCACAACCCCTGTTTCGGGGCACCATCGATCACGCTGTCACGGCGATGGCTTCCGCGGCGGACGGTACGGTGTACGTCGCAGCGATCGGTCAAGGACTGTTCGCCCTCGACCCATCACTGGCGACGGCCGTCGCCGTACCTTTCGCGGAGACGCGACGCGGTGCGACCGATACGCGGCAAATCGAAATGGTCGACGGCCATCTATGGCAGGCCAGCGCCGCGGGCCTGGCGCGTCTGGATCGCGCGTCCGGCAGCATGCATTACGTCGAAGGGGTCACGCCCGGGCGCGTCAGTGCGTTCGAGCCGGACGGTGATGGCTTCTGGATCGTCCGTCCCGCCGCGCTGGAACACTACCGGTGGGACGGCAGCCGCGCCCGGTTAGAACGAAGTCTCGGYGGTACCCAGGGCTTCCCCTCGGCCGACATCCTCAACGTACGCAAGGACTTGATGGGGCGTCTTTGGCTGTACGGACAGACCGGGGTCTGGCGATTCGATCCTGCGCCGGCAAACTTTCGTCCGTTCGGGCTCGCCGATGGCCTCGCGAATGGCGAATTCACCAACGCGACGACCGTGTTGCTGTCCGATGGCACGATGTATGGCGCGACTCTCGGCGGGTTGGTCGGATTCAGGCCGGACCGGCAGCGGGATCATCCCCGCCGGCCCTTCATCGTCCTGCTCGGCGCCAGTGTGTCGCGCGCCGGCACGCGCCGTTCGCTCGCTGTCATCGGCAACACGCTGCACCTGGACTGGAACGATCGTGACCTGATCGTGCGTACGCGTGCGCTGTCCTATGTGAATCCCGAGCGGAACGATATCGACTTCGCCCTCGACCACGAAGGCACGATCGCCGTGCTGCGAACGGGCAAGCAGGGTGAGCGCACGTTCGGTCCGCTGAGTCCCGGTACACATCGCCTTACGATCTCCGGCGCGGGACACGACCTGGAGAGTGGCCCACTGTCGTTGATCCTTGTCGTGGATGCCCCGCCGTGGCTGCGTTGGTGGGCGTGGATGATCTACGTCGTATGCCTGGTCGTGCTCGTGTGCGGTGGCGTCGTTGCCGCGCGGCGTCGCGTGCGGCAGGCGCTGCGCCTCCGGCTTGCGGAGCAGCAGAAGCGCCTTGCCGAAGAAGCCAATGCCGCGAAGACCGAATTCATGGCGACACTGGGTCACGAGATTCGTACCCCCATGACGGGTGTGCTGGGCATGGCCGAGCTGATGGCGCAGACGCGGCTGGACGAGACACAACGCAGTTACGTCGACGCCGTGCGGCGATCGGGGACGACTCTGTTGCGGCTGGTCAACGATGCGCTCGACCTCACCCGGATCGAGTCCCGCCGTCTGCTGCTGGAAGTCGAATGCGTGACGGTGCGTGCGCTGGCCGATGAAGTCATCGCCCTGGCCTCGGGCAACGCGCGTGGAAAGAGGCTGGCGCTTTCCGTCCACGTCGAACCCGATGTACCGGCGACGATTCGCGGGGACGCCATTCGCCTGCGGCAGATACTGCAGAATCTGGTCAACAATGCAGTGAAATTCACCCATGCCGGCTCGGTGAGTGTTCACCTGCGCCGCTGCGGTGAGACCTTGTCGATGTCGGTGACCGACACGGGTCCGGGCATTTCCGAGGAATTGCGTGGTCGCCTCTTCGCACGCTTCGAACAGGGCGGCTCACCGGAACGAGCCCAGGGCTGTGGACTGGGGCTGGCCATCTGTCACGAGCTATGCGCGCTCATGGGCGGCAGCATCGAGGTCGAGAGCACCCCCGGCGCCGGCACCACCTTCGTCGTGAGACTTCCGCTTTGCGCCTGCGCCTGTGAGGGAAGCTCCTGTGTGGCGACGCCTTCGACAGTGCGGACACCTGCCAGCCGCCGGTTGCTTCTTGTCGAGGACGATGCGGTCGTCGCTGCTGTCGTGACAGCGCTGCTGGACCAGCGCGGACATGCTGTCAAGGCGGTGGCTGACGGCCTTGCAGCGATGGCCGAGGTGTCGAGACAAGCCTACGACGTCGTCCTGCTCGATCTCGACCTGCCGCTGGTCGACGGCTTCCAGGTGGCGCGCATGCTGCGTCGCATGGAGCGCTTCGCGAACCTTCCCATCATCGCCGTCACGGCGCGGTCGGCAGGTGACGAGGCGACCGCGATCCGCGATGCCGGCATGAACGCGCTGTTGCGCAAGCCAATGACCGGCGAGCAGCTGGACGSGGTACTCGAATCGGTAACGATGCCCGAACGGGCTAGCCGAATCGCCTGAAGTAAGTCAGCGCACCGATCACCAGCAAACTTGTCGGTAGCAAATTCGCCAACAGCGGTGGCAGTCCATACACGGTGCCGAAGTTGACCATGGCACCTTGCAGGAAGTACCAGCCGATCGCCATGATCACGCCGAGGAACAGGCGTTTGCCGAAACCACCCGAGCGCAGCGAGCCGAAGGCGAAGGGCATTGCGCACAGCACCAGGATCAGCGTATTCGCCGCGAACAGCGCGCGGCCCCAGAAGGCGACCGCATAGGCACCTGGATTCTGCCCGTTGGCCTGGAGGTAGCGCATGTTCCTGCGCAGGTCGGCCATCGACAGGTACTCGGGATGGATGACCGACTGCTCGAGTACGTGCGGGTTGAGATGCGAGGCCCAGGTCTGCGTCGCCTGCTGAGTGGCATGCGTGCCCTTGGCGTCCAGCGTGGTCGTGCGGACGTTGGTCATCACCCAGCGGTTGCCGTCGTGGATGGCACTGTCGCCGTGCGAGAACTCCAGCACCTGGCCGTCGGGGGTGAAGGTGTAGACGCGCACGTCCACCAGCTTCACCGTGGTGCGATCGTCTTCCTGCAAGGCGATGGCCGACTTGGCATTGATGATCTTGCCGCCGTCGCGTGCCCATAGCCCACTGGCCGTCGCACCCAGGTTGCTGGAACGCATGCGCACCTGGATGGCCTGTGCGTGCTGGTCGCCATAAGGCGCCACGGTCTCGCCCATCACCACTACGCCGAGGGTGAGGACGGCAATCACGCCAGCCGCGGAAGCGGCGATGCGCAGTTTCGACATGCCCGCCGCACGCAGTGCGGTCAGCTCGCCGGTGGCGGCCAGGCTGCCGAGGCCGAGCAGGCCGCCGATAAGGGCGGCATTGCTGAACATCTGGTAGAGGCGCCGCGGCACCGTCAGCATGATGTAGGCGATGGCGTCGTAGAGCGTGAAGCCGTTCTTGCCGATGTTGCCGAGCTGACGGACGAACTGGGTGAGGGCATCGAAGCCGGTCAGGACGAGCCAGACCAGGAGCAGGGTGCCCAGCACGGTCATGCCGATGAGCCGGTCGGCCCGCTTGACGGTCAGGGTGGCCATCAGGCGGTTACCTTCACTTGCCGTGGCGAATTCTGACGCCAGAAGAACCACGCCGCCACGCCGAATACGATGATGTGGAGGAGCCAGATCGGCGCCGAAGTATGCAGGTTGCCCTTGATGATCTGGGTCCGCGCGATCAGCTGCCAGATGACGTAGAGGAAGTAAGCCAGCACGGCGATCAGCAGGCGGCCATAGCGCGCGTCGCGCGGTGCCTGCCGGGACATCGGCAGGACCATCATCATCAGCACCAGGGTGCTGACCGGGGCGGCGAAGCGGGACACCAGCTCGCCCAGGCCGTCCGCCGTGGGCGTCCTGAACAGATCGCTGGTGGTCGATTCATGCGCCGGATCCGAATCGTCATCGTCATCGGAGATGTTCGACAGCGACACATCGTTACGTTCGTACTTCATGCGCCGCCAGTTATCCATGCCCAGCGGGATTTCGAACTGCCAGCCGTCGTACAGCGCGAGGAAGCGGTTCACGCCATCGCTTTCCTGGTACATGTGGCCGCTCTTGGCATTGACCACGCGTACCTGCGGCCGATTGTCGCTGTCCACGCGGTCGGTGGCGATGAAAGTCTTGCCCAGGACGGTACCGTCACGGCTGAGCGTGTCGACGAAGATAATGCCGCCCTTGCCCGGCAGCTCGGTGAAGCGACCGGCATCCAGGCCGGCGGCGATCACGGATTTGTTTGCGGTCGCGATGATCGTATCGGCCGAACGGGCAGAGAGTGGCCCGAGCCAGAGCGAGACCAGGCCGACCACGATCGTCGCAATCACGGCGAGCAGGGTGACCGGGCGCAGCAGGCCCCGCGGGCCCATGCCGGACGAGGCCAGGACGTGCATCTCGCTTTCGCGGTACATCCGGCCGAGGGCGGTGAGCGTGCCCAGGAAGACCGACATGGGCAGCAGGGTGGAGAGCAGGTCGACCATCTGCAGGCCGAGCACCTCGAACATCACGCTCGGCTGGATACTGCCGTTGGCCACCTTCTGCAGCACCGTGGCGAAGGCGCCGCCCGCGAAGATGACGAGCAGGACCACGGCGGTCGCAATGACACCGTAGGCAAGTTCGCGCAGGAAGTATCGGTCGAGGATGCTGAGCATTTGGTAGAATTGGCGGTTCGTGCCGCGTCAGTCCTGGCCGGCAAACCACAAGTCTAGCCTGTCCGGGCCCCGGCGGGCTTTTGCAGGACAGTTAGCTATGACGGTTCAGTTCAGCCTCGGTTCCAACGCTCCCGAATCCACCACGACCCCGGTCGCCGTGGTCGGCGTCTATGAGAACGGTGTCCTGACCAGCGCTGCCGCGCGGATCGATACCGCCGGCGGCGGGGCGATCAAGCGCCTGGTCGAGGCGGGTGATATCACCGGCAAGGTCGGCAACCTCGTCACCCTTCTGCACCCGGCCGGCGTCGCCGCCGCCCGCGTGCTGGTGGTGGGCCTCGGCGCGCAGAAGACCTTCGATGCTGCCCGCTACCAGCGCGTGACCCTGGAAGCCGCGCGCGCCGTGGGCCGGCTGCCGGTGACGGAAGCCGTCAGCTGGCTGCCCGAGGTCGAGGTCCCCGGCCGCGATGCCGCCTGGCGCCTGCGCGTCGCCGCTCTGGCCACGGACCACGCCGCCTACCGCTACACCGCCACGGTGAAGCCGCGCGACAAGGCCCTGCCGGAGCTGGCCACGATGACCCTGGTCGGCCCAGCCGACGGCGAGGCCGGCCTGGCCGAGGCCCGCGCGATCGCCGAAGGCGTCCGCTATGCCAAGGAACTCGGCAACCTGCCGCCGAACATCTGCAACCCCGACTACATCGCCGATCAGGCCAAGGCCTTCGCTGACGCCCACGAGGGCGTGACCTTCGAGGCCCTGGACCGCGCCGACATGGAGCGTGAGGGTTTCGGTTCGCTGCTCGCCGTGGCCCGTGGCTCGGCCAACGCGCCGCGCCTGGTCATCCTCCAGTGGAACGGCGGCAAGGACGGTGAACGTCCCTATGCCTTCGTCGGCAAGGGCATCACCTTCGATACCGGCGGCGTCAGCCTGAAGCCGGGCCCGGGCATGGAAGAGATGAAGTTCGACATGTGCGGCGCCGCCGGCGTGCTCGGCGCCTTCGTCGCGGCCGTGAAGCTCAAGCTGGCGGTCAACCTCGTCTGCGTGGTCCCCGCCGTGGAGAACATGCCCGACGGTGACAGCTACCGTCCCGGCGACGTCCTGACCAGCCTGTCGGGGATCACCATCGAGGTGCTCAACACCGACGCCGAGGGTCGCCTGATCCTCTGCGACGCGTTGACCTATACCGGCAAGCGCTTCGATCCGCACACCATGATCGACGCCGCCACCCTGACCGGTGCCTGCGTGGTCGCGCTGGGCAAGCACGCCAGCGGCCTGATGACCAAGGACGAGTCGCTCTCGGCCGAGCTGCTCGCCGCCGGTGAGTCCACGCTCGATCGCGCGTGGCGCCTGCCGCTCTGGGACGACTACCAGAGCCAGCTGGATTCGGGTTTTGCCGACGTGGCCAACATCGGTGGCAAGTACGCCGGCGCGATTACGGCGGGCTGCTTCCTGGCTCGCTTCACCGAAGGCCGTCGCTGGGCGCACCTCGACATCGCAGGCACAGCGTGGGACGAGGGTCGCAAGGGCATGGCCACGGGTCGTCCGGTGCCCCTGCTGACGCAGTGGCTGCTCGACCGCGTCGCCGCTGGCTGATCCGGCCCGTATGCCTCGCGCCGACTTCTACCTGATCGACAAGCCGCGGTTTCGCGAGGATCCCCTGCTACTGGTCTGCGAGCTGGCCAAGCGCGCCTTCGGAGCGCAGCAGCCGACCCTGATCCTCACCCGCGATTTCGAGCAGGCCGAGGCGATCGACGAGTACCTGTGGTCGTTCGACGAGGACAGCTTCATCCCGCACCAGCTTGCCGGTGACGACGATGACGTGAACACGGCGGTGCTGATCGTGCCGCCGGGTGTCGAGGTGGCGGACCGCCCGATGGTGATCAACCTTCGCGAGGTGTGCGCTCCCGGCCGCTTCGACCGGGTGCTCGAGGTGGTCGCGGCGGATCCGGCGGAACGCGACGGCTCGCGCAGCCGCTGGACCGAGTACAAGAAGGCCGGCTTCGAGGTGAACAAGCACGATATGTGAGGCCTGCGGCTTCCCACAAAAAAAATCCCGCCATCCGGCGGGATTTTTTCTACCTGAAGCGCGAGGCGGCGTCAGCCGCCGAGCTTCAGTGCCTGCTCGCGCATGGCCTGGGCCTGTTGGTTCCAGTCCGCGATGCGCTGGCGCTCCTGTGCCACCACCTCTGCCGGGGCGTTCGCTACGAAGTTGGCGTTGCCGAGCTTGGCCTCGCACTTGCGCACCTCGCCTTCCACGCGAGCGATTTCCTTGGCCAGGCGAGCCTTCTCCGCGCCCAGATCGATCAGGCCTTCCAGTGGAATCAGCACGCGCATGGCGCCGACGACGGCGACGGCCGAGGCCGGCTCATCGCCATCGACCCAGACCGGTGTCTCCACCCGACCGAGAAAGGCGATCTGAGCGGCGAACTTGCTCGCGCGTTTACGATCGGCGTCATCGCCATCGGCGAACAGCAACGGAATGACCTTGCCAGGCGCGATGCCCATCTCGGCGCGGATGCGGCGCACGCCGGTAAGCACATCCTTGACCCATTCGATCTCGGCCGTGGCCGTGGCGTCGCTTTCGACGTCCGTGGCTTCGGGGTAGGGACGCAGCATGATCGTGTCGCCTTCGATGCCGAGGACGGGGCGCACGTTCTGCCAGATCTCTTCGGTAACGAACGGAACGATCGGATGCAAGGCGCGCAGCAAGGTTTCCAGCACATGCACGAGCGTGTAGCGCGTGGACGCCGCCGCAGCGGCGTCGTCACCATTCAACGCGGGCTTGGACAGCTCGAGGAACCAGTCGCAGAACTCGTTCCAGGTGAACTCGTACAGCGCCTGTGCGGCGAGGTCGAAGCGATAGCCCGCCAACTGCTCCTTCACCGTGCCCAGCGTGTCACGCAGGCGGGTGAGGATCCAGCGCTCGGCTTCGGTCGTCGGCTTTGTCGGTGCGAGCTTCGCGTCCTCGCCAACATTCATCAGCACGAAACGCGAGGCGTTCCAGAGCTTGTTGACGAAGGCCTTGTAGCCGGCCGCGCGCTCGAGATCGAACTTGATGTCGCGACCGTGCGTGGCCAGCGAAGCAAAGGTGAAGCGAAGCGCGTCGGCACCGAAGGCGGGGATGCCTTCGGCGAATTCCTTCCGCGTGGCCTTCTCGATCTTCTCGGCCATCTTCGGCTGCATCAACCCGCGCGTGCGCTTGGCCAGCAGCTCATCCAGCGTGATGCCGTCGATGAGGTCGAGCGGGTCGAGCACGTTGCCCTTGGACTTCGACATCTTCTGGCCATCCTTGTCGCGGATGAGGCCCGTGACGTAGACGTCCTTGAACGGCACTTCGCCGGTGAAGTGGTCGGTCATCATGATCATCCGGGCGACCCAGAAGAAGATGATGTCGAAACCGGTCACCAGCACGTTCGTCGGCAGGTAACGGTCGAATCCGCGCTCGGCCTGCGCCTGTGGATCGGGCCAGCCGAGGGTGGAGTGGCTCCACAGCGACGACGAGAACCAGGTCTCGAGCACATCGAGGTCGCGCCGCAACGCGCCGGTGTAACCGAGCGCGGCCGCCTTCGCCGTCGCCTCGGCTTCGTCGTGCGCGACGACGATGTTGCCATCGGCGGTGTACCAGGCCGGGATCTGGTGACCCCAGGTCAGCTGGCGACTGATGCACCAGTCCTGGATGTTGGCCAGCCAGTGACGGTAGGTGTTGATCCAGTTCTCGGGGACGAACTTCACGTCACCCTGCTCGACCAGCTGCAGGCCGCGCGCGGCGAGCGTGTCCATCTTCACGAACCACTGCCAGGTGAGGTACGGCTCGATGACCTGGCCGGTACGATCGCCGCGCGGCACCTGCAGCTTGTGCTTCTTCGTCTCGACCAGCAGCTCGGCGGCTTCCAGATCGGCGAGCACGGCCTTACGGGCGACGTAACGATCGAGACCGCGGTATTTTTCCGGCGCCGCGTCGTTGATCTTCGCGTCGTCGGTGAGGATGTTGATCATCGGCAGGTTGTGGCGCTGGCCGATGGCGTAGTCGTTGAAATCGTGTGCCGGAGTGATCTTCACGCAGCCGGTGCCGAAATCCTTCTCGACGTAGTCGTCGCCGATGATCGGGATCTGACGATCGGACAGCGGCAGGCTCAGCATCTTGCCGATCAGATGGGCGTAGCGCTCGTCTTCCGGATGGACGGCGACGGCCACGTCGCCGAGCATGGTTTCCGGGCGGGTGGTGGCGACGACCAGTTCACCCGAGCCGTCGGCGAGCGGGTAGCGGATCGACCACATGGAGCCGTCTTCTTCCTCGCTGACCACTTCGAGGTCGGAGATGGCGGTCTTCAGCACCGGGTCCCAGTTGACGAGCTTCTGGCCACGGTAGATCAGGCCTTCCTCGTGCAGGCGCACGAAGGTTTCGACGACGGCCTTCGACGGGCCCGGGTCCATCGTGAAGACTTCGCGGCTCCAGTCTCCGGAGACGCCCATGCGGCGCATCTGCCGGCCGATGGTGTCGCCGGACTCGGCCTTCCATTCCCACACACGGCTGATGAAGGCATCGCGGTCGAGATCCGAGCGCTGCTTGCCTTCCGCGTTGAGCTGGCGGGTGACGACCATTTCGGTGGCGATGCCGGCGTGATCGGTGCCGAGCTGCCACAGCGTGTCGTAGCCGCGCATGCGGTGATAGCGGACCAGGGTGTCCATGATCGTGTGCTGGAACGCATGGCCCATGTGCAGCGTGCCCGTGACGTTGGGCGGCGGCAGCATGATCGTGTAGGGCGTGCCCTTGCCCGACGGCTTGAAATAGCCGCTGGACTCCCACTGGGCGTACCACTTCGACTCGATCTGGCTGGGCTCGAAACTCTTATCCATGCGTGGGCTCTCGGCTCGCGCCGCGAAGGGGCGCGCTTTGGAAGACGAAAAGACGGCCATTGTAGGCGATACTTGAGGGATGACTGCATCCGATGTGGCCGCGATCCTCGGCGCGGAGGGCCCGTTTGCCCGTGAAGTACCCGGATTCGCGCCTCGCGAGGCGCAGGAGCGCATGGCGGGGGCGGTGGCTACCGCCATCGAGGACCGCGATGTCCTGATTGCCGAGGCCGGTACCGGCACCGGCAAGACCTTCGCCTACCTGGTCCCCGCCCTGATGTCGGGGCGCAAGGTCATCGTCTCCACGGGCACCAAGGCTTTGCAGGATCAGCTGTTCTTCCGCGACCTGCCGCGTGTGCACGCCGTGCTGGGCAGCCGTGCGAAGACCAGCCTGCTCAAGGGGCGGGCCAACTACCTGTGCCTCTACCGGCTGGACCAGGCGGTTCGCGAGGGCAACCCCGATCGCCAGCTGGCCAGCCAGCTGTCGGCGATCCGTGCCTGGTCGGCGCGCACGCGTCGCGGCGACCGCATGGAAATGATCGACATCCCCGAGGATTCCCCGGTCTGGCCGCGCGTCACCTCCACGCCTGAGAATTGTCTGGGCACGGAGTGCCCGTTCTTCGAGGACTGCCATGTGGTCAAGGCGCGGCGCGAGGCAATGGAGGCCGACATCGTCGTGGTCAATCATCACCTGCTGATGGCCGATCTCGCGCTCAAACAGGAAGGCTTCGGGGAGATCCTTCCCGGCGCCGATGCCTTCATCCTCGACGAGGCGCACCAGATTCCCGAGCTGGCCGGCCAGTTCTTCTCGCAGAGCGTCAGCGCGAGGCAGATGACCGATCTCGCCCAGGACGCGCTGGCCGAAGCCCAGGGCGTGACCGGCGCGACCAGCCAGCTGCTCGAACCGGTGGAAGTGGTGCAGGACCTGATCAAGCGCCTGCGCCTGGCCATGGACCCGCTGCCCGCTCGCGGTCCCTTCGGCGCGCTCGACCGGGACGCGACGGTCCACGAGCTGCTCGGCGAACTGCGTGACGTCATGGCCGCACTTTCCGATTTGCTTTCATCGCTGGGCGAGCGCTCGCGCGGACTGGCCAACGTCTTCGAGCGGGCGCAGATGCTCAGCCTGCGCCTGGACCGGATTGCCGAGGAGCATTCGGCCGCCGACGTGCGGTGGTACGAAACCTGGCCACGCGGGTTCGCCTTGCATGCCACGCCGCTGGACCTCGCCACGCCGCTGCGCGCGATGCGCATGGCGACCGATGCCGCCTGGATCCACACCTCGGCGACCTTGTCGATCGCCGGCGACTTCGCTCACTTCGCCCGCCAGCTCGGCATCGAGGATCCGCAGACGCTGCATGTCGAGAGTCCGTTCGACTACCCACGCCAGGCGCTCGCTTATCTGCCGAAGGATCTACCCGACCCGGCGGCGCGCGACTACACCGACCGCGTCATCGCGGCGATCCGGCCCGTGCTCGATGCGTCCGACGGCCGCGCCTTCCTGCTCTTCACCTCGCATCGCGCGCTGCGGCGTGCCGCTGAACTGCTCGAAGGTCGTGTGCCGTGGCCGTTGTTCGTCCAGGGCACCGCGCCACGGCATCGCCTGCTCGAGGAATTCCGTGCCAGCGGGCGTGGCGTGCTTCTTGGTGCCGCGAGTTTCTGGGAAGGCGTCGACGTGGCCGGCGAAGCGTTGAGCGTGGTCGTCATCGACAAGCTGCCCTTCGCCATGCCGGACGATCCGGTGCTCCAGGCGCGGCTGGAAGCGCTCGAAGAAGCCGGCATCAATCCCTTCATGGGCTGGCAGGTACCCACGGCCGTCATCGCCCTCAAGCAGGGCGCGGGACGCCTGATCCGTGACGTGCACGATCGCGGTGTCCTGGTCCTGTGCGATCCGCGACTCAGTACCAAGGGCTACGGGCGGCTGTTCCTGGCCAGCCTGCCGCCGATGCCGCGCACGCGCGAGCTCGCCGATGTCACGGCCTTCTTCGCGCCGGTGTCCTCCCCGACCTGATTCTTTCCATGGCACTGGGCCGCGTTTCGCCCCTCCTTGCCCGCACTTCGCCCCGGTGGGCGCCGCTGGCGCACCCCCGGGGCACCGAGCATCGTTCCCATCTATCAGGAAGGGAGAGACCGATGTTTCGCTGGATGCAATCGATAACCGCCAAGGTGCTCGGCATCGGGCTACTGGCCTTGCTCATGCTCATTCCGCTGACGCAGGCCGATGGCCTGGTGCGCGAACGTCAGGCGATGCGCGATACCGCCGTGGCCCGCGTGGCGGAAGGCTGGGGTGGGCCGCAGGTGATCGGCGGCCTGGTGCTCGCCGTGCCGACGCAGCGGGAGAGCCACGATGCCGGGGGTGCCGTCGCCAAGGTGATCGACGGCACGGAAATCGTCCTGGCCGATGACCTGGATACCGTCGCCGACCTCACGGTCGACAAGCGTTCGTCCGGCATGTACGTCGTGCCGACCTATACGGGCGAAGTCACCGTGCGCGGTCATTTCCTGCCCGCCGACCTGCGTCGTTTCGCGGCCGAAACGGGCGCCACGTGGTTCACCGGCAAGGCGGAAGTCCGCGTGCTGATCGCCGATACGCGTGGACTGCAGGGGATTACCTCGGTGATGGTCGATGGTCATGCGACGCGATTGTCGTCATCCACCGCGCGCATGGGCCCGTACACGGTGCTGTCGGCACCCATCATCATCGAGCCGGATCGCGAGGCGCCGATCGAATTCGAACTCAAGCTCAGTGTCGCCGGCACGGAATCGTTCTCGTCGTTGCCGCTGGCGCGTACGAACAGCGTGAGGATGCGCTCGGCATGGCCCGATCCCAGCTTCACCGGTTCGCTGTTGCCGACAAAGCGCAGCGTGACACCGGCCGGATTCGATGCGTCCTGGAAGATTCTCGACCTCAATCGCGCCTATGGCCAGCATTGGGATGCCGCCAGCCCGGACGTGGACCAGCGCCTCGCGCCTTCGTCCTTCGGCGTGAAGCTCTACCAACCCGGCGGCGTGTACCAGCAAAACGATCGCGCCGGTAAGTACGGCCTGCTGTTCATCGCGCTGACCTTCGTTGCGTTCTTCCTTTTCGAGGTGCTGAAGGGCCTGCGCCTGCATCCGGTGCAGTACCTGCTGGTAGGCGCCGCGATGACCAGCTTCTACGTGCTGCTGCTCGCCCTGTCCGAACAGATCGGCTTTGGCCCGGCCTACGCCGTCGCCGCCGCCGCGGTCGTGCTGATCGTGGGCGGATACGCCATGGCGGCGCTTCGGGCGCGCACGGCCGGCCTGGCGCTGGGCGGCGTGCTCACCCTGGTATACGCCATACTGTATGGCCTGATCGGCGCAGAACAGTACGCGCTGCTGATCGGGTCGGTCGTCCTCGTGGCAGTGATCGCCCTGCTGATGTACCTGACCCGCCGGATCGACTGGTACGCCCAGGGCGCGCCGCTCAACCCCACGTCGGAAACGCCATGAACTTCCTCGCCATCGAAACCTCCACGGAAGCCTGCTCGGTCGCCCTCGTCCACGGCGACGAAGTGATCGAGCGCAGCGAAATCGCACCGCGCCGGCATGCCGAACTCGTCCTGCCGATGGCAGACGCCTTGCTCGCCGAGGCGGGCCTCAGTCGCGAAGCGCTCCATGGCATCGCGGTCGGTCGCGGCCCGGGTGCCTTCACCGGTGTGCGCCTGGGCGTGTCGCTGGCGCAGGGCATGGCGATGGCGCTGGACGTACCGGTGGTCACGGTGTCCTCGCTCGAAGCACTGGCGTTGGAAGCGCCCGAGGACGATGCCGCGATCCTGTCGGTGATCGATGCGCGAATGGGCGAGATCTACGTGGCTGCGTGGCGCCGCGAGGACGACGGCAGCATCACGCTGATCGATCGCGAACGCGTCGATACGGCAGCGGCACTGGAGCTTCCCGACGCCGTCGCATGGCACGTTGTCGGCACCGGATGGGCGACCTACGAGGCGATCCTCCGGGAACGCATACGCGGATCCATCCGCTCGGCGGACGGTGCGCGTTTCCCCCAGGCCAGACACGTCGCCGAAGTCGCGGCACGGCGTTTCCGTGACGGCCTGGCGGTGGCGCCGGAACTCGCGCTGCCCGTCTACCTGCGCGACAAGGTGGCGCTCACGCTGGTGGAGCAAGGGCGGGCTTAACTCGCCCCTACGACCTTTGACGTATGGCGCATGTGGCTCGCTGGATCTACGGTTTCGATTCGCGCCGGGTCAGGGCGATCTCCGGTGCGAACGGATTGTCACCGGATGACATGGACAGTTATTCGACGAAAGGAATCGGCCATGAGCGGATCCGGCACGTACAAGCAGGGCGATATCGACACGTCGTTCGGCATCGAAGGTACATTCGAACTCAAAGTCGATGGCTATGTCATCGAGCCTGGCGCTAATGAGCGCCTGCGCGCCTTAGCGCGGACCGACGACGGTCACATCATGCTGGCCATGGGTTGCAAGCTCTCCGAAGGCACCTGGCAGTACGGGCTGGCGAGGGTAACGCCCGAAGGGCGATTCGACCCCTCCTTCGGAAACCAGGGCGTCGTCATCGAACCGCCGTTGCCGGGGGAGACCTTGCAGGGTGCGCAACCGTTTCCGGTCGGCGGGAACGGGACGGTTCTGGTACTCAGGTCGCAAGGGAGCGATACATGGATGCTGACGCGCCGGAATGGTGCGGGCACGATCGACACATCGTTCGGCATCGATGGCTACGTGAACCTGGACGGCATTCGACCGCCCGAGGAGCCAGGGGTCGTCAAGGGCTTCATCATTCCTGCAGGTAGAAACGAATTCTTCTTCGTCGGAACGGTGAGGAACGCCGAGCAACACAGCGGCATCGTGCTGCGCTTCGATGCGTCCGGTCACCTGAGTTCCGCCTTCGCCGGAAAGGGTTACACGCTGGTCGATATTCCGCTTGGAACGTCGGGAAGGGTCACCGATGCCGTCGTTCAGGACGACGGTAAGCTCCTTCTCAGCACCGCAACCGTCGCAGGTCACTCGCGCATCGTCCGCCTCCTTTCCACGGGTGAGCCCGATCCCGCGTTCGGGACGAATGGCGCCTTCGTGGTCGAGGGTGATGGTGCCGGTCGTAACGAGATCGAGCGACTGACCTGGTCGAAAGAAGCTGGCCTTTGGGCCGCGGGTACGATCATGAGTCGTCCACCCGCCGCGGGCCTGCTGCTTGCGCTGGATGACGACGGAAAGATCCCGGTCGGTTTCAACGGTGGCAAGTGTCTCGAACTCGATTACGGCGGGACAGATGGCGTAGGCATCCTGGCGTATCCGATGCATATCGAAGGCTCGGGACAGGGCGTCACCGTGGTGGGGCGGGCCGACTACGATGGAACGCTGGTGAAGCGTGTCATCGTGGGGCGTCACGATCTATCGGGTGTGCTGGATCCGTCGTTCAGTCATGGCAGAGGCTTTTTCACCATCGATGTCGCCCTCAAAGGTTTGAACTTCCTGTTCTTCGGCATCGATGTGACGGACGCTCACCTGACCTTTGAAATCCTGACGGGCAATGGCGCTGGCGGATCCATCCCCGAGCAAGTGCTGGTGCAGCGCTATACTTCGTGGGGAGCCAGATGAGCATCGGCTGCCTCGCCGCCACCCTCGGCGAAGGCCAGGCACACGATGCCGGCGACGATGACCAGCGCACCGACGATCTGCGTTGTCGTCACCGGTTCAGCGAACACCCACCACGAAAGTGCCATCGCGGTTACCACTTCGAGATGGGACGCAGCAAACGCAGGTCCGATCGGTGCGTGCCTGAGCAGGCTCATCCAGGTAACGAAGGCGCCGATGTAGCCCCCGATCGCGCCGTAGACCCAGGGGTGCGAAAAGACGCGGCCCAGCCATGCCGCGCTCATTTCCAGTGGCAGCGCATGCATGCCGGCGGCTTTGAAGCAGAGCAGGTTGAGCGTGTCGAAGGCCAGCAGCAGCGTGAAGCCGATGAGGTAGAAGCGCTTCAAGATCCAGCCCCGACGATGGCCACGCCCGCAGCCACCAGCAGGATGCCGGTGACGCGCATCGGCGTAAGGTTTTCGTTGAAAAGGATGCGACCGGCGAGCATGACGACAACGATGTTGAGCGCGCCGAGCAGGACACCTTCGGACAGGGGCACCAACGAGAGGAAGGCGATCCACACGAGGAAGACGGCGACGTAGCAGCCGATACCGATCCAGATCCACGGTCGCGCGAGCATGTGGCGCCAGCGCGCCAGGCCATCGCCGGCGCGATCGTCGCTCGCGGCGCGCTTGAAAACCAGCTGGCCACCAGTATCGAGCACGACGTAGGCGATCAATAACGCCAGGGCCAGGCCGTGCATCCGATCAGGCTGCCATGCGTGAAGGTCGCGCGTCGCGGGAGACGCGGCTGAAAAAGTCGGCGGTGCGCTCGATCAGCATGCGGCGTTCGCGATCGATCGTGATCATGTGATAGCTGTCGCCGAGCAGGAGCATCTCGATCGGTCCGCGAACGCGGCGGGCGACGAGATCCGCATTGGCGACGCTCGCTACGTCGTCGTCCGCCGCATGGGCGACGAAGCACGGTGCCACGACATCCGGCAGGCGGCGACGGACGTCGCGCGACAGCTTGACCATCTCGGCCAGCGCATCCCAGGGATTGCCGGGGAGGCCCGCCGCTTCGCTGTCGCCGGAGAACATCGCTGCACTTACCTGCGCACGGAGGCGCTCGTCACGAATGCCGTAGGGCGGCTGCTCGATAAAAACGCGGTTCCGGCCGATGCCAAGTCGTTTGAACAGCGGCAGCATGAACGAAAATTTTCCCGTCCACGGGATGGACCAGCCGTCATAGCGGAAGGTGGCGCCGAAGACACCGACGCCGTCGACCCAATCGGGGCGCACCGCGGCAAGGCGCAGGGCGAGCAGGGCGCCCATCGAGAGGCCGGCGACGAAGACACGGTCCACCCGGCCGCGAAGCTCCTCGGCGGCCGCCTCAACGCTGGCGTACCAGTCTTCCCATGTCGTGGCGAGGAGGTCTTCCTCCGTCCCGCAATGGCCGGCCAGGCGTACGCCGACCACGGTGAAGCCGGCACGGTTGAGTCCTTTGCCGAGGATGCGCATTTCGGTCGGCGTGCCCGTCAGACCGTGGATCAGCAGGACGCCATCGCGCCCTCCTTCAAACCGGAATTCCGTCGGGTTGCTCACGCGGAGGCCTCGTCACCTGGATTGCTCATGGAGAGCATCGTCTCAGTGCGTGGTTTCAGTTGGCTTTCCTGGTATCGCGGGGAACCGCACCTCCACCCGCAACCCACCCGCAGCCGCGTGCAGGAAGGCGACCTGGGCAGCGTGCCGCTCGGCGATGCTCTCGACGATGGCCAGGCCCAGGCCCGTCCCGTCCTCATCGCCGCCAGGCACGCGGAAGAAGCGCTCGCCCAGCAGGGCGAGGAAGGTGTCGGCAACGCCGGGGCCGTCATCCTCAACGGCCAGCACGAACTCATCCACGTCGCGGGACACCGACACCGTCACGGTGCAGCCCCGGCCGGCGTAGTGGAAGGCGTTGTCGACGAGGTTGTCGATGATCTCCTGGATCTGCAGAGCATCGCCGCGTACCAGGCAGGCGCTGTCGAGGCCTTCGTACCCGAGGTCCACGTTCAGGGCCAGCGCCTGGTGGACGCGCATGGACACCGCCTCGGGGACCACCGTCGACAGGTCGATCACCGCCATGCCGTCGTGGTCGGGCAGGTCGGGTGCCTGGGTGCGCGTGAGCGCAAGAAGTTGCGCCGAGGTCCGTGCCGCGCGCGCGGCAAGGCGGTGCACGTGCCCAAGGGCCTCGCTGCGTTGGGTAGGGTCCGCTGCGTTGTCCAGCGATTCCACGTGCAACTGGATGCCGGCCAGCGGTGTGCGCAACTGATGGGCGGCATCGGCGATGAAGCGCTCCTGCAGGCCGAGCATGTTGCGCATGCGGGCGAACAGGTCGTCGATGGTGCGGGTCAGCGGGAGGATCTCGATCGGCACGTCTTCCTCACCGATCGGGCCCAGGTCGTGTTCCCGCCGGCTCAGCCGTGCCGTCAACGGGTCCAGTACGCGCAGGCCGTGGCTCACGCCGAACCACACCAGGCACAACACGGCTGCGATCAGCAGGGCCTGCATCGGCAAGGTGAGAAGAAGGATTTCGCGCGCGCGGGTATGTCGGTCGCGCAGGCTCTCGGCCACGGTGATGGTCAGGACGTCGCCCGGTTCATGGCGGCTGCTCACGCGCATGACCGCGGCACGCAGGGGCTTGCGACCCAGGGCCGTGTCGTAGAGTCGCGGTGGACCATCGGTGGGCACGCTGCCTTCGGCGCCGGGTAGCTCGGCATTGCCGATCAGGCGGCCGTGCCGGTCGCTGAACACCGTGTAGTAGTTACGCCCGTCGGGGTCGTACTCGAGCAGGAACCGCGCTTGCGCAGTGAGCTCGCCGCGCAGCGCGTCGTTACCGATCATCTCGGACAGGGTCAGGGCCGAGTCGGAAAGATCCGAGTCGTGCACCCGGTTGGAGTAGGCAAGCGCAACGAAATAGCCGAGCACCGCGTCGAGCAGCAGTACGCCGAGGACGGGTACCAGCAGGAAGGTAAGCAGGCGACGGCGCAGGCTGGGGCGGGAAGGGCGGTGCCCCGCATGGCGACGCTCAGGCATCCGTGGATTCTTCGAGCAGATAGCCCAGGCCGCGGATCGTACGCACGCTGGTACCCGAGCCGCCGAGCTTGCGACGCAGGCGGTGCAGGGCGATGTCCAGGCCGTTGTCGGTGAGATCTTCGTCCCAGTTGCACAGGGCCTCGACCAGCTGGGCGCGACTGGTGACCTTGTCGGCGCGAATGGCCAGTGCCTCGATCAGTCCGAATTCGCGCGCCGTCAGGTCGAGCGGTGTTTCGCCGATCCACGCGCGATGTCCCGGGATGTCCAGGCGCAGGCGACCGATGCGGAATTCCGGCGTGCCGTGGCTGGTGCGACGGCGGAGCAGGGCACGCACGCGGGCATCGAACTCGGCCAATGCGAAGGGCTTCACCAGATAGTCGTCGGCGCCGAGATCGAGCACGCGTACGCGCTCCTTCAGGCCTTCGCGTGCGGTGACCACCAACACCGGTAGCCCGGCGCCGCGTTTCCGGGCACGCAACAGGACTTCGCTGCCATCGAGCATGGGCAGGCCCAGGTCGAGTACCAAGAGGTCGTAGTCGTGATCGCGCAGGGCGTTGTCTGCACTGGCGCCATCGGCGACGTGGTCGACGGCGTGCCCCCCTTGTTCGAGGGAGGAGCGGACGGCCGCGGCGATGGCGGCGTCGTCTTCGGCTAGGAGAATGCGCATGGTGGGCAAGGATACGCTTTGATGGCGGGCAGACGCATGCTGCCACGACAGGATTTTCGGCTTCGTTCACCTTGCTCCAATTGCGAACGATTCGCATTGCTGTTAGGCTTGCGGGGCTTTCCCGACCATTGGCTGCAGGGGCCTTCAACCGCATGCGCGACACCGTCGACCGGCAACGCCGCGCGTTCTGGCTCAAACACCTGCATCGCTGGCACTGGATCAGTTCCGCCATCTCGCTGGTGGTGTTGCTGCTGTTTTCGGTCACCGGTTTCACCCTCAATCACGCGGCCCGCATCGAAGCATCGCCCCAYGTGGAGAGGCATGCCGCGACCCTGCCACCCGACTTGCTCGGGCAACTCGTTGCGCAACGCCCCAAGTCGGCGCCCTTGCCGCCAGCGGTCGCGACCTTCATCACCACGCAGACCGGCGCGCCGGTCGGCGGCCGGGCAGGCGACTGGAGCGACGACGAAGTGGCCGTGTCGCTGCCACGGCCCGGTGGCGATGGGTGGGTGAGCATCGACCGGGAAACCGGCGAGATCCAATACGAAACCACCGACCGCGGCTGGCTCGCTTACGTGAACGACCTGCACAAGGGACGCAACACCGGCCCGGTGTGGAGCTGGTTCATCGACGTCTTCGCCCTGGCCTGCGTCGTCTTCGCGTTCACCGGCCTGCTGTTGCTCCAGTTGCATGCCGGCCAGCGCCGCATGACCTGGCCGATGGTGGCCCTCGGCCTCGTGCTCCCGGTCGTCGTCGCCCTCCTCTTCATCCACTGACGGATCCGCCATGCGTCGTCTCGTTCCGCTCGTCCTTTGCCTTGCCGCGACACTTCCCGCCGCTGCCGCCGACCTGAACCTCACCGTGGAGATTCCCGCGCTGAAGGTGGCCGAATACCACCGCCCCTATGTGGCCGTGTGGGTCGAACGCGACGACCACAGCGTCGCCGCCAATCTGGCGGTCTGGTACGACATGAAGAAAGCCGATGGCGAAGGCACCAAATGGCTGAAGGACATGCGCCAGTGGTGGCGCCGCAGTGGCCGCGACCAGACCATGCCGATCGACGGTGTGTCGGGCGCCACGCGTCCGGCCGGCCAGCACCAGCTGCGTTTCACCGACGGCAAGCCGCCACTGGGCACGCTCGCGCCGGGTCATTACGAACTGGTCGTTGAAGCCGCGCGCGAAGTCGGCGGCCGCGAGGCGCAGCGCATCGCCTTCGACTGGCCGGCGAAGACCCCGATGCACCTGTCCGCCAAGGGCAGTGACGAACTCGGCCAGATCACGCTCGACCTCAATCCGTAACCGGAGTCATCCATGAAGCACGCTTTCGTTCGCGCCGCGCTCTGCGCCGCCCTGCTCCTGCCGCTCGCGGCCCAGGCCCACAAGATGTGGATGGTGCCGTCGGCTACCGTCATCTCCGGCGACGACGCCTGGGTGACCGTGGACGCCGCCGTGTCCAACGACCTCTATTACCCGGATCACTTCCCCGCCCAGCTGGACCAACTCGTGATCACGGCGCCGGACGGCACGACGGTGAAACCCGAGAACGCCGCCACCGGCAAATACCGCAGCACCTTCGATCTGGCCGTCCCGCAGAAGGGCACGTACCGGCTGGCGCTGGTCAACCAGGGCGTGTTTGCGAACTACGAAGTAGATGGCCAGAAGAAGCGCTGGCGCGGCAAGGCGGATGAACTGAAGACCGCCATTCCCGCGAACGCGAAGAACGTGCAGGTCAGCGAGATGGCCTCACGCGTGGAGACCTTCGTCACCCAGGGCACGCCCAGTGACGGGGCGTTGAAGCCGACCAACAAGGGCCTCGAACTCGTTCCGGTGACGAAGCCGAACGACCTCATGACCGGCGAGAAAGCGACCTTCCAGCTGCTGCTCGACGGCAAGCCGGCCGCCAACATCAAAGTGATCGCGATCAACGGGGCAACGCGTTACCGCAACGCGCAGGACGAGATGGACACGAGCACCGACAAGGACGGCAAATTCTCCTTCACCTGGCCGACTGCCGGCATGTACTGGGTCAATGCGTCCAGCGAAGACGACAAGACCTCCGTGAAGGAAGCGAAGCAGCGCCGGCTGGGTTACACGGCGACGCTCGAAGTGCTGCCGCAGTAAGCCGCATGCGTCACGCCGTGAAAGGATGCTTGTTCGTCCTCCTCCTGGTTTCGGGGGCGGCGTCCGGCAAGGACGTCCGCCGCTTCGAAGGCGAGACGATGGGCACGACCTGGTCGGTCAATGCCGTGTTGCCCGATGGTTCGGACGACCAGGCCATCGAGACCGGTATCCAGGCCGAGCTCGATCGTGTCGTCGCGCAGATGAGTACCTACGACGCGGACTCGGACCTGAGCCGGTTCAATCGCGCTCCGGCAGGAACATGGCAGACACTGCCGCCGGATTTCTACACCGTATTGCGCTACGCGTTGGACCTGGCGAAGTCCTCCGGCGGCGCCTACGACCCGACGGTCGGGCCGCTGGTGAACCTGTGGGGATTCGGTCCGGACAAGCGTCCACGCGAGGCACCCGACGCGGCAGCAATCGCCGCCGCCAAGGCACGCGTCGGCTGGGCGAAGATTCGTCTCGACGATGCCGGCCACCGGGCGTTTCAGCCAGGCGGTGTGTATGTCGATCTTTCGTCGGTGGCCAAGGGCTTCGGCGTGGACCAGGTAGCGCACTACCTCGATCGTGCCGGTGTGCATGCCTATCTGGTGGAGGTCGGTGGTGAGCTTCGCGGTCGCGGACACAAGCCGGACGGTTCGTCCTGGCATGTCGGGATCGAGCGACCCGGTGCCGCGGCGGGGGCGGTCGACAATCCTGACGAAGTCGAGCGGATCGTGTCGCTTACCGACCGGGCCATCGCTACGTCGGGCGACTACCGCCACTTCTTCGAAAGCGGCGGCCGATTCTTCTCGCATCACATCGATCCGCGCACGGGTTATCCGGTATCCCACCGCGTCGCCTCGGTCAGCGTGATCGCGGTGGACTGCATGCTCGCCGATCCGCTCGGCACCACGCTCACCGTGCTCGGGCCTGACGAAGGCATGACCTACGCAAAGCAGCACGGCATCGCCGCGCTCTTCATTCTGTACAACGACGACGGCAGCGTCAGTGAGCGGGCGTCGCCGGCATTCACCGCGGCGCTCGAGCGGTGAAAGCGACCGTCGGCCAGATGATCATCGGCGGGCTTCTGCTGGCTGCCGTCGTAGGGTTCGCCGGGATGCACGACTTTTCCGGCGTATATCCCGCCTCGCTGCCGCGCGCCGGCTGGGCAAGCGCGCTCGGCGTCGCATGGGCGGCGATGACCGCATTGCTGCTGCGGGAGACGCGTGAGGGCGTCGCGACGGTCGACGCGGCGGTCGCGACGCCGCCGGACGCGATCCTGGTCGTCCATGCGTCGCAGACGGGATTCGCCAGCGAAGTAGCCGGACGCACGGTTGAATTGCTGCGCAGCGGCGGTCGTGTCGTCGACTTGCGCGATATGGGCACGCTGACGGCGGCGATGCTGGTCAAGGCGTCGCGCGTGCTGTTCGTCGTCAGCACGACGGGAGAGGGCGACGCGCCGGACATGGCCACGGGATTCCGTCGTGYGGCGATGAACGCGCCRCTCTCCCTGCACGGACTGGCTTACGGCGTGCTCGCCTTGGGCGATCGTGATTACGAGGACTTCTGCGCTTTCGGGCACGACCTGGAACGCTGGCTCCACGCTAGCGGTGCCTTGCCGTTGTTTGACTTGGTCGAAGTGGACAACGGCGACGAAGGCGCGCTGCGTCACTGGCAGCATCACGTCGCCCTGCTGTCGGGTGTGAAGACGCAGCCGGACTGGTCGCGCCCCGCGTACCAGCCCTGGCGATTGCTCGAACGTCGGCTGCTCAATCCCGGCAGCGTCGGCGGCCCGTGTTTCCATCTGGCGCTCGCGCCGGAGGACGCGGCGCTACTGAACTGGCAGGCCGGTGATATCGTCGAGATCGGTCCGCGTCCCGCGAACGGTGAATCCGCGACATTGCCGCACCGCGAATACTCGATAGCTTCCTTGCCCTCCGAGGGAGCGTTGCATCTCGTCGTGCGACAGATGCGTGCGGCGGATGGCACGCTCGGGCTCGGCTCTGGCTGGCTGACGGAGTACGCGGCCGTCGGCGCTACGATCGATGTGCGCGTGCGCCGCAACGAAACCTTCCACGTCCCCGCCGACGACCGTCCCGCCCTCTTCATCGGCAACGGCACCGGCATCGCCGGGCTGCGCGCACTGATCAAGGCGCGCATGGCGCGAGGTCATGCTCGTAACTGGCTGGTCTTCGGCGAACGCCACGCCGAGGCTGACCGCCTGCACGTGGACGAATTCCTTCGGTGGCAGGAGACCGGCGGCATCGAACGCATCGACCTCGTCTGGTCGCGGCAGTCACGAGGCTCCCGCTATGTACAGGATCGCCTGCGCGCCGTCGCCGATGACGTGCGCCGCTATGTGGCCGACGGTGCAAGCCTATACGTCTGCGGCAGCCTCGCCGGCATGGCGCCAGGCGTGGATGCCGCACTGCGCGACATCCTCGGCGACACGCGCGTCGACGAACTCGCCGCGGCGGGTCGTTATCGTCGCGACGTGTACTGACATCGGATAGCTCGCGGCGGCGAACACTGAGGCGGCGTGTGGTCGAGCACACCGCCCGCAACTCCGCGCAGCACGAGCGTGAGGCGCCATTCAAACGACAACGAGTCGCACCTTCCCGCCGAAAACGCCTTCGACACGCAACGCCGTCAGATCCGTCACCCACTCGACGTTCTCGGGAATCTCTTCCGGATGGTCACCCGCGATGGCGATGACGCGCGCCCCGGCAGCCAGCCCAGCGTCGATGCCGGCCTTGGCATCCTCGAAGACCAAGGTGTCCTTCGGGGCGGCGTGCATGCGCTTCGCGCCGAGCCGATAGCCCTCGGGATCCGGCTTGCCGTTGGTGACGATCTCACCGGTGACCATGAGTGGCGGCGGGACGATGCCAGCGGCGCCGAGACGCGCTTTTGCCAGGACCGTGTCGGCCGAGGTCACGATGGTCCACGCCGTGGGCGGTAGCGCGGCGAGGAGGGCATGGGCGCCGGGGATCGGTACGATGCCGTCGACATCCTCGACCTCTTCGCGATACAGGCGCTCGAACACCGCGTCGACGTCCATGCCAGGCGTCGCGAACATCTTCACCGAGTCCATCATGCGCACGCCGTGCAGGCGTGGAAGCACGACGTGCCAGTCGATGCCGTTCTCGTCGCACCAGCGTTTCCAGATCTTCTCGACGACGACACGCGAGTCGATCAGGGTGCCATCCATATCGAACAGTAGCGCACTGGCCTCGATGACCGTGCCCGATTCAAGTTGCATGACGCCTCCGGGAGGGGGAAAGACATGACACGTGGGGACGTGTGAAGGCCTTCACCATACCGGAGGGCGTCGATCCCGTCAGCGGGACGTCTGGGCGACGTGGTTGCGGATGGACTCGGCGAGGATGTCGTTTACCTCCTTCGTGGCCTTGCGTGCAGCCTCGGCCTGGCGACGGCCCCACTCGGCGTGGACCTTGCCTTGCTCGGCACGCTGTTGGCCGATCTGCGCCATCTTCTGCGCGATCGCCGACTGTTCGCGAGCAATGGCATCGTGGCCGGCGGCGAAGGCGCCGGGGTCTCGAGGCCTGGAAGGATCGCTCTCCCGGACGGCGAGTTCTGCCTGGCGGGCACCGAGCTTGGCCATCTGTTCGTTGAGCATGGCCTGCTGGCTGTCGAGCCCGGCCTGCTTGTCCGCACTCATGGCGGCCATGTCGGCAGGCTGTGCACTGCGCGCCAGCGCGCTGGTGATGCGCTTCACGTAGGCGGGGTCGCGAAGCGTCCATGCCTGGTCGCCGTTGCGGAACCACACATAGTCCTTCGAGCCATTGCGCTGCAGTTCGGCACGGCGGATGTCGTGGCTACTGCCGTTGATCACGCTGACATCGTCGCCGAAGAAGACCAGGGCGTGCGACGGCTGTCCCCCGCGGACGTCGACGGCTTCCACGGCGGGCACGGGCGGCACCGGCGGAGGCGGCGTCGGCTCGACGTATACCGATGCGTCGAGTGCCGGCTCGGGCGGTGCCGGTGGCAGGGTGGGCTCTGGTGGTGTGGCGGGCTCCGAGGGCGTGGCGGGCGCGGCAGGAGTCGGCGGCGCAGCAGGAGCGGCCGGTGCCACGGGTGTGACCGGCGCATAGGCGACAGGGTGCTTACCGCCGTTATCGGCGGCAACGACGCGCCAGGGCATCACGCCGATAGCAGCGATGGCGATAACGAGTGAGACGGTGAGCACACGCGGCGGCGCGTCAGTGGCGTGACCTAGCATGTCGAGTCTCCTTTTCAGGTTCTGGAAAGTGGGTGAGGCACCGGGCAGGGCATGGTGGGGATGCGGTGCGACACCGAGGCGGAGCAGCAGGCGTCCATAGGTCTTCGGCGCCTGTCGGCCGCGCGATACGACCAGGGCATCGCAGGCGGCTTCCCGGCACAGTGCGTACTCGCGAACGGCGAAGTGGACGAGTGGGTGAAAGAAGAACAGCGTGCGCGCGACGGCGGGTATCCAGCCGAGCACGAGATCGCCGCGGCGGACGTGCGCCAACTCGTGCATGAGGGCCATGTCGAGATCGTCGTCGCCGAGACGATCTTCCAGCGGCAACAGGATGGTCGGGCGCCATAGGCCGATGACCTGCGGCGAGTCGACTTCATCGGATACGGCGAGCCGCGGTGAGCGACGCAAGCCAAGCTCCCGTGCGCGGCGTGCGCAGAGTGTGTCGACGCGTACGTCGTCGTGCGGCATGGCGCGGCGGGCTACTCCAAGGAGGCGCCGCCAGCGGACGGCGGCAACGGCACACTGGGCGAGGACGGCGACCAGCCAGAGCCCCAACAGGGCGTACGTCCACGAAAACGACCAGCCGGCGTCGATCGTAGCCGAGACGGCATCGGTATCGCCGAGGGCCGTCATGGTCATCACGGGTGTCGGGTCAACTGCGGGAAGCAGGGGTACGCCGAGCAGCGTGGGGCATGCGATGCCGACGATCAGCTGTGCCCCCAGCAGCCACCACAGCATGCTGCGCGCGGCGGCGGAGAGCGAAGGTACGGCGCGGCAGGCGAGATAGACGAGAGCGGCAAGCAGGAGGGCCTGCACGGAGGCGTGTGTAAGACGGGAAAGCAGGGTGTCGAGAAAGGCGTCCATCTCAGCGACCCTTCCGGCGCGACTGCAACGTATCGACCAGGGCCTCGAGCTCGGCCAGTTCGGTATCGCTCACTTGGCCGCGTTCGGACATCCAGGCGACGAAGGGCGAGACGGAGCCCTGCAAGGTTTTTTCGACGAAGCGCGCCACCGCGCCCGTCATGACTTCGCCCGACTCGTTCGTGGCGCTGTAACGAAACATGCCTTCGATCTTGCGGCGTCCGAGATAGCCCTTCGCGCGGAGTCGCTCCATCATCGTCAGGACCGTGGAGCGTGCCAGGCCGCGCGCTTCGCCGTAACCGGCGCAGACCTCGGCCACCGTGCTTTTCGGCGACTCGCCGATGTACTGCAGTAGCGCGAGTTCCTGGTCGCCGATGGTCTTCTTGCTCATGCCGCGCACTCCTGACTACACATGTAGGCAGCGTGCGCCTGACGACAAGTGTAGTCAACCATGACCTTCGGCAGGGGTCATGAAAAAAGCCCCCGCCTTGCGGCAGGGGCTTTCGGGTACCTCGTCGATCGCGGCGGCTCAAGCCACCGCGGAAAGATCAGGCGGCCGCGTCCTTGAGCTTCTTGAGCGGACGGACCTTGACCTTGACCGAGGCGGGCTTGGCTGCGAACCAGCGCTCTTCACCCGTGAACGGATCCTTGCCCTTGCGCTTCGGCTTGGCAGCGACGGCAACGGAGGTGATCTTCAGCAGGCCGGGCAGCGTGAACGTACCGGCGCCCTTCTTGTGAACCGACGCGGAGATCGCGCCTTCGAGCGAAGCCAGAACGGCCTTCACGCTCTTGCTGTCAATGCCGCTCTGCTCGACGATGTGCGAGACGAGCGTGGACTTCGAAAGCGGATCCTTGATCGGCTTGAGCGCGGCCGGGGCCTTTGCAGCCTTCACGGCAGCCTTGGCAGGAGCCTTGGCAGCCTTCTTCGCCGCCGTTTTTTTGGTCGTGGCCATGGTTATCCTTGTCACTGAATCGAATGAGGCGGCCTTTCCGGCCGGTGCCCAGCGGGCGACTCACTCTAGCGTTGCTTTGGTCCGCTGAAAATAGGGTTTGCGAAGATTTTTTGCATTTGGAGTCCTTTTTTTTAGGATCCCGGTGACGCACTGCGGAAAAACGGGCTGTCAGATGCCTGCATACCACTCGTAACCGTTGTCTTCCCAGTAGCCGCCGTTGCCATCGCCGATGTCCGCGAACGATGCGACCAGTTCGATGCGTCGGATGTATTTCGCCTGTTTGTAGCCGAGCTGGCGTTCGACGCGCAGGCGTAGCGGGGCGCCGTTGGCGACGGGCAGCGCGTCACCGTTCAGGCCATAGGCGAGCAACGTCTGTGGGTGACGGGCCTCGTCGAGGTCCACGCTCTCGTAATAGGGCGTGTCTTCTTCCATGTCGTCGAAACAATGGAAAACCACGTAGCGCGCTTCGGATCTGGGCTTGACGTGGTCCAGTACGGCGGCAAGAGGCGTGCCTGTCCACTTTCCGATGGCGCTCCAGCCCTCGACACAGTCGTGGCGCGTGATCTGGGTGCGCGCCGCCATGGCCTTGAGCTCGTCGATGGAGAAACGTGAAGGCGTTTCGACCAGTCCGTCGACCTCGAGGCGGTAATCGGCGAATCCACCTTTCATCAACCCCTGGTAAAGGGGTGTATCGGGCATGAGCGTGCCGTTCGGCTTGAACACCGCCGAGATGTCGGCTTCGGTGTACTCACGGGCAAGGGCCCGGGAGGGCGACAGGAAGCGCTGCACGCGCCGGTTCACGGCCTCCGCGCTTTCCAGGATCCGGGAACCGGTTTCGCTCTGGGATATCCGGTCACAACCGGCGAGCGCGGCGCCACCGAGTGCCAGAAGCGTCGTGCGCAGGAAGCCGCGACGGTCATTCATGAGGGTGTGTCTCGTTGCGACCGTTACGAATGCGATACCAGCCGGTGATCATGCCGCGCAGCTGGTTCAGGGGCCCGCTGATCAGTACCTCGATCACATGGACCAGGACAAAGAGGAGGAATCCCATCGCGATGATGAAATGGATCGAGCGTGCGGATTGCCGACCGCCTACAGCCTCGAGCAATCCGCCGAGCACGGCGTCCATGCGCGGCGACATCAGGATGCCCATCAGGACGATCCCGCCGCCGAAGGCGAAAATGGCGATCAGGTAAGCCAGGCGCTGGAGAATGTTGTAGCGCAGCGCTTCCTCACCGTCGGGATGGCGAAGGCGCAGATGGTCGACGATCGATCGGCCCAGGCCTCGCCAGTCGCGTCGGTCCGGCACGAGATCGCGGGAGAGATGTCGGCTGGCCAGTGACCAGCCGACGTAGGAGAGGCCATTGAGGACGAATAACCAGGCGAAGAAGAAATGCCAGCGGCGGCCCATTGAAAGCCATCCCGGGCCGGGGATGGTCGCCCAGGAGGGAAAACCGCGCTCGGCCCACTGGCCATCGACTTTCGACGCGCCCAGGACACCGGTGGTATCGATCGCATGCCCGCCGAGGACGGTCATGCCGCGCACGTTGCCCATGGCGTCCTGGCCACCGTGCAACGATAACCACGCCTGGCCAGGATCGGATCGGTTTCCCCAGTAGAGCGACGGATGCGCGTTGAAGATTTGCAGGCCGCTACCCAGCAGGACGCACAGGCACACGGCATTGATCCAGTGCATCACGCGCACCGGCCAGCGATGTCGATAGACGAGGCGCGTAGTCATGGCATGCGTTACACCATACCGGCGAGCACCTTGTCCAGTGTCAGCGGGTAGTCGCGAATCCTTACGCCGCAGGCGTTATACACCGCATTGGCGATCGATGCCCCCGCCCCGGAAATGCCCACCTCGCCCAGTCCCTTGATCTTCAGCGGATTGGCCTTGTCATCCAGCTCGGGCAGGAAAATCGCTTCCATGGGGCCGATATCCGCGTTCACCGGCACGTGGTACTCCGCCAGATCGTGGTTGACGAACGCCCCGTAGCGCGGGTCGAGGACCATTTCTTCGGACAGGGCGGAGCCGACGCCGAAGATCATGCCGCCGAGCGCCTGCGAGCGCGCCGTCTTCGCATTGAGGATGCGGCCTGCGGCGAACACGCCGAGCATGCGGCGAAGCCGAATCTCGCCGGTGTCCATGTCGACGCCGACCTCGGCGAAGAAAGCGCCGTAGGAGTTCTGGTTGTAGTTCGTATTGTTGCTACCCGGCTCGATCGCGCCGTCGGCCTCTACACCGTCCTCACCGGCGAGGGCCACGTAGCTCACGCGCTTGCGGCCATCGGTGACATGGCCATCCTCGAAGCGCGCGTGCGCCGGGTCGATGCCGGCGGACTGGCAAAGCTTGCTGCGCAGCTGCATGCAGGCATCGTAGAGTCCCGACCCCGCGCTCGCGGCGCCGAACGAGCCGCCAGACCCCGGCGTCTCGGGAAAGTCCGAATCGCCCAGGAGGATAGTGACGCGCCCCATCGGCAAGCCGAGGAGATCGGCAGCGATCTGCGTGAAGACCGTATACGAGCCCGTACCGATATCGGTCATCGCCATGCGGGCGGTGAGCCTGCCGGACGGGTCGAGGCGTACGTTCGCCTTCGACGCCTGCAACATATTGCCGCGGACGGCGGACGACATGCCGATCCCGACATACCACCGTCCATCGTGCACCTGCCGTGGTCGGGCGACCCGCTTGTCCCAGCCGAAGCGTCGCGCCCCTTCGCGCATGCACTCGACCACCTGGCGCGAGGAAAACGGCAGGCCCAGCTCAGGGTCGACGGCGGGCTCGTTGCGGATGCGCAACTCGATCGGATCGATGTCCAGCTGAATGGCCAATTCGTCCATCGCGCCTTCGAGCGCGAGCAGGCCCACCGCTTCGCCCGGTGCACGCATGGAGATGGCCGGCGGCAGGTCGAGATCGACCTGGCGATGGGTGTTCAGGCGGTTGTCTCCCGCATAGCGTGAGCGGGTCCCGAGGACGGTCGGCTCGAACTCGTCATTGCCCGGTTCGTTACCCGACCAGGCCTCATGCGCCTCCGCCACGATACGGCCCTGGGCATCGGTGCCGAGGCGCACGCGCTGGATGGTATTGGTGCGATGGCCGACGACGTGGAACAACTGCTGCCGGGTGAGCGCGAGCTTGACCCTGAGGCCGGTGGCCCTGGCAGCCAGGGCCGCCAGCACCGCGTCCGGCTGGACGTCCAGCTTGCTGCCGAAGCCACCGCCGATATACGCAGAGAGAAGACGAACCTTTTCGGGCGCGACACCGAACGTGGCAGCGAGCGCCTTGCGACCCGGTGTGGGCATCTGGTTGGACGTCTGCACGACCAGCCGGTCCTCGCTCCAATGGGCGACCGTCGCGTGCGGTTCCATGGCGGCGTGGAACTGGAAAGGCGTCGTGTAGACCACGTCGAGCTGGTGCGCCGCCGACGCGTAGGCGTCGTCGAAATCACCTTTTTCCGAGTCCGCCTTGGCAAAGGAGAGATCCTCGGGTTTACGTGCGCCCGCCTTGCCGGCAGCGAGGTCGAAGCGACCCGGTGTGGCGTCGTACTCGGGGCGAACCAGGGAGGCGGCGTGGCGAGCCTGCTCATACGAGCGCGCAACCACGAGCGCGACCGGCTGGCCGTAATGCTTGACCTTGTCGCCGACGAGTTGCGGGATCGCGTCATCGGACGAGGTGTCCTGCTTCGGCGCATTCTTCGCAGTCAGGACCTCGATCACGCCGGGAGCGTGCCGCGCGGCCGTGTCGTCGATGCGCAGGATGCGACCCCGGGCGATGGTCGCCAGCACGGGGAATGCGTACGCCACGTTGCCGACACCGCCATGTTCCGCGGCGTAGGCGACCTTGCCCTGGACCTTCAGCGGCCCATCCACGCGATCGATGGGCTTTCCGGTAAAACCGTCCGGCAGATCGTCGAGCGGCGTGTGTCCCACCACCGTATCCATGCGAATGGTCATGCCGCCGTCCTCCCGCTCGCTTCGACCAATACCGCTCCCAACGTCCGTCGAGCCAGCATGATCTTGAAGTCGTTGTGTCCATGACCACGCGCACCCGCAAGCGCGGTGTTCGCCGCGGCACGCAATGACGATTCGTCGTCCGGTGTTCCCCGCAACGCCGCTTCCAGGGCGTCATCGCGCCACGGCATGGGTGCCACGCCACCGAAAGCGACCCGCGCGGATGCGACACCGTCGCCGTTCATCTGCACGATGGCGGCAACGGAAACCAGCGCGAAGGCGTAGGACGCGCGATCGCGAACCTTACGATAGATCTGCCGGCCCGGCGGCGGCGGGGGCAGGGTGACGTGGGTGATCAGTTCCCCCGCGCCCAGCGCGTTTTCGACCTGCGGGGTATCGCCCGGCAACCGGTAGAAGTTAGCGAGCGGAAGGCTCCGCTCGCTACCGTCCGGCATGAGGGTGTGAACGATCGCATCCAGCACGCGCATGGCGACCGCCATGTCGGACGGATGCGTGGCGATGCACGCCTCGCTTCCGCCGATGACCGCATGAATGCGGTTGAATCCCTCGATGGCCGCGCAGCCACTACCGGGATGTCGTTTGTTGCATGGCATCGCGGTGTCGTAAAAGTAATAACAACGCGTGCGTTGCAGCAGGTTGCCGCCGGTGGTGGCTTTGTTGCGAAGCTGGCCCGAGGCCCCGGCGAGCAGGGCGCGCGACAAGACAGGGTAACGCTCACGGACGCGTGGATCGGCTGCCAGGTCGCTGTTGCGGACCATGGCGCCGATCCGCAGGCCGCCGTCGGCACTGTCCTCGATCGCGTCGAGTCCCAGCCGGTTGATGTCGACGAGATGCTCGGGTGTCTCGATATCCAGCTTCATCAGGTCGAGGAGGTTGGTGCCACCGGCGATGAAGCGCGTTCGCCGATGCGCCACGGCGGCCTGCGTGGCGTCGGCCAGTGACGTCGCGCGCTCATACGTGAACGTCTTCATGCGGCACCTTCCGCGGCATCGGCAATCGCGGCGACGATGTTCGGATAGGCGCTGCAGCGGCAGAGATTGCCACTCATGCGTTCGCGGATTTCGTCGTCGCTCAGCGAGGGTGACGAACTCAGGTCCTGGGTCACGACGCTCGGCCATCCGGCGCGTACTTCGTCGAGCATCCCGGTGGCCGAACACAACTGCCCGGGTGTGCAGTAGCCACACTGAAACCCGTCGTGCCTGACGAACGAAGCCTGCAACGGGCTGAGCGCTTCGCCCCGGGCCAGCCCCTCCACGGTGGTGATCGTGTCGCCGTCGTGCATGACCGCCAGGGTCAGGCATGCGTTGATCCGGCGGCCCTCGACCAGCACGGTGCASGCGCCGCATTGGCCGTGGTCGCAGCCCTTCTTCGAACCGGTAAGGCCCAGGTGCTCGCGCAAGGCATCGAGCAGGGTGACACGTGGATCGATGTCCAGTTCGTGTTCCGTGCCGTTTATACGCAGTCGCGCCTTGACGGTGTCGACACCGGTCACGCGTTCGGCGAGCTGATGCTGATGCATGACGCCGCCGGACATCGTGTCGTGTCGGGCCGCGCGGGCGGGGGATCGCAGGGGTTTCGGCGGCATGCCGTTCTCCGTGGGTGGGCGGCGCGAGGCGCCGCTGCCTGGGGGCTCCACGGTTGTAAGCATTGGCGCGTGAACGGGGCGGGGCGGCAGGTCCGGTCGGACTTGCCATTCCGTTTACATCGGCCCGCGGTCCCGGTCGATCCGTCCTGCCGCAACGGCGCGCGCGAGATCGTCTTCGGTGTCCAGATCGTCGGCGAAAGCGTCGGCACGAACGGTCGCGGGCAAGGTGTCCTGCCATAACGCGCGAAAGCCCATATCGCCCTCCAGCGTCATGGCTTGCCGCAATGTTGCCGCTCGCAGGACCGCAGGTACACCCATGGCATCACCGTAGGCCGTAACGGTGTCGCGCGCGCCGTCGTGCGCCGCCAGGAGGCGCCAGAGGTGGGCCTCATCGAGTGCAGGCTGGTCGATCACCACGATCAGGACGGGGTCCGTGCGGCCCGCCAGTGCATCGGCGGCGGCTCGGAGCGACGACGCCATGCCCGTCGCCCAGGCGGGATTGAAGACGGCCTGGGCGCCCGCGAGATGGCCACACATCCGCTCCGCGTGTGCCCCCAGAATGGTCACCATCCTGCCGGGCCGTGTCGCTGCGACGATCCGCGATGCGCGCGCGACGAGTGGCTCGCCGGCGATGGTGAGGAGCTGTTTGGGCCGGCCCAGTCGCTGGCTGCCGCCAGCGGCGAGGATCACCGCGTCGTGAGCGGCACCGGTCACGTTAGCCGCGCGCGATCGCGCTGGCAGACCTGGGCCAGGATCGAGAGCGCGATGCCGTGCGGCGTCTGCGCGCCGATCGGCAATCCGGCCGGGAGGTGAAGCTTTTGCAGTTCGTCGTCGGCGACGCCGTCGTCCCTGAGCCGCTCGACACGCGCGCCGATCTTGTTGCGACTGCCGAGGATGCCCACCGCGAAGGCATCCGAATGCAGCGCATGGGTCGCCACGGCGTGGTCGATCTCCGCGTCGTGGCTGAGCGAGTAGACGGCGGTGCGGTCGTCCAGCCGGAGATCGCCCAGGGCGACGGACAGGCTGCGCGAATCGTAGCCGGCCAGCGGCACGCCCGATGGTGGCTCGAGCGGGCCGTGCGGACGGAGCAGGACCACCTCGACGCCGAGCAACGGCGCGAGGTGGGCGACCGCGAGGGTGACGGGGTCGCCGCCCACCGCGACGAGTCGCAAGGGTGGGCGCTGGATACGGGCGTAATGCCGGTGGTCGGCCGGCTCGACCCCCTCGACGATGTTCCAGGCCCCGGTGTCGCGGTCCGACAGCACGGTGACCGTGCGCCGCTCCCGGCGGGCGACGGCCAGCGTATTGACGTACCGGGAGGGCTCTACCAGTTCACGAACGAAGATGCCGATGCGGCCGCCGCAGCTGAGCTGGATGTCCAGCACGGGACTGCCGACCCCGTAGTCCAGGAGGCGCGGGCGGCCTTCGGCCATCGCCATGGCGGCTTCTTCGGCCACCGCCGCCTCGACGCAGCCACCCGACACATAACCGGCAACACGGCCGTCCGCGGCGATCGCCATCTCGCTATGCAGCGGTCGCGGCGAGGGGCCTTCGATGCCCACCAGCGTGGCCAGGGCGACGCGACCCTCGTGGGCATAGTCGCGCAGGGCGGGCAGCAGATCCTCGATCAGCGCATAGTCCGGCCAGGCCGGCCACGCTTGCACGACGGAAGGGTTCAAGGCGTTCATGCCCGAAGTCTGGCACGATTGCATGTGAAGGGCCCGGCGGCGCCGGATACACCCCGCTTACGCGCATTGTGCTTTCCTGAGGCGACATGTCACCACTCATCGACCGTCACGGACGTACTAAGCGCAAGCTGCGGATATCGCTCACCGATCGCTGCAATTTCCGCTGTACGTACTGCATGCCCGAGCACCCCGACTGGCTGCCCAAGGCCAGTCTGCTGGCGCGCGACGAAATCGTGCGGCTCGCCAGACTGTTCGTGGATCAGGGCATCGACCAGATCCGGCTGACCGGTGGTGAGCCGCTGCTGCGTCACGATCTGTTGGAGTGCGTGCAGGACATCGCCGCCCTCCGCGCGCGTGGGCTTCGCCGGCTGTCGATGACCACCAATGCGTCCCGTATCGCACCGAAGGCCCGTGAGCTGGTCATGGCGGGCATCGACGATTTCAACGTCAGCCTGGACACGGTCGACCCGGAGACCTTCCGCCGCCTCACCCTGCGCGAGATCGCACCGGTATTCGACGGCATCGACGCACTCGTCGCCGCGGGGGCCAACGTCAAGCTCAACGCCGTCGTCATCCGTGGCGATAACGAGAAGGACATCGTCCCACTGCTGGAATGGGCCATGGCCAGGAAGCTTCCCCTTCGATACATCGAATACATGCCGCTCGACGCTCCCGGACACTGGAAACGCGATGCCGTGGTATCCGAAGCGGACATGCTGGCGGCGATCCGCGAGGGGCACACCGTGGACGCGCAGCCGCGCGGGCACGATCCCGCGACGCCCTATCTCGTCGATGGCCATTATCCGCTCGGCATTATCTCGACCGTGTCCAACCCGTTCTGTTCCACGTGCGACCGCCTGCGGCTCACGGCGACGGGCGAACTGTTTACCTGCCTGTTCTCACCGATCGGCACGCCGCTGGGCGCGCGGATGCGTGATGGCCTCGCCGACGAACCGCTTGCCGAGCAGGTGCGCAAGGCGGTCTGGCTCAAGGACGCGGGCTACGCGTCGCGGCCGGGTCCCGTGGACAGGCCGTTGACCATGCATGCGATGGGCGGATGAGCCCTTCTTTCGGACACCCTATGACATCGATCGTTTTCGAGTTTTTCGCCTCGCTGGAAAGTCTGGCCGGCGCCCGCACATGCGAGATCGACGCAGGCGACGACATTCGCACCGTCGGTGACGCACTTGCCCGGCTGGCCCACGAACAGCCGAAGCTGGCCTCCGCGCTGGAACGGTGCGCCTGTGCCTCGGGCGACACCATCGTGCGTCGCGCCGATCCGCTTCCGGCCGATGGGCGTATCGCCGTGCTGCCACCCGTGGCGGGAGGTTGACCATGGAACGTGCGGTGCTTTCCCATGAACCGGTGAGCGTGGAGCCGTTGCTCGAACTGGACGCCCATCCGGAGTGCGGTGGCCTGGCGCTTTTTGTCGGCACGGTGCGCGACCACCATGAAGGGCGCTCGGTCCGGCATTTGAAGTACACGGCACACGAACCGCTCGCAGCGAAAGTCATTCGTGACGTCGAAGCCGCGACGCGCGAAAAATACGGCGTTCCCTACGTGCGTATCGCGCATCGTCTCGGCGACCTGTCGATCGGCGATGTCGCCATCGTCTGCGTGGTTYGTGCACCGCACCGCGCCGAAGCCTTCGACGCCTGCCGCTATGCGGTCGACGCGGTGAAGCACGGCGCGCCGATCTGGAAGGAAGAGTTCTATACCGACGGCAGCAGCGCTTTCGTCGAAGGATGTTGCATCCGCGACGACCTCGACGACACGCCGCCGTCTTCGCATCGCCACCACTCGCATACGAGCCACGGATGAAAGACGTCAGCCAGAAGCCGGATTCCCTGCGTGTCGCCCGCGCCACCGCCACCCTTCACGCACCGGCCCACTGCATCGAGCTACTGCGCAGCGGCGATACCGAAAAGGGCGATGCCCTAAAAACAGCACGTGTTGCCGGCATCCTGGCCGCCAAGCGGACGGATGAACTGATTCCGCTGTGCCACCCCCTGCCGATCCATCGTGCCGAGGTGACCTATGAGCTGGCCGACACGTCGGTGCGGGTCATCGCGGAAGTGCAGACCATCGGCCCCACGGGCGTCGAGATGGAAGCGCTGACCGCCGCCAGCCTGGCCGCACTCACGCTCTACGACATGCTCAAGCCCTACGCCGAGCCGGATGAACTGCACATCGAAGACTGCCGGCTCGAGCGCAAGACAGGCGGTAAATCGCACTACAAACGACGTTTGTCGGTGCCACGCAGCGCCTCGGTCGTGGTCCTGTCCGACACCGTGGCGAGCGGTGCCAAGCCCGACACGGCAGGTGTCTGGGTGCGCGATGCGTTGATCGCGGCGAACTTCGGGCCCGTCGAATACGCGGTGATCCCCGACGACGCGGCGGTGCTGGGCGAGCTGCTCGGTTCGCTCATCGCCGCCGACACCGCCATGATCATCACCGTGGGAGGCACCGGCCTGGGTCCTCACGACATCACCGTCGATACCGTCGGCCCGATGCTCGACGTCGAGATCCCGGGGATCATGGAAACGGCGCGTGCCTTCGGGCAGCAACGCATGCCGTTCGCCATGCTCTCACGCGGTGTCGCCGGCTACGTTCGCGACAGCTTGATCCTCACATTCCCCGGAAGCCGGGGCGGCGCCAGCGAGTCGCTGGCTGCGACCTTGCCGGGACTGATCCATCTGCTGGAAACCGGACGGCCCGGTGGACAGCATCCCGGCGGTTACGGCGAGGCGCACTGATATGGCCCTGCTGCCGATCGAGCAGACCTTTGAACTCTATCGCCAGTGGGTCGGCCGTCTGCCGACGCATCGCCTGCCGGTGGAACTCGCCCTCGGTGCCGTGCTGGCCGAAGCGGCCGCGGCGCGCATCGCGTTGCCTCGGTTCACCCAGAGTGCGGTCGACGGGTATGCCGTTCTTGCCGCCGATGGGCAGGCCCCGCGATCGCTGGTCGGTACGGCTGCCGCCGGCGAACCGTCGGGCGTCGTCGTCGGTCCGGGGCAGGCGGTTCGCATCCTGACCGGCGGCGTGGTTCCCGACGGCGCGGATGCCGTGGCACGCCAGGAAATCGTCGAACGCACGGGAACCGGCATCGTCCTGACCGAGGCGGTACGCGTGGGTGAAGCCATACGTTACGAAGGCGAGGAGCTCGCGTCCGGCAGCATCATTGCGAGCGCCGGCCAGCGGGTGACGGCCGGTCTGGTCGCCGCCTTGGCCATGGCGGGCATCGACAGCGTCGAGGTCTACCGCCGGCCCCGTGTCGCCGTGCTCGTCACGGGCGATGAAGTGGTGCGTGCGGGTGAGCCCCTGGCGCCGGGCATGGTCTACGACGCCAACGGCCCGCTCCTGCGTTCGTGGTTCGTCGAGCACGGCTATGGCGAACCGGTCGTGGCCTATGTCCGCGACGACGAGAGTGCACTCGAGGAAGCGCTGAGCGCCGCACTGGACAGCGCCGACCTCATCGTGACCAGTGGCGGCGTATCCGTGGGCGACCGCGATTTCGTGCCATTGGTCGCCGATCGTCTCGGCGTGCGCAAGGTGTTCTGGAAAGTCGCGCAGAAGCCCGGCAAGCCGCTGTGGTTCGGCATGCGCGAGGGCAAGGTATTGCTCGGTATGCCGGGCAATCCGGCGGCCGTGCTGGTCTGTCTGGCCGTCCATGCGCGAGCCGTGCTCGGTCGCCTGGAGGGGGAGGCCGTTGATCAGCCGAAATGGCGTCGCGGGATCCTGAGCGCCCCCGTCGATGCGGATCCGGAGCGTGACCGGCTGGTCCGCATGCGGCTGCGCAACGAGGATGGCATGGTCATGCTGGAGGCGCTGCCCCATCAGGACTCGCACATGCTGAGCAACCTGGCGTCGGCCCATGCCCTCGTGTGGCTACCGTCTCGCGCGGAGGCTTTTGCCCCCGGCGAGCGGGTTTCGTGGACTGTGATCTGAGCCGACGAGACATCGCGGTAGCGTAGCTACCGCGAGGGTCTTACCAGGCTTTCACGTCCGTCACGACCACGGTGTAGTCCGACATGTCCGCCGAGTAGCGGAAGAGACGGCCGAGGTCGAAATCGACGCTCTTGCCCGGCTCGATGTTGGAGGTGCCGGCCGGCCAGCCCTGCTTGCTGGCGATGACCTTACCGGTCGAATCCTTCGCGTCGATACGGATCTGTGCAGCGGCGGCTTCGGGGCACTTGTTGACCAGGTTGCCCTTCATGCTGAAGCGCGGCTGGCCCGAACCCTGCTGCACCTTCACGGCGAAGCCGTCGATGGTGAAATCCTTGGCGGCACAGGCGGCGTGGGCGGACAACGGAGCGGCCAGGAACAGCGCGGCGGCGATGGCGATCTTCTTCATGGGTGTTACCTGTCATCGATAGGGAAAGGCTCGCACTTGGTGAGGGCGCGTAACCTTCGTATCGGCAGGATCAATTCCGACTTTAGGGCGAATTCGCCCCGGGGTTCAGACGGCGGTGGCGAACAGGTCGCCGATGGGTTCGATCTCGGGCTCGAACCAGCGCTTGACCGGGGCAAAGCTGCGCCGGTGCGCCGCGCAAGGGCCGAGGCGGCCCAGCGCATCCAGGTGTTCGGGCACGCCATAGCCTTTATGCCTGGCGAAGCCATACCCCGGATGCTCGGCATCGAGGCTATGCATGTGCCGGTCGCGGCTGACCTTGGCCAGGATGGAGGCAGCGCTGATCGCCGGCTCCGTCGCGTCGCCGCCAATGATGGCGCGCGCCTCGCAGGGCAGGGTACGGGGCAGGCGGTTTCCGTCGATCAGGGCGATCTGCGGCGCAAGCGACAGCCCCATCAGGGACCGGGTCATGCCGATCATGGTCGCCTGGAAGATGTTTATCCRGTCGATCTCCTCGCGCTCCACGAAGACCACGGTCCAGGCGAGCGCACGCTCGACGATGCGGCCATAAAGCTTCTCGCGAACGTCCTCGGCAAGTTGCTTCGAGTCGTTGAGGCCGCGGATCGGCCGGGCCGGGTCGAGGATGACCGCGGCGACGACCACGGGTCCGGCGAGGGGGCCACGGCCCGCCTCGTCCACACCGGCGATGATGAGGTCGCGGCTGAGCTGGCTGCTGACGTTGCGCTTGCGGGGCATGGACGCAGCCTAGGCCTGGCGGCCGCCGCCCGGCAAGGCGGGCTCCGCGATCAGCTCGGCGATGGCATCGGCTGCGTGATCCGCCGCGCGACCGTCCAGGCCGCCACGCAGCTCCTGGTGGAGGTATTCGAACGCGGCGACGACGGCGCCACGACGCTCGCTGTCGCCGAGCAGGGCGAGGGTAGCGTCGGCCAGGTTCTCCGCCGTGCAGTCGTCCTGCATGAATTCGGGTACGAGCAGCCGGCGACCCAGGCCACAGGCGCGAGCGAGGATGTTCGGCAGGCTGTAGACATCGGTCTTGAGCATGCGCAGCGCTTTGGCGATGCGGTAGCTGGTCGGTGAGACGCGGTAGCCCACGACCATCGGCCGCTTGGCAAGCATGGCCTCGAGCGTGGCCGTGCCGGAGGCCAGCAAGACCACATCGGCCGCGAGCATGGCCTCGTGGGCTTGGCCGTCCGTCAGCAGGGGCGGCGTGCCGGGAAAGTCCGCGAGCAACGTTTTGAGCCGGGCATGGACACGTTCGTTCGCTGCGGGAACGACGATGCGCAGGTCGGGCATGGTGGCGCCGACACGCTTCGCCGCGGCGATGAAGATCGCTCCGATCCGGTCGATCTCGCTCGGCCGACTACCGGGTAGCACGGCCAGGACAGGTGCATCGTGTGGCAGGCCGAGTGCGTCGCGCGGTGCGGCGCGGTCGGAAACCATCGGGAAACGGTCGGCAAGCGGATGGCCGACGAAACGTGCGTCGACGCCGTGCTTCGCGTAGATCGGCGGCTCCATCGGGAACAGGCAGAGCACGCGGTCGGCCGATCTGCCGATTTTCTCCGCGCGTTTCTCGCGCCATGCCCAGACGGAGGGGCTGACGTAGTGGACCGTGCGCATCCCGGCGGCTTTGAGCTTGCGCTCCACACCGAGGTTGAAATCGGGAGCGTCGATGCCGACGGTGATGTCGGGACGCGCGGCCAACAGCTTGCGGAGCAGCGCCTTGCGCAGGCGCAGCAGGCGCGGCAGGTGACTGACCACCTCGGCAAATCCCATGACCGACAGTTCGCGGATATCGAACCAGGACTCGAAGCCCCGCGCCGTCATGCGAGGGCCGCCGATGCCGATGAAGCGCGCCGCCGGATAGCGTGCGCGCAAGGCGTCGATGAGGTCCGCGCCGAGCTGGTCGCCGGAATCTTCCCCGGCAATCAGGGCAATGGTCGGCAGGCCAGGGGAGGGCATCGTCGGCGGCATGATGTCAGCGGGCGAGCGCGCGCTCGCTGCGATCGAGGAACTCGAGCATCTGGCGCACGTCCTCGCTGGTTTCCGCCTGGGCCTGGAGCTGTTCACGCGCCTCGGCCAGCGGCAGGCCGGCCATGTACAGCGTGCGGTAGGCCTTCTTGATGGCGGCGATGCGCGCGGTGTCGAAGCCACGTCGCTTCAGGCCTTCGCTGTTGATCCCGCGCGGACGGCCACGGGTCTCGTTGGCCATCATCACGAAAGGCGGTACGTCCGAGCCGACCAGGCAGCCCATGCCGATGAAGGCGTGGGCGCCGACCTTGCAGAACTGATGCACGCCGGAATAACCGGACATGATCGTCCAGTCGCCGATCTCGGCATGCCCGGCAAGGGCGGAGTAGTTGGAAAACACCACGTTGTTGCCGACCTGGCAGTCGTGCGCGATGTGCACGTAAGCGAGCAGCCAGTTGTCGTTGCCGATGCGTGTCACGCCGCCGCCATCACCCGTTCCGCGGTTGATCGTGACGAATTCGCGGATCAGGTTGCGGTCGCCGATGACGACTTCGGTGCGTTCACCCTGCCACTTCTTGTCCTGCGGCGGACCGCCAATGGACGCGAACTGCGAGATGCGATTGTCGCGGCCGATGGTCGTCGGCCCTTCGATCACCACGTGCGGACCGACGGTCGTGCCCTCGCCGATGACGACGTCAGCACCGATGACGCTGAACGCGCCGATGCTGACGTTGTCAGCTATGCGCGCGGACGGATCGATCTGCGCGGTGGCATGGATCATTTATCGTTCCTCGCGGCGCACATCAGCTCGCAGGATGCGACGGGCTTGCCGTCTACCAGCGCCCGGGCTTCGAACAGGCCCATGCCACGAAGGAGCCGCTTGAGCGACACCTCGAGGCGCAGCTGGTCGCCCGGAGCGACGACGGACGAGAAGCGGGCGTTGTCCACCTTCACCAGGTAGAAGAGCGGGCTGCCGCCCTGGCCTTCGATCTGGCTGGTCAGCTGGGTGAGCAGGCCGGCGGTTTGCGCCATGGCCTCGACGATCAGCACGCCCGGCATGACCGGATGCCCGGGAAAGTGTCCCTGGAAGAACGGCTCGTTGATCGTGACGTTCTTGATCGCTGCGATGCTCTTGCCCGGATCGAGCTCGATCACCCGGTCCACCAGGAGGAACGGATAGCGGTGCGGCAGCAGCCGCTGGATATGCTCCACATCCACCGGAAGCTTCACGGCAGCGTTCGAATCGGTCATTGCCCTTTTTCCTTTTCCAGCGCCGACAGACGGCGCGCGTACTCGTCGAGATGCTTGAAGCGCGCTGCATTGCGCCGCCACTGGCGGTTGTCCTGCAACGGTGTGCCGGACGAGTATTCGCCCGGTTCCCTGATCGATGCGGTGACCAGGCTTTTCGCCGTGATGGTAACCCGGTCGGCCAGTTCGAGGTGGCCGAGGACGCCCGCGTTGCCACCGATGAGGCAGTAACGCCCGATTTTTGCGCTGCCAGCGACGGCGGAGCAGCCGGCCATCGCCGTGTGGGCGCCGATATGCACGTTGTGCGCGATCTGGATCTGGTTGTCGAGGCGGACATCGTCCTCGAGCACGGTATCGTCGAGCGCACCGCGGTCGATGGTGGTGTTGGCGCCGATCTCGCAGTCGTCGCCGATGCGCACGCCGCCCAGTTGCGGAAGTTTCACCCAATGATCGCGGTCGAAGGCGAGGCCGAAGCCATCGGAGCCGATGACTGCGCCGGGATGCACGAGCACGCGCTTACCCAGCGTCACGCGGATGACCAGGGTCACCCGGCCAACCAGTCGCGAGTTGGCACCGACCACGCAGCCCGGGCCGATGGCGCAATGCGGTCCGAGGATGGCGCCTTCCTCGATCACGGCACCCTCGTCCACGACGCAACATGGACCGACGCTGGCGGTGGGATGCACGCGGGCGGACGGTGAAACCACGGCGCTCGCGTGGATGCCCCTCGGTGCCGCGGCGACCCGTTCGAACAGCGCCGCGATCTTCGCGTAGGCGACGTAGGGATCCTTGGCCACCAGGGCCGCGCCCTTGCGCAGGGCCAGTGCCTCGGCGGTCAGCACGACGATGCCGGCCTGCGATTCGGCCAGTTGCGAGGTGTACTTCGGATTCGACAGGAAGGTGAACTGGGAGGCGGTCGCCGCCGACAGGGTGCCGACGCCATCCACGACCGTGGCAGGATCGCCATGGGCCTCGAGGCCGAATCGTTCAGCCAGCTCGGCCAGGGTGTATTGCGGATTTCCGCTCACGAGGCACTCCATAAAAAAGGGGTGGTGGGCCGGAGCCGCACCACCCCTCGATTCTAGCGACTTGTCAGCCTTAGAGCTGGCTGCCGAAGGTGAACTGGATACGCTCGACGAAGCGGCCGTCATCGGACTGCTTACGGAACGGCACCGCGAAGTTGATGATCAGCGGGCCGATCGGCGCCTGCCACTGCAGCGACAGACCCGTCGAGGCGCGCAGGTCGCTGGCCTTGAACGTCGAGTACGACGAGTAGACGTTACCGACGTCGACGAACCAGGACACACGAGCGGTGTTGATGTCCTTCAGGAAGGGCAGCGGCAGGAACATCTGCGCCGTGCCGAGCGTCTTGAAGGCGCCACCGACCGGCTGGCCGTAGCTGTAGTAGCCGCCCGTGCAATTGCCGTGGCTGTCGGGCTTGCCACCCGGGTTCGTGCTGAGGCCGTCGCAGAGACGGGGACCCAGGGTGTTGTCCTGGAAGCCACGGACGTCACGCACGCCGCCGGCGTAGTAGTTCTCCCAGAACGGGAACGCCACCTTGTCACCCTTGGAGTAGATCTTGATCGGGTTGGTCGGATCGTTCGGGTTGTAGGCGAAACCGTCGTTGTCGTAGCTCTGGCCGTAGGTCTTGCCGTAGCCGACCTGTCCGTCGAGATAGAGCACGAAGCCCTTGCCGATCGGCCAGTAGTGGTTGGCTTCGCCGAAGATCTTGTAGTACTGCACGGTGGAACCGGGCAGGGCGCCATCGACCGAGAGCGTCAACTGACCACCGCGGGTCGGGGCCCAGTAGCTGTTACGCGTATCGTGCGTAAAGCCAAGGCTCGACGTCCACGAGTGGATGGTCTTGTTACCGACGGCCTGCTGGTAGGCCACCAGCTGGCCCGGGGTATACGTGGACGTGTTGATCAGGTTCGAGCTGACACCGAGGCTGGTGGTCAGTGAATCGAAGTCGGAGATCGGGAAGGACAGCGTCGTCTGGAACGACTTGGTGCTGTACGTGTAGTTCGCGAGGTCGGTGTCGCCGTAATCGAGCTTGCTGTAGCCGACGTTGTAACCGATCTGCACACCCGAATCGGTGAGGTACGGATTGGTGTAGCTCGCGTTGATGCGCTTGTAGTACGTGCTGGTTTCCGCGCCGATGGAGAAGCGGTCACCCGTACCCAGGAAATTGTTCTGCGAGACCGAAGCCGACAGGATGATGCCCGAGTACTGCGAGTAACCCACGCCGAACATCAGCGAGCCGGCGGACTGTTCCTCCACCTTCGCGGTCAGGTCGACCTGGTCGACCGTACCCGGTACGAGGGCCTTGTCGATGTCGACGGTCTTGAAGTAACCGAGGCGCTGCAGACGGGTCTTCGAGCGGTCGATCGCGCCCTGCGAGTACCAGGCGCCTTCGAGCTGACGCATTTCGCGGCGCAGGACCTCGTCTTCCGTGCGGGTGTTGCCCTGGAAGACCACGCGGCGCACGTACACGCGCTTGCCTGGCTCGATGAAGAGCGTGAGGTCGGCGGTGCGCTTGTCCTTGTCCAGCTTCGGCACCGGCGTCACCTTGGCGAAGGCGTAGCCGATGTTGGCGAGGATGGCTTTGATCGCATCGGTGCTGGCTTCGATCGCCGCACGATTGAAGGTGTCGCCCTTGTGGATGTACACCAGCTTGCGCAGGGTGTCTTCCGGGAGGATCAGTTCGCCGAGCAGGTGGACGTCGGAGACGGTGTAGACCTCGCCTTCCTTCACGCTGGCGTCGATGTACATCGCACGCTTGTCCGGGCTGATCGCGACCTGCGTGGAATCGACGCCGAAGTCGGCGTAGCCACGGTTCATGTAGTAGTTGCTGAGCTTTTCCAGATCGCCGGAGAGCTTTTCGCGGGAGTACTGATCGTCCTTGGAATACCAGGACAGCCAGTTGGACGTGTTCGACTCGAAACCGTCGCGGATCGCCTTGTCGGTGAAGGCCTTGTTGCCAACGACGTTGATCTCCTTGATCTTCGCCGCCTTGCCTTCGCGGATCTCGATGTCGATCGCCACGCGATTGCGATCGAGCGGCGTCACGTGCGGGATCACCGACACGTTGTACTTGCCGCGGTTGTAGTACTGGCGGATGAGTTCCTGCTGGACGCGATCGAGGGACAGGCGGTCGAAGGTTTCACCCTCGGACAGGCCGATCTCCTTGAGGCCCTTGCGCAGGTCGTCTTCCTTGATGTCCTTGTTGCCGCGCAGCGTGAGCTTGGCGATGGCCGGACGCTCGGTGACCTTGATCACCAGGATGTCGCCCTGGCGTTCAATTTCCACGTCGCTGAAGAACTTGGTCTGGTACAGGGCGCGAATCGCGGCCTGAGCTTTCTCGTCGGTCAAGGACTCGCCCTTCTCGATCGGCAGATAGCTCAGCACCGTGCCCTGGGCAATGCGGGTGAGACCGTCGATACGGATATCGGAGACGACGAACGGCTCAAAAGCAAGCGCATTGGCAGACAGGGAGGCGAGCAGGATCAGGGCGGCGATACGCTTCATCGTCGATTCCGTTGAGTTAAGACCAGAAGCCGGCGGACGAGGCCGGCGACCGAATAGGAGCACGCGCAGGGCTCATGCCCGGCGTCGTCTGGCCATGGACGCGCAAGCGCCCAGGACCGGGGTAATACGGATGCCTCGTCACGAGACGATCATTCGCTGGATGTCGTTGAAAAACGCCAGCCCCATCAGCGTGAACAGCAAGGCGAGCCCGACGTACTGGCCGGCGATCATGGTGCGTTCGCTGACCGGGCTGCCTTTGACCAACTCGATAAGGTAATACAGCAGGTGTCCACCGTCCAAGACCGGGATGGGCAACAGGTTAAGAATCGCCAGGCTCAGGGAGACCAGGCCGAGGAAGTTGAGGAACCACCCCAGGCCGTGGTTGGCCGAATAATTCGCGACCTGGGCGATGCCGATGACACCTGAAAGATTCTTGGTCGACGCCTGGCCGGAGAGCATCTTGCCGATCAGGTTGAAGGTGTTCTGCGCGCCCGTCCATGTGGCGTTGAGCGACTCGGTGAACGCGCGGACCGGGCCGTAGCGCAGGATGGCCGTCTCCGCAGGGCGCGCGGCAACACCAATCATCCAGCGGGGTGGCTGGCCCTGCTCGGACTTCAGGCGGGCGGTCATGTCGAAGGTTCGCGGGCTGCCATCACGCTCGATCGTCACGGCAAGCTTCGGCGAAACCGCCGCCAGCTCCGGGACCAGCTTGGTGAACGCGTCGAAGTCGGCGACAGGCTTGCCGTTGACGCTGACCAGCTTGTCACCCGTGCGAATGCCGGCGAGGGACGCGGGATCTCCCTTCACCACTTCGCCGATGAACGGGCTGCTCTGCGGGGTCAGGCCGAACTCGACGAGCTTCTTGGAGATGTCCCCGTCGGACGACAGTTTCTGCAGCGGCAGGACGAGGTCTCGCTCGGTGCCGTCGCTGCCTTTGACGCGCACCGGCATGGGCTCGCTTCCCAGCATGCCGTTGGCCAGCACGTCGAAAGCATCGCTGAAGGTCTCGACCGGCTCACCGTTCATCGTGATCAGGCGATCGCCCGCATGAATACCTGCCCCGGCGGCGAGGCTGCCCGGTACGGCCTGGACGATCGGCGCCACGTCGGGGCGGCCGATCATGTACATCGCCCAGAACGCCGCGATGGTGAAGATGAGGTTGAACGCCGGACCCGCGGCCACGATCGCGATGCGCTTCCAGACCGACTTGCCGGTGAACTCCTGGCCGCGCTCGGAAGGATCGACGTCGCCTTCGCGGGCGTCGAGCATCTTCACGTAGCCGCCGAGTGGAATGGCCGCGATCTGGTATTCGGTGCCGTCCTTGGCGACGCGCCGCCACAGCGGACGGCCAAAGCCGACCGAGAAACGGAGTACGCGCACGCCGCAGCGGCGCGCGACCCAGTAATGGCCGAATTCGTGGAAGGTCACCAGCACGCCAAGCGTGACCAGCAGCCAGAACACGGAACCTAGGAAGGGGCTCATCGGAGAGGGAGGGTCTCGAAAAAAAGTCGTTGGGTAGAGCGAGTTTAGCAGTAAGCGCGGTGCAGCACGTTCCGCGCCGACCGCCGGGCGGCGGCGTCTCGTTCCACAAGGGTCTGGACATCGACCACGGGTTCGGCCGGCAGTTCCTCAAGAACGCGTTCGACGAGCTCGGCAATGCCCAGGAAGGGCAGGGTCCCGGCAAGGAACGCTTCAACGGCGATCTCGTTGGCGGCGTTCAGGATCGTCGTGGCATCGCCGCCCGCGCGCAGCGCCTGGAAGGCCAGTGCGAGACAGCGAAAGGTATCCAGGTCGGGCTTCTCGAAGTCGAGGCGGGCATGGGCGGCCAGGTCGAGCGGCGCGACGCCGGCCTCGATGCGCTCAGGCCAGGCCAGGGCGCAGGAGATCGCCGTCCGCATGTCCGGGTTGCCCAGTTGGGCCAGCATGGAGCCGTCGACGTAGTCGACCATCGAATGGACCAGGCTCTGTGGGTGGACTACGACCTCGATCCGGTCGACCGGCGCGGCGAACAGGTGGTGGGCCTCGATAACCTCGAGGCCTTTGTTCATCAACGTGGCCGAATCGACCGAGATCTTCCGGCCCATCGACCATTTGGGGTGGGCGCAGGCCTCGTCGGGGGTGATGGCGCCGAGATCGGCCCGGGTGCGGCCGCGGAACGGGCCGCCGGAGGCGGTCAGTACAAGGCGCCGGACGCCTGCGCGGGCGAGTTCCGGGCGTCCGCCGGGCAGGCACTGGAAGATCGCGTTGTGTTCGGAATCGACCGGGATGAGGTCGCCGCCGCCCAGGCGCAGGGCCTCGAGCAACAGGGCGCCGCCCATGACGATGGATTCTTTGTTGGCCAGCAGCAGGCGCTTGCCGGCGCGCGCGGCCGCGAAGGTGGAGTCGAGCCCGACAGCGCCGACGATGGCGGCGACCACGGTGTCGCAGAGCGGGCCGGCCGCCGCAGCGGTGACGGCGTCGGCACCGGAAGCTACCTCGCAGCGCACGCCGGCCGCGGCGAGACGACGGGCGAGGTCGCCCTCCATGCCGGGGTCGGCGATGATCGCCAGGTCGGGCCGGAAGCGCTCGCACAGCGCAGCCAGCGCTTCGCTGCTGCGATTGGCGACGAGCACGCTGGCGCGGAAACGGTCGGGATGGCGCGCGATCACATCGAGCGTGCTGCCACCGATGGAACCGGTGGCGCCGAGCACGGCGACCTGGCGGATGGCCATGGCGTTAAAGGCCCAGCAGCAGTTTGCCAGCCGCGAAGATGGGCAGGGCGGCAAAGACGCTGTCGAGGCGGTCGAGCAGGCCACCGTGGCCGGGGAACAGGCTGCCGGAGTCTTTCACGGATGCATGGCGCTTCATCAGGCTCTCGAACAGATCGCCGACCACGGCGAAACCCACGGTGATCACGCCGAGCACACCAAGCCCGATCAGCTGGGAGGTCTCGCGCACGCCGATCAGGTAGCCGCCGAGCACGGTGATGAAGGAACCGGCGACGATGGCGCCGTAGACGCCCGCCCAGGTCTTTCCCGGGCTGATGCGCGGCGCGAGCTTGCGGCGGCCGAAGTAGCGACCACTGAAATACGCGCCGGTGTCGGCGAACCACACGATGACCAGGCCGAGCAGGGTCCACCAGTGGCCGTGGTCGCTGGTATGCAACGTCATGGCGGCGGCCAGGGTCGGCACGATGACCAGCACGCCCACGCCCAGCTTCAACATGCGGTTCTCGGCATTGGGTGCCGCCGCAAACGTGAAGTGGCGCAACCAGAAGCAGCACCCAATCCACCAGGCCACGCCGGCAAGGGTCAGCGCCGTCAGGAGCCCCGGCGTCCAGACGAGGAGCAGGGCGAGCAGCATGGCGGCGGCAACGGCGGCGACAATGCCGCGCCCGACAGCGGTACGGCTACCGGCGAGCTGGCTCCACTCCCATGCCGCACCCACGAAGACGAGGGCGACGACCGCGGCGAAGATGCCGGTGGGGGGCAGGAGGATCAGCGCCAGGACGACCGGGATCAGTGCGGCGGCGGTGAGGATGCGTTGCTTGAGCATGAGTTTCCGGCGTTAACCCGTGGCTACCTGCTCACCGGTGCGGCCATAACGGCGCTCGCGGCGGGCATAGTCGTCGAGGGCCTCGGCGAGGCAGGCCTGGTCGACGTCGGGCCACAGGGTGTCGGTGAAATAGAGCTCGGCATAGGCAAGCTGCCAGAGCAGGAAGTTGCTGACCCGATGTTCGCCGCCGGTGCGGATGAACAGGTCCAGCGGCGGTTGGTCGGCGAGACAGGTGTAATGCTGGAGACGGGCCTCGTCGAGCTCGGTCGCAGCGAATTCGCCCCGGGCGATGGCTTCGATGGCCAGGCGCGCGGCGTTGGCGATGTCCCAGCGGCCGCCGTAGTTCACGGCCACGTTCATGTTCAACGCCGTGTTGCCGGCCGTACGGCCCATCGCCCCGAGCATGCGCGCGCGCAGTTCGGGCGCGAACGCGTCGAGGTCGCCAACGAAACGGATGCGCACCCCGTTGCCGTGCAGTTCGTCCACTTCCTTGTCCAGCGCCTTGAGGAACAACTCCATCAGGGCCGAGACCTCGGTTGCGGGGCGTTTCCAGTTTTCGCTGGAAAAGGCGAACAGCGTCAGCGACCCGATGCCCCGGCGCAGGCAGAACTCCACGGCTTCCTTGACCGCCTTCTGGCCGGCGTGATGGCCGAAGGTGCGCGGCCGCAGGCGCTGTTTCGCCCAGCGGCCGTTGCCGTCCATGACGATAGCCAGGTGGCGGGGAACCCGTGCGTCGGGTTTGGCTGCCATGGGGGCCCTGATCCGATGGCGCGTCAGAGCGCCATCAGCTCCTTTTCCTTTTCCTTGACCACGTCGTCCACTTCCTTCACGAACTTGTCCGTGAGGGTCTGGATGTCGCCGTCGGCGCGCTTCTGGTCGTCTTCCGTGATGGCCTTGTCCTTGAGCAGCTTGGCCACGTGCTGGACGGCGTCACGACGGACGTTGCGGATGGCGATCTTGGCGGCCTCGCCTTCCTTCGACACGCTCTTGGCGAGCTCCTTGCGGCGCTCCTCGGTCGGCGGCGGGAAGTTGAGGCGGATGTCCATGCCCATCGTGGTCGGCGTGATGCCGAGATCGGAGGCCATGATGGCCTTCTCGATCGGACCGACCATGGCCTTGTCGAACGGCTTGACGGACAGCGAGCGGGCATCCGGCGTGGAGACGTTGGCCACCTGGGCCAGCGGCGTCGGCGTGCCGTAATAGGGCACGACGATGTTGTCGAGGATGGACGGATTCGCGCGGCCGGTGCGAATCGTTTTCAGGTCGTGCTTGAGGGAGTCGATGCTCTTGCCCATACGGGTCTCAGCATCTTTCTTGATGTCGTTGATCATGGGCTCGTTTCCGGTCGAACGGGTCAGCAGGCGAGTATAGCAGTGCGTGCGCGTACGGCCTTGTCGCAGCGCGCCAAGGCAGGGGCCGGCAATCCAGGGGATCCCGGCCGGACAGCTCGTCAGCCGGCGTCGACCAGGGTACCGACCGGCTCGCCCTTCATGATCCGCATGAGGTTGCCCGGCTGGGTCATGTCGTAGATACGCAGCGGCAGCTTGTTTTCGCGGCACAGGGCGATCGCGGCGGTATCCATCACTTCGAGACGGCGCTCGATCACCTGGTTGTAGGTGAGGTGGTCGTAGCGCGTGGCGGTCGCGTCACGCTTTGGATCGGCCGAGTAAATGCCGTCCACCTTGGTGGCCTTCAGGAGCAAGTCGGCGCCGACTTCCACGGCGCGCAGCGCGGCGGCGGAATCGGTGGTGAAGAACGGGTTGCCGATGCCGGCGGCGAACAGGGTGACGCGGCCCTTCTCGAGGTGGCGGATGGCGCGGCGGCGGATGAAGTCCTCGCAGACCTCGTTGATCTTGATGGCGCTCATCGTGCGCGCTTCGCCGCCGAGCTTCTCGATGGCGTCCTGCATCGCCAGGGCGTTCATGACGGTGGCGAGCATGCCCATGTGGTCGCCGGTGACGCGATCCATGCCGGCGGCGGCGAGGCCCGCGCCACGGAAGATGTTGCCACCCCCGATGACGACGCCGATCTGCGCGCCAGCGTCGCGGACTTCTAGGATTTCCTTGGCCAACCCACCGATCACCTTGGGATCGATGCCGTAATCCTCTGCTCCCATCAGGGCTTCACCGGAGAGCTTGAGCAGGATGCGGCGGTTCTTCAGCGGGGTGCTCATGGGGAATCTCCAGTTTGTGTGGGGCAAAACGGGCTTAGTTTAACAAATGTGGGAGCCGCTTCAGCGGCGAAAAGCCAACGGAGCGGTGATGCCTTAGGCCTATCGCCGCTGAAGCGGCTCCCACAGTGGCCAGGGAGCTCCCGCAGGCAAAAAAAGAGCCGCGATCTCTCGCGGCTCTTTCGGTTACTGCCAGGAGGAAAGGCTTACGCCAGACCGGCCTGCTTCATGACTTCGGCGGCGAAGTCGTCGACGACCTTCTCGATGCCTTCGCCGACGGCCAGGCGCTGCACCGAGACGATCTCGGCGCCGCCCTTCTTCAGGGCCTCGGCGACGGTGATGTCACCGTCCAGCACGTACGGCTGGCCGACGAGCGTGACTTCGGCGAGGATCTTGTTGACCTTGCCCGAGATGATCTTGTCGAGGATGTCGGCCGGCTTGGCCTTGTCCTTGTCGGTCATCTTGGAGAGCTCGATTTCCTTCTCTTTCGCGAGGAAATCGGCCGGGACGTCGTCGACCTTGATGAACTTCGGGTTCATCGCGGCAACGTGCATGGCGATGCCCTTGGCCAGCTCTTCCGAGCCGCCCTTGAGGGCCACCAGCACGCCGATGCGGCCGCTGTGCGAGTAGGCGCCGATGGTGCCTTCGCTCTCGACCTTGGCCATGCGACGGACGTCGAACTTCTCACCGATGGTGAGGGTGAGCGTCTTGGCGCCTTCTTCGACGGTGTTTTCGCCGAGCTTGGCCGCCTTGAGCGCCTCGATGTCGTTGATGCCGGCATCGAGGGCGACGTTGGCGACGTCCTTGGTGAACTGGATGAACTGCTCGTTGCGCGAGGAGAAGTCGGTTTCGCTGTTGACTTCGACCAGGGCGGCAACGCCGGCCTTCTGCGCGACGGCGATCAGGCCCTCGGCAGCGACACGATCGGCTTTCTTGTCAGCCTTGGCCATGCCGTTCTTGCGCAGCCATTCCATCGCCACTTCGATGTCGCCATTGTTTTCGACGAGCGCCTTCTTGCACTCCATCATGCCGACGCCAGAACGCTGACGCAGTTCATTGACGAGCTTGGCGGAAATCTCAGCCATGGTAGTTCCTCAAAGTTTTGATGGGCGCCGCGGCGGTCATGCCGCGGCGCCGGATGAAACGGAAGAGCTCGACAGGGTGGGGCGCTTACGCGCGGCCACGACCACCGTCGCGGCCGCCGTCACGGCCACCTTCACGACGCGGAGCACCCTTCTTGTCCGGGGCACCACGACGATCGCCGCGCGGGGCGCTGTCCTTGGCGACCGGGTTGCCTTCTTCGTCGAGTTCGACGAACTCGTTGGCGTCGCCACGAGCGGCGTTCGGCGAAGCGGCCTTGCCTTCGAGGATCGAGTCGGCAGCGGCGCGGGCGTACAGCTGGATGGCGCGGATGGCGTCGTCGTTACCCGGGATGGCGTAGTCGACGAGGGCCGGGTCGTAGTTGGTATCGACGACGGCGACGACCGGGATGCCGAGCTTGCGGGCTTMCTGGACGGCGATGTCTTCGTGACCGATGTCGACGATGAACAGGGCGTCCGGCAGACGATTCATGTCCTTGATGCCGCCCAGCGAGTTCTGCAGCTTGTCGCGCTCACGGCGACGGGCCAGCACTTCGTGCTTGACCAGCTTCTCGAACGAACCGTCGGTTTCGGCGGCTTCGAGTTCCTTCAGGCGGGCGACCGACTGCTTGACCGTGCGGAAGTTGGTCAGCATGCCACCGAGCCAACGGGCGGTGACGAACGGCTGGCCGGCGCGCGCGGCTTCTTCGGCCAGCGACTCACGGGCGGAGCGCTTGGTGCCGACGAAGAGAACGGTGCCGCCCTTCTGGGCCAGGCCCGAGAGGAAGTTCATCGCGTCGGTGAAGAGCGGAAGGGTCTTCTCGAGGTTGATGATGTGGATCTTGCCGCGGGCGCCGAAGATGTACGGAGCCATCTTGGGGTTCCAGTAACGGGTCTGGTGACCGAAATGGACGCCGGCTTCCAGCATTTCGCGCATGGTGACTTGTGCCATGGAATAACTCCTGGGCGAACCGCATCGAGCGGTTCTGTGGGGGTTGGGACCTCCACGCATCCCCGGCTTCGACCCGGCCCTGTCGGGCCAGGCACCCCGAAGGCGGTGCCGATGCGTGTGTGGCGTTAAAAGCGATGCTTTCGTGGGGCCAATAGTGGCTTCATACGGTTACAATCGCGCTTCGTATCGCCGCCGTGGCCACCTCAAAGTGGCTTCGCCGGACAGCAAAACTCGCTAATTGTAGCCTCCGGACCCGCTCGGCCGCAAGCCGAGGCTGGATTTCCGGCAGGGGCGCCGCCACCTCGTGTGGCAGGCCCAATCCCCTGAGGGCAAAGGAAAAGAGAGAACCGTCATGGCCGTCGTACCGAAGACCCCCGAAGAGATCCAGCACATGCGCGAGGCCGGTCGCCTGGCCGCCGAGGTGCTGGCGATGCTCGTGCCCCACGTCAAGCCCGGTGTCAGCACCGAGGAGCTGGACCGTCTCGCCCACGACCACATCGTGAACGTGCAGAAGGCTATTCCGGCCAATGTGGGCTACCGGGGTTTCCCCAAGACCGTGTGTACCTCGGTCAACCACGTGATCTGCCACGGTATTCCGAACGTAACCAAGGTCCTGAAGGACGGCGATATCGTCAATATCGATGTCACCGTGATCAAGGACGGCTGGCACGGCGACACCAGTCGCATGTATTTCGTCGGCACCCCGAGTGTCCTCGCCAAGCGTCTGGTCGACACTACGTTCGAGGCGATGATGCAGGGCATCCGCGCCGTGAAGCCGGGCGCGACCCTGGGCGACGTGGGCGCCGCCATCCAGAAGCACGCCGAGGCGGCGGGTTTCTCGGTGGTCCGTGAGTACTGCGGGCACGGGATCGGCAAGGTCTATCACGATGAGCCCCAGGTGCTTCATTACGGCCGCAGCGGCACGGGCCTCGAGCTCAAGCCGGGCATGACTTTCACCATCGAACCGATGATCAACGCTGGCAAGCCGCAGACGAAGTCGCTGCCCGATGGCTGGACGGTGGTCACCAAGGATCACTCGCTGTCGGCCCAGTGGGAGCACACCATTGCCGTAACGGACGATGGCTTCGAGATCCTCACGCCCTGGCCGGACGCCCACGCTGCCTGACGCTCCATCGACGGCAGTCTCCCGGGACCGCCGTCCGCTCGATGTGCCAACCACCGCAGAGGGCTCCGACGTGACGCTTCCGCCGCTTCCACGCCTGCCCGCCGTCGTGCCGCGATCGGGCGTCTCGCCCGAGGCGCGGCGTTCGTTGCGCCAGTTGCTTGGCGATGTGGATCGCTCGCTCGCCGTCGCCTTTCGTGAGGGGGAAGACGCCTCGGCCCTGGCCCGTCGCCGGTCCGAGATCGTCGACCGCATCGTGGTCCATGCCTGGGGCGCCTGCCTGGGCGACATGGCGGCCGGTGCCCTGTTCGCCGTCGGTGGCTTCGGCCGCGGCATGCTGTTTCCGGCGTCCGATGTCGACCTGCTTGCCCTGGTGGCCGAGACCTCGCCCGCCCTGCACCGCGCACTGGAAAGCTTCTTCGGCTGTCTGTGGGATATCGGCCTGAAGCCGGGCCACGCGGTGCGCACGGTCGAACAGTGCCGTGAGCTCGCCGCCAGCGATGCCAGCGTGTTCACCAGCCTGCTCGACGCGAGGCGCCTGGCCGGCTGGCCCATCCTGGCCGAGAGTCTTCGCGGGATACTCGACGACCCCGCCCTGTGGCCCCCGCGCCAGTACCTCGCCGCGCGCCTCGCCGAACGCGATGCGCGTCACGCGCGCTATGACGACACGGCGCAGAACCTCGAACCCAACTTGAAAGACGGCCCCGGCGGGCTGCGCACGCTCGACGCGTTGCGCTGGCTGGGTCGTCGCCTGGCCGACGCTCCCGATTTCGACGATATGGTCGCGGAAGGACTGCTGGAACCTGTCGAGGCCACCAAGCTCGCTCGCGCCGAGGAGACCCTGCGTCGTTACCGCTATGCGCTCCATCTCGAAGCGGGCAGGGCGGAAGAGCGCCTGCTGTTCGATTACCAGCGTGGCCTGGCCAAGCAGCTAGGCTTCGAGGACGAGCACGCCAAGAACCTCGGCGTCGAACAGTTCATGCAGGGCTATTACCGCGCGGCCACGCAGATCGAGCGCTCCGGCACCCAACTGGTCGAACGCTTCGAGGAAATGCTCGATCCCGCGACCGAGGCCTTGCCGGTAGGCACCGACTACGTGCGCCACGGTTCGCGTATTTCGTTGCGCAACCCGCAGCTGTTCGTGCGCCGCCCGGCATCGCTGGTGGAGATCTTCATCGCACGGCTCGACGAGCCGGGCATCACCGGTTTCACCGCGGAAACCATGCGGCGCATCCAGCATGCCGTTTCCCTCCACGGCGAATCCCTGGCGGACGACCCGCAGGTGCTCTGCGCGTTCCTGGCGCTGCTCCGGCGAGGCGCGCCCGCCGTGGAAGCGCTGTGGCGGATGAACCGGCATGGCCTGCTCGCCGCGATCCTGCCAGCATTCGGCAAGGTCGTCGGCCGCATGCAGTACGACCTCTTCCATGTGTACACCGTGGACGAACACACGCTGCGCGTGTTGCGCAACGTGGCGCGCTTCGCCGATTCCGCGGCGCGCCGCGATTTTCCGATCGCCTGCGAAATCTGGCCGCATGTCGAAAAGCCGGAGCTGATGCTCCTGGCGGCCCTGTTCCACGACATCGCCAAGGGCCGCGGCGGCGATCACTCGACGCTGGGCGAAGAAGATGCGCGAGCGTTCTGCGCGCGTCTTGGCCTGCTGCAGGAAGATACCGACCTGGTAGCGTGGCTGGTTCGCCATCATTTGTTGATGAGTACGACAGCGCAGCGCCAGGATATTACCGACCCTGACGTCGTGCATCGCTTCGGTGCGACGGTCGGGGACTGGGAGCACCTCGACCACCTGTACCTGCTGACGATCGCCGACATCATCGGTACGAGTCCGAAGCTATGGAACGCTTGGAAGGACCGGCTGCTCGCCGATCTCTACACGTCGACGCGCTTCGCCCTGCGTAGCGACCTCACGCCGCCGGCCCACGCGGGCATGCGCCTGCGTGAAACACGCGAGCGTGCACTCGGCATGCTGGTCGCCGAGCATGTGGCGGCAGACGACATCGCCGGTGTGTGGGCGGAATTTCCGGACCTCAGCTTCCTGCGGCACCGCCCCGAACAGATCGCGTGGCAGACCGCCGCGATCCTGCGCGCCCGTGGCGCGACACCGCTGGTCGAGGTGCATCCGTTCTCCGTACGCGGCAGCACGGAACTGTTTATCTACACGCCCGACCGTGATGGCCTGTTCGCCACGGTGACGGCCATGCTCGATCGCCTGCGCTTCTCCGTCGTCGAGGCCCGCATCCTTGTCTCCAGCACCGGCAAGGCGCTGGATACCTTCCTGTTGCTCGAGTCGGAATCGCAGGCCCCTGCGTCGCTCCAGCGCGCCGAGGAACTGCGCTCGCGCATGCTGCGGGCGCTCGACCAGCCGGCCGGGCAGGGGCCGCCGAAACGCAGTCTTTCGCGGCACCTTCGCCATTTTCAGATGACACCGCGCATCGAGTTCGTCGATGCCGGCGAACGCACACAGCTTGCGCTGGTATGTACCGACCGGCCCGGACTGCTGGCCGCCGTGGCCCAGGCGCTGGCCGAAGCCGAGGTGCGCGTGCATGATGCGCGTATCGCGACGTTCGGTGAGCGTGTCGAAGATTTCTTCCAACTTACCGATCGCAGCAACGCGCCGCTGTCTCCGCCACGCCGTGAGATCCTGCGCGAGTGCCTGCTTCGTCATATCGGTTTCGAAAACCCCAGGAACAGTTTGAATGCAGATGCAAACGCTTGAGTCCCTTATCGACGACGCCTTCGAACGTCGTCTCGACCTCAACCAGACCGAAATCGAAGGCGGTCTCCGTGACGCGGTCGACCAGGTGCTCAACCTGCTCGAGTCCGGCGAGCGTCGCGTCGCCGAGCCGGATGGCAAGGGTGGGTGGACAGTCAATGCGTGGCTGAAGAAAGCCGTGCTCCTGTATTTCCGCATGAATGGTAACCGCGTCATGGATGGCGGCCCGTCGAGCGCCTTCGACAAGGTTCCGCTGCGCTTCGCCGACGGCGACGCCCACGAATACGCCAGCCTCGGCGCGCGCATCGTGCCAGGTGCGCTGGTCCGTCGGGGTGCGCACATCGCGAAGGATGCGGTGCTGATGCCCAGCTACACCAACATCGGCGCTTACGTGGGGGCCGGCAGCATGATCGACACCTGGGCCACCGTCGGCTCCTGCGCGCAGATCGGCGCCGGTGTTCACCTCAGCGGCGGCGTTGGCATCGGCGGCGTGCTCGAGCCGCTGCAGGCCAATCCCACGATCATCGAAGACAACTGCTTCATCGGCGCGCGCTCCGAAGTCGTCGAAGGCGTGGTGGTGGAGAAGGGTTCGGTGATCGGCATGGGCGTGTTCCTCGGCCAGTCCACCCGCATCTACAATCGCGCCACCGGCGAGGTCAGCTACGGCCGCGTCCCGGCCGGCAGCGTCGTCGTTGCCGGCAGCCTGCCGGCGAAGGACGGGAGCCATAGTCTCTACGCGGCGATCATCGTCAAGCAGGTCGACGAAAAAACGCGCTCGAAGACCGGCATCAACGAACTGCTGCGCAGCGGCGAATAACCATGGCCGTCATCCTGTACGGCTTGCCGACCTGCGATACGTGCAAGAAGGCGCGCAACTGGCTCACGCGTTTCGAGGTGGCCCACGAGTTCGTCGACTACCGCGCGCATCCCGTGCCGTCGGCCACGCTCAAGGCATGGGCGGAGAAAGTCGGTGGTTGGGAGAAGCTGATCAACAAGGCATCCACGACCTGGCGCACGCTCCTGCCGCAGCGCAAGGATCCGCGCACGGATCCCGAGTGGACGCTGTTGCTTAAGGAATACCCGGCGCTTATCAAACGGCCGGTGGTGGTCGACGGTGACGATGTCGCCGTTGGCTTCTCGGACAATGCATTCAAGAAACGATTCGGCAAGTAAGGCAAGCGAGCCCATGTCTCCCGTCATCGAACTCACTCACGATCTCATCCGTCGACGCTCGGTGACGCCGGAGGATGCGGGATGCCTGCCACTGATCGCGGAGCGGCTCTCTGCGGTCGGTTTCCAGATCGAGCACCTGCGCTTCGGCGATGTGGACAATCTGTGGGCGACCCACGGCACCTGCGGCACCGTGCTCGCCTTTCTTGGCCATACGGATGTCGTGCCGACCGGGCCGGAAGCGAACTGGGCCTCGCCACCCTTCGAGCCCACCGAGCGCGACGGACTGCTCTATGGGCGCGGCACGGCCGACATGAAGGGCTCGGTGGCCGCCATGGTGGTCGCGCTGGAACGGTTCGTCACCGCCCAGCCCGACCACCGCGGTACGGTCGGTCTGCTGCTGACCAGTGACGAAGAGGGTGTCGCGCTGCATGGCGTTCGCGAAGTGGTCGAACACTTCGCGCGGACCGGCCAGCGCATCGACGCCTGCGTGGTCGGCGAGCCGTCTGCGAAGACAACGCTGGGCGATCTCATTCGCGTGGGACGCCGCGGTTCGCTCTCGGGCACGTTGACGGTGCAGGGCGTGCAGGGCCACGTTGCCTATCCGGAGAAGGCGACGAATCCTATCCACCGCTTCGCGCCCGCCCTGGCGGCGCTGACGGCGGAACGATGGGACGAAGGCAATGCGGACTTCCCGCCGACGTCGTTCCAGGTATCCAATATCAACGCGGGGACGGGCGCGAACAACGTCATTCCGGGTGAACTGGTGGCCCTGGTCAATTTCCGTTTCTCCACCGCCAGTACGGCCGCGGAGCTGCGCGAGCGCACCGAAGCGATCCTTCGCAGGCATGGTGTGAGCTTCTCGATCGACTGGCACCTTTCCGGACATCCGTTTCTCGCGACGCCGGGTGGAAAACTGCGCGAAGTCGTCGTCGGTGTATGTCGCGACCTGTGTGGCATCGATCCCGAACAGAGCACCGGTGGTGGCACCTCGGACGGTCGCTTCATCGCGTCCATGGGGGCCGAAGTGATCGAGCTGGGGCCGGTGAACGCGACGATCCACAAGGTGGACGAGTGCGTATCGATCACCGATCTCCAGCGCTTGCCCGACCTTTATCTGGCCATTTGTGAGCGGCTTCTCTAGCTAATTGAGCTAATCCCCACAGCGATTGGAGTGCGCGCCCGATACGTGGTCGCGTGCGCAACCGCGAAGCTCTTCCCGCCCGCTAATGGGTGGAAGCAGGGATACGACATGAGAACTCACGCGTGCACCGCGCTCGCGGTGCTGATCGCCGTTGCGATGTGCCCGACGGCGGCAGCCATCACAGTGGACAGCGCCAGTGTCGCCGGCGTCACCATCGTCACCGTGGGCGGCGACGACAATCTCGTCGACGTCGAGTCGAAAATCAGCCAATGGCTCGACCAGGGAAAGCGGCTCGCCGTGACGGGACCCTGGTACTTCCTTCGTTTGCTCAGGCCGGGGGGCGTCCATGCCTGGCCCGCAACCAATACCATCGTCCTCGATCCGGCCGAGGGATTGGGTATCTTCGGTTTCGATGCCACGGACGCTGCCCATCGTGTGGCAGTCCTGACGGGCTGGGCGTGGGCCGAACGCGGCGAGATCGATGAGGCGCCGCGTCCGGTTCGTTCCGCCAGCACCACATCGCGCTCGATGGATGTGAACTTCGACCTGCTGGCGGCATCGCCGGCATCCGTGTGCCGGGCTTTCCGCCGGAAGATGGCCGCCGCCGTATTCGGGCAGCGGCTTCCGGCCAGCGACGAACTCCTCGTCCTCGCCACGGAATTGCGCCGATGGTGCCAGTACGGAAACCTTTCGATGCACGTCGCGGCCCCACCGCAGTTCACCATCGCGCCCTTCCGTAGCACGGACGAGCCGCGCTTGAGCCTTGCATCGGAATGGGTCCTGCTGCGCAACGACGATCCGGTCGACCCGGGCGGTACGACCTTTCTGTTCTGGGCGAAGACCGTCGGCGACGGTGCCGGTACGGGCTTCGGACGGCGCGCGGGTACCGAAGGCAAGTTCGATGCTGTCCAGGGTGGCTTGCGACGCCTGCTCGATGCCAGCATCCACAGCGGGTGGGGGCCTATCGAATACGACGGTGTCACGTCGGCGTGGCCCGTCGATTCGTCCTTTCCGGCTACGGCGAACACCCGCCTGTTTCTCTGCGACATGGAGGGTGGACAGGAGCTCTTCGGCTGCCCAGTGGGACAGCGGCTGCGGACACTGTTTCCTTCCGATTCCATCGATGGGGCCGTCAGCGTGTCCCATGCGGAACGCTTTGTCGTCGGCGGCAGCGCGCAGGCCGGGGTTTCGGTCGACACGACAGGCAAGGTCACGCCGAACATCAGCTTCAACCTCAACCTGGCCCAGGCGCGAACGGACACCGCTCAATCGGAAATGCACTTGGTGCAGACGCGGACGAATGCTGACACGCGGTTCTACCGGACCACTCGATGGACCCCGGATGTTCCCGCGATCTACAACTGGGTCAACGCCCGCAGGCACAATGGGAGCCTGGTTCAGGCGACGCCGCTCGCCGGCACCCTCAATCCCCAGTACGAAGTGGTCTGGGAGTTCCCGCTCCGTGGCAACGAAGGGCGGCAGCTCTCGTACAACATAATCTACGAGGCAGGATGGAACACCTGCTTCAACGGCCCCGGCTGCACGTCGTACATGCGTCCGCCGGACCGCACGCTGCAGGCCAAAGCCCGTGTCGGCTGGAAAGATCGCGTCACGTTGCTGCTGCCTTACGATTGATCGCTCAGCGTTGCTTTGGAAAGACTGCGATCATGCCCGCGTAGGGTTTGGTCATGAACGCCGGCGCGCCCGCATAACCATCATCGGGCGTGAAGGCCTGCGAGATCGTGCCGTCAAGGAAGAGTGCATCCCGACAGCCGATCTCGTCGCGGAACAACCGGGCGAAACTGTGGAAATTGACGGGTACGCGACTGACCACGAAGACCACCTCGTGCGCGGTCTTTGCACAGACGCCGCTGCGCCATTTCATGCTGTCGGAGCCGTTGTCGAACTGGGGATTGATCTCACCATCGATGACCAGCATCGGCCCGGACTGCGTGGCCCAGCGTGCTTTTCGGCCAGCGTCGCGAAATCCTTCGCTGGTGTGGACGTCGGCGGTGCCATCGTCGTAGACGGCAAACACGCCGTTGGGCAGCAACGAGAAATTGCCCGAGCGCGGGTTGCCATGAATCAGGTTCAGCGGAACGAGCGCCTTGCCGTTCTCGACATACAGGCCGAGCGGCTTGAACTCGCGATCGTAGATGCCCGCATTGGTCGCGAACGAGAGCGGCCGGCCCTTTCCCGTGGTCCAGGTGCGTAGGGCGTCGATCGTGCTGAAGGGCTGCTCAGTATCGGGATTGCGCCAGTACAGCTCGATGTCTTCGCGGCGGGTATCGACCGTCACGGCGAAATAGGACTGGCTGTCGAATACCAGGTCGCGACTGTCGACGGCGTCGGCCGGCGCGACGCAACCCATGGCAGCGCCCGCCAGGGCGGTTGCGATGGCCAGGCGAGCCAGAAACGAGCGGGTCTTACGGGGAAGGGACGGGTGAGGCATCCGTCGATGGTCGCCGGGTCGCCCCGGCCACGCAAGAGGCGAAACGCCGCCTTCGCGTGGGGAGCGGGTAAACTTCGGTTTTTTTCCGCCTTGTTGCCACCGCCATGCCTTATACGCCCATCGTCGCCACGCTCGGCTACGTCATGTCGCCGGACGGCCAGCGCGTCCTCATGATCCACCGCAACGCGCGTCAGGACGACCAGCACCTGGGCAAGTACAACGGTCTCGGCGGCAAGATGGAGGCCGGGGAGGACATCGCCGCCTGCATGCGCCGCGAAATCATGGAAGAGGCGGGCATCGAGTGCCTGGAGATGCGCCTGCGTGGCACGCTCAACTGGCCGGGCTTCGGTAAACAGGGCGAGGACTGGCTCGGCTTCATTTTCGTCATCGACCGCTACACAGGGACGCCCTTCGAGTCCAACCCGGAGGGCAAGCTCGAGTGGGTTCCCTTGAATGAGCTCGACGCCTTGCCGATGTGGGAAGGCGATCGTCACTTTCTGCCGCTGGTGTTCGACAACGATCCCCGGCCGTTTCACGGCGTGATGCCGTACAAGGACGGGCGGATGGTGTCCTGGAGGGTGACGCGGCTGTAGGAGATCGCCGATAAATCGGCGATGGCCCCGGCAGGGGCCACCCCCTGGCCTCAGCCCGTCGTTTCGATCCGCTCCACCCGACGAAGGCCCCGAGGCAGTACACCGCCTCGCGTGGCCCGGCTACCGCCGTACTCGACGAGGTCGGCCCACTTCAGCGTCAGCTTGCGCTGCCCCGCATAAAGAGTGATCTCACCCTTACCCTCGGTGACCACGGCGACGCCGACGACGCGTTCTTCGCCCGAGACCAGTTTTGCCTTCGGAATCTCGATGAGCTTGTTGCCCTTGCCTTTGTCGAGTTCGGGAAGCTCGGCCACCGAGAACATCAGCAGGTGACCTTCGCCGGTGACCACGACGATGCGGTCACGCGAGGGATCGGCCGAGATCGTGGGCGCCAGGACGCGGGCACCGTCGCTCAGCGAGATGATCTGCTTGCCGGCCTTCTGCCGGCCTGTCAGCGCTTCGAAGCGGGTGACGAAGCCGTAGCCGAAGTCGGTGGCCAGCACGACCCGCGTGTCATTGTCCGCCGTGACGACCGCATCGAAGCGGGCGCCCGCCGGTGGGCTGAAACGGCCCGTCAATGGCTCGCCATTGCCGCGGGCCGACGGGAGTGTATGTGCCGGCGTCGCATACGCGCGACCGGTGGAATCGATGAAGGCGACCTGTTGTGTCGTACGCGCGCGGGATATCGCCAGCAGGCTGTCGCCGTCGCGGTAGGAGAGCGCCTCGCCGTCGATATCGTGGCCCTTGCCGGCGCGCACCCAGCCCTTCTGCGAGAGCACCACGGTGACCGGTTCGGAGGCGACCAGGGCGCTCTCGTCCAGGGCCTGGGCGACACTACGCTCGATCAGCGGCGAGCGGCGCTCATCGCCGTATTTCTCGGCATCGCTGCGCAGTTCTTCCTTGATCAGGCTCTTCAGTTTGGCGGGTGATTTCAGGAGCACGTTGAGGCGTGCGCGCTCTTCCTCGAGCTTGTTGCTTTCTTCATTGATCTTCATTTCCTCGAGGCGAGCCAACTGGCGCAGCTTGGTCTCGAGGATGTAGTCGGCCTGCTCGTCGTCGAGGCGGAAGCGGGCGATGAGCACCGGCTTGGGCTCTTCCTCGGTGCGGACGATGCGGATGACTTCGTCCAGGTTGAGGTACGCGATGCGCAGGGCATCGAGCAGGTGCAGGCGGCGCTCCACCCGGCCCAGGCGGTGGTTGAGGCGACGCGTGACCGTATCGGTGCGGAAGCGCAGCCACTCGGTCAGGACCATCTTGAGGTCCTTCACCTGCGGGCGGCCATCCAAGCCGATCATGTTCATGTTGACGCGGAAGCTCTTTTCCAGATCCGTGGTGGCGAAGAGATGCTGCATCATCTCGTCGGCATCGACGCGGCTGGAGCGCGGCACCAGCACGAGGCGGATCGGGTTCTCGTGGTCCGACTCGTCGCGGAGGTCCTCGATCATCGGCAGCTTCTTCGCGCGCATCTGTGCGGCGATCTGCTCGAGGATCTTCGACGGCGATACCTGGTGCGGCAGCGCGGTGATGATGATGTTGCCTTCATCGCGCTCGTACACGGCACGGGCGCGGATGGAGCCGCCACCGGTCTGGTACATCGCCATGATCTCGCGGCGCGGCGTGATGATCTCGGCCAGCGTGGGGTAATCCGGCCCGTGTACGTGTTCGCACAGATCGGCAATCGTCGCGTCCGGATCGTCGAGCAGGCGGATGCAGGCGCTCGCGATCTCGCGCAGGTTGTGCGGTGGGATATCGGTCGCCATGCCCACGGCGATGCCCATCGAGCCGTTCAGCAGCACATGGGGCACGCGTGCCGGCAGCCAGGAGGGCTCCTCCATGGTGCCGTCGAAGTTCGGTACCCAGTCCACCGTGCCGTGCTGCAGCTCGGAGAGGAGTACCTCGGCGATCGGGGTCAGGCGCGATTCGGTGTAACGCATCGCGGCGAAGCTCTTCGGGTCGTCCGGCGAGCCGAAGTTCCCGTGGCCGTCGACCAGCGGATAGCGGTACGAGAATGGCTGGGCCATCAGGACCATGGCCTCGTAGCAGGCCGAATCGCCGTGCGGATGGAACTTGCCGATCACGTCGCCGATGGTGCGCGCGGATTTCTTCGGCTTGGCGGTGGCCGACAAGGCCAGCTCGCTCATCGCGTAGATGATGCGGCGCTGGACCGGCTTGAGCCCGTCACCCACGAAGGGCAGGGCGCGGTCCAGCACCACATACATGGAATAGTCGAGGTACGCCCGCTCAGCGTAGTCCTTGAGCGGGATCTGTTCGTAATTGGCTTGCAGATTCATGGGCTTGGCTGTCCGGCTGGCGCGCTAAGGCGCGTCGTTAACCGGGTGATGTTGCCAGAAAGCCGTCTCACAGGTGTAGACCCATAGATAAATGTAGGAGCCGATTCATCGGCGAAAAGCCAACGAAGCAATGAAGCGGTGCCCTCCACCCTCAGCGCAAAGCCTTCCCAGAGTCGACATCCTTCAAAAACCCGACCAACCCGGTGAAATACGTCTCCTGATCGTCATACATCGCCAGGTGCCCACCCTTCGGGCACAGCAGGAATCGGGCGTTGGGCATTTTCTTCGCCATGGCTTCCATGTACTTCGGATCCATCGTGTCGTACTGCGCGCCAATGACCAGGGTCGGCACCTTGATCGTCTTCAGGTCCTTGCTGCGGTCCCAGTGCAGCAGCTTGCCGCTGGCGCCGAGTTCGCTGGGCCCCTGCATCGACACGTAGATCTGCTCGTTGAGATGACCGAACGAGCGCTGCACCGGCTCCGGCCACTGGTCGGCCGGCATGCGCAGGATGTGCTGCTCGTAGTGCATCGGTATCAGGAGTGCCATGTACGCCGGGTCCGCGGTTTTCTTCTCCGCTTCCATGCGCTTGACCTCGGTGAGCTTCTTCTGGTCCATGGCGGGCATCAACACCTTGGTCGCGTACTGGTTGTAGGCAGGGATGCTGTCGACCATGTTCGAGATGATCAGGCCCTTGAGGTGTTGCGGGTACTTCAGGGCGTACTCGATCGCGAGCACGCCACCCCAGGAGTGGCCGAGCAGGTAGAAGTTGTCCTTGTCCAGATGCAGCGCCTGGCGCACCTGCTCCACCTCATCGACGAAACGCGGGATTTCCCACAGCGACTCGTCCGTGGGCTTGTCGCTGAAGGCGGAGCCCAGCTGGTCGTAGTAGTAATACTCGATGCTGGCGCCCGGAAAATAGCTGTCGAAGGCTTCGAAGTATTCGTGCGTGGCGCCCGGTCCGCCGTGCAGCAGGAGCACCTTGATGGTCGGATTGTTGCCGACGCGCTTGGTCCAGACCCGGAATTTTCCCTTGGGTGTATCGATCGTGATCATCTTGACGCCACCCGACAGGACATCGTCGTGCCCCGCGTGATCGAAGTATGAGTTCGGCGACGTCCCGGTCGATGCGGCAGGCGCGGCAGGCGCGGCGATAGCGCCGGTGGCGCCCAGTGCCAACAGGAAAGCTGCAAGAAGATGACGCATGTCGTTGTCCCCCAAGGTGTGCCGCCGACTATTGCCGACAGCACCCCTCGCTGACAAGTCGTCTAGAGGCTGAAGTTCGCCTCGACCGGGAAGTGGTCGGATGGATAGTGGCCATCTTTCGAGGTGGTCACCGTCTGCACCGACGTAGCCTCCACGCCACGATAGAGGATCCAGTCGATTCGCTTCGTCGGTTTGCCGCTAAAGCCGTGGAAGGTATTCTCCGGGCCTTCTCGTTCCGGTGCGGCCGACCATGCGTCCTTTAATGCCGCCGTGAGCGTGGCGTGCGCTTCGCTCTCAGGTCCGGTGTTGAAGTCGCCGGTAACGATGACGGGTACGCCAGCGGGCAACTTGCCGATCCACGCCGCCATTTCACGGGCGCTGCGCGTGCGCGCTTCTTCATCCTGATCGCGGTACGGATAGTGCGTGTCGAGCAGATAGAAGCGCTTGTGGTCGGAGACGCGCTCGAACAACGCCCAGTTCACCATGCGCGGAAAGATGTTGCCCCAGGTGATGCTGGCGACCTTGTCCGGGGTATCGGAGAGCCAATAGTCCCCGCTGTCTACGAGCTTCAGGCGGTCCTTCCGGTAGAAGATGCCCATGTGCTCGTCGGCGTGACCGCCGAAGCGGTCGCGACCGAACCATGTGTATTCCGGAAGGCGCGCCACGGTCTCGTCGCCCTGTTCCTTCGCCAGTTCCTGCGTGCCGATGACATCCGGATGGAGGTGGCGGATCGTGTCGGCAAAGAGGTCTCGCCGGGCCTCCCAACGATCCGGACCATCCTTGCCCGTGATGGTGCGGACATTGAACGACAGCACCCGCAGTTCATCGGCAATAGCCGGTTGCGCGATGGTCGCGGTGAGCGCGGCGAAAAGTGCGAGTCGGGACAGCCGAATCATGCCTGGAGGATTCCTGTTGACGGGGAGTCTTCCGAATATATCGACGTAACAAGGTGATTTCCGTTACCTGGGTCCCGCCGGCGAGCGACACCATGCCGCGCCCCGATTGCCGGGCGATGGCGGCCACCGGCCCTGCCGATCAGTCAGAATGGGGCGAACTTACGCAGCAGCGGAACCGCTATGAATCCTCCAGAGCCCGATGTGCCGCGGTCCGCCGCCAACGGTCGTCGCGTAGCGCTCGTCGTCATCCTGATTGCATTCGTTGCCTCGGCGACTACGGCCATGCTGGCGTTTACGGCCTCGCATCGGGCGCGTACCGCGGACGCCACGGCGCAGACCGCAGACATCGCTGACCTGCGAGCGGCCCTTGCCGAATGGCAGGCGCAGGTGACCGAGGCGCAGCGCGCAGGGCATGACGAGGCGCCGCAGCGCCTGGGCATGCTGGCGTCGCGCGCAGCAGCGCTATCGGCGTGGAAGCCTCGTACGCCTTGCGGTCAGCAGGCTCGGGAGCAGCTTCGGGTGGCCATGGATGCGCGCGTCCGGCGCGTCGGGGAAGTGCTTGCCGGAAAGCCCGAAGGCCTGGATCGGGTCGACGAGCAGACGAGTCTTGAAGGCGCGCTTCATCAGTGTGAGGTCGAGCCGGGTCGTGATGTGAATATCTGAAGAGCGACTCGCACTACTCGAACCATTTGGCGAGCGTTTTCGCGCCGCCGTCTGCGAGCCAGACAAAGAGCCCGCAGCAAGCCAGCGTGACCGTGGTACTGATCGTGCCCACGCTCTTCCAGGAAGGAAGGCGCGCAAGGTGCCCTTCGAATCGAATGAGCTGCCTGTCGGCTTCGCGTTGGCGTTCTTCCTGTCGATCGAACCGCTCTTCGGCGCGATTAAACCGTTCGTCGACGCGATTGAACCGTTCGTCGACGCGATCGAGGCGTTCTTCAACGCCGACGAGCCTCACTCCGATCGCTGCCGTCTGGATCTTCAATTCGATGATGCCTTCGCCGACTTTGTCGAGACGTTGTTCGACCTTGTCCAGGCGTCTGTCCATGTTGTCCAGACGCCCGTCCATGCTCTGGAGCCTTCCGTCGATGCTCCTGAGCAGGGTTTCGATAGTCACTGGATGGTTCTCCGCTCGCTGTGCGTTGGGAGCGTCAGCGTAACGGGGTGGATAGTCGTCTGAATTGAGAATCGCGACCGATTTAGGCGTGTCGGGTGTCGGGCTCAGGATTGTCATGGAGGATCTCCGCAGCGTCCGGACAAGACTGGCCGTGGAAGGCAAGTCCGTCTGTAGCGCGCGCCCACGTCATGATGTCGGTCGTCAGTGAGGAACGCCGTGATGCAAGAAGGCCCGCATGTCGGCGGGCCTTCGGATACAGGATCGGAATGGCTTCTGGTCTTTGCGACTCAGCCACTGCACTGAATCATGATGTCTCGCTTCGGCATGACGCCGCCCGCCGACTTGTATGGTGTGGAGCTGTAGTTGACCTGGGCTCCTTCGGAGCGATCGAGCACTTCGTAGGGTCCATGGCAGAGGCCGGTTGCCTTGTTGTAGCAGTCGCCGATGGTTTGCGAGCCCGAATCGCAAGAGACCACAAGAGCCTGGTCACCATCGGGAAGTGTTACCTGCCTGGATCCGGCGCATCCGGCCAGGAGGCCGACGACGAATATCGATAGAGCGATTCGCGCTGCTGCCATGTGACGCTACCCCCGAATCCGTGCGATTGAGCATGCGCCGGCGAGAACGGGCGCGACGAGACACGCAGCGTTTGTAGCAAGGGGGGAGGCTATTAGCAACGCTGTGTTCGCGACGAGGCGGAGCGTTGATAAATGGTGGCTCGGGACGGAATCGAACCGCCGACACGGGGATTTTCAATCCCCTGCTCTACCAACTGAGCTACCGAGCCACAGATGCCTGCAACGAATGTTGCGGCGAGTGGAGCCGCGTATTAAATCCGTTGCGGGCGTCGGCGTCAAGCCTCTCGTTCGGGCGGAACGTAGCCGGCGGGCTGGACCACGTCGCCGCCGAAGAAGTACTTCTCCATTTCGCCGCTGAGGAAGCCGCGGGTCTTCGGGTCGAGCGGGGAGAGGCGCATCTCGTTGATCAGCATGGTCTGGTGGGCCAGCCACTGCGCCCATGCCTCCTTGGAGACGTTCTCGTAGATGCGCTTGCCGAGGTCACCGGGCCAGGGGGCGAAGTCGAGGCCTTCGGCGTCGTGGCCGAGTTTCACGCAGTGAACGATGCGCGTCATGGGGATATCTCCGAAAGGTTGTCCAGTAGCGTGCGTACCGGGGCAGGCAGGCCGAGCGAGGCGATGTCGTCGCGATCGCACCAGCGCTGGTCGGGACGGTCTGCTACGGCGGCGAGGGGGGCCGCATGGTCGAACAGGATGGGTGAAACGTCCAGTCGGTAATGACTGAAGACGTGGGTGAAGGCGGGCAGAGGGTCCGCGTCGCCGACGCGCGCGATACGCGCCGCGACACCGGGGGCCACTGTCGCATCGGCTGCCTCGGGAAGGCTCCACAGGCCGGACCAGACACCCTGCGCGCCACGCTTTTCGAGAAGGATGCGACCGCGAGCGTCGCGGAGCAGCAACATCGACAGCGCGCGGGTCGGAATCTTCTTGCTGGGCTTGGCGGTGGGCAAGGTCGCGGTCAGCCCGTCGCGCAGCGCCACGCAACTCGCGGCCTGCGGGCACAGGGGGCACAGCGGCTTGCTACGCACGCAGACGGTTGCGCCGAGGTCCATGACCGCCTGCGTGAAGTCGGCCGTCCGGGTGGGTGGCGTGTGTTCGTCAGCAAACAGCCACAGGCGCTTCTCGACGGCGCTTTCGCCGGGGTGTCCGGCCACGCCGTGATAGCGCGTCAGGACGCGCTTGACGTTGCCGTCCAGGATCGGAAAACGAAGCCCATAGGCCTGCGCGAGGATGGCCCCCGCCGTCGATCGGCCGATGCCCGGAAGCGCCAGCAAGGCATCGATGTCGCGCGGCAGTTCACCGTCATGGCGTTCGACGCACAGCTGTGCGGCACGGTGCAGGAAGCGCGCACGCCGGTAGTAGCCGAGGCCGGACCATAAGGCCAGCACAGTGTCCTCATCGGCCTCGGCGAGCGAGGCGAGGGTAGGCAGCCGCTGCACGAAGCGCTCGAAGTAACCGATCACCGTCACGACCTGGGTCTGCTGCAGCATGATCTCCGACAGCCACACACGATAGGCATCGCGCGGATGCTGCCACGGCAGATCCTTGCGACCGTGATGGTCGTACCAGCGAAGCAGTTCGGTGGCGAAGGTGTTCATGGCGAGCGGGCGGGTGCGGCGGCGGTCGACGCCGGGGGCAGTGTCGAGGATCCTGCGGGCGCTGGCGAACCCGGCGTGGCGCGGACGCGCAAGCCCTTGATATGCACGCTGCCGACGTCGACCTGCGCGGCGTCGATCGTTCCTTGCACGGGAGGGAGGGAGGGCGGCTTGCCTGCGTGCATTCCCGCCCACCAGTCGGACAACGCCAGCGGCGGCAGATGCAGCTCTGCGTGGTCCTGTTCGCCGTCGATCTTCAGCGCTATCGACAGGGGATCCTGCTGGTTGGCTGGCGCGACGCCGAGCACGACGTCGTAAGGCGGAGCATCGGTACGCGTCACCCGCCCGGCCATCGAGCCGCCGATGTCCGCGCCGCCTCGCCAGGTCGCATCGCCGTGCAGCTTCGCGCTGAAGCGGCCCTTGCCGACCACGTCGACGTCGAGGTCGCCGAGCGTCAACACGCCGTCCGCGAGCGAGGGGGTCGCGGCGAGATCGAGGGCATAAGGCGCCTCATCCGCCGTGCTGGCATCGATCGACAAGGTAAAGCGATGCTGGTTGGCCAGGCGGCCCGCGTCGATATCGACGTTGGAGAGCAGGAGGCGGTTCCCGCGCAACAGGGCGCTGCGTGACACACGGAAGCCGGCATCGATGGTGGGCAGGATCGCGCCAGCCGTCGACGGGCGCGGCGGAAGCGTGTCGAGGTAGGCGGAGACGGCATCGACGTCGATGCGCGCACCTTCGATCTCAAGTCGCGAGATGGTGGCCTCGCCACCCAGCAGGGTGCGCCAGGGGAGAACCAGTTTGCCTCGCGCGGCGACGATCAATGGCGTGCTGCCGCCGTTGCCGCGCAGCGTGATGCCTTCCAGTTCCAGGGAAGGCTTCGGCCAGAGCGTCGGGCTGGCCGGATTCGCCAGCGAGAGCTCAAGGCCAGAGGCGCGCGCCTGCGACTGAAGGAGTGCCGTGAAGCGCTCGGGCTGCAGCACCACGTACATGGCGATCAGGGCCGCGATGATGACCGCGGCGACGATGCCGACGGCGGCGAGCAGGCCGATGCGCAGTCGACGGTTCATGACCGCGACGCTTGCGATACGACGCTCACTCAGCCACCGAGGCTCGCCGGCAACAGACCGTCGACGAAGGCTTCCGCATCGAAGACGCGCAGGTCGGTAGCGGTCTCGCCGAGGCCCACGTAGCGGATTGGCAGGCCGAATTCGCGCGCGAGGGCGAACATCACGCCACCCTTGGCGGTGCCGTCGAGCTTGGTCACGACCAGCCCCGTGACGCCTGCGGTCTCGCGGAACTGGCGGAGCTGGCTGATGGCGTTCTGACCTGTCGTGCCGTCGATTACCATGAGTACTTCGTGGGGCGCGGCGGCATCGAGCTTCTTCATGACGCGCCCGATCTTGCCGAGCTCGTCCATGAGGCCACCCTGCGTGTGCAGGCGGCCCGCCGTGTCGGCGATCAGCACCTGGGTGCCGCGAGAGCGAGCGGCCTGCAGGGCATCGAAGATGACGCTGGCCGAATCCGCATCCTGGCCCTGGGAGACCACGGGAACCTTGTTGCGCTCGCCCCAGGTCTTCAGCTGCTCCACGGCAGCGGCACGGAACGTGTCGCCCGCGGCCAGCATGACACTGCGTCCTTCATCCGAATAACGGCGCGCCAGCTTGCCGATAGTGGTGGTCTTGCCGACGCCGTTGATGCCGACGGTGAGGATCACGAAAGGCGTGGACGTGGATACGTCCAGCGGCTTTTCCACAGGCTTGAGCAGGGCGACCAGCTCCCGACGCAAGGCCTTCAGCAGATCGCCCGCGTCGGCGAACTCACGCTTGTGCATGCGCTTGCGCAGGTCCTCGACCAGGTGGCTGCTGGCCTCTACGCCGACATCGGCCGTGATCAGCGTCGTTTCCAGTTCGTCGAGGAGATCGTCATCGAGCTTGGGATGGCGAACGAAGAGCGTGGTGAGGCTCTTGGCAAAGCCACTGCCGGAGAGCCGCTCGCGCCAGCTCCGTTTGGCCGGCTGTGCTGCTTCGACGATCGAGGCTTCCTCCGCGTCGGGTTCGACATCGGGGGCCTCGGGCTCGGGCAGCACGGTTTCGGCCAGGGCCTCGGAGACCACCGGGCCAGCGTCGATCGAGGCGGCATCGGCGACCTTTTCCACGCGCTCTTCGGGCGTCACGGCGTCGGGCGTCGCGGTGGGTTCGACGGGCTTCTTCTTCCAGAACTTGAGCATTGCGCCAGCGATTCAAAGACAATAGGCGAATGCTAGCACTCCCGCCCTCACTGGCCGCTGAGCGATGAGCGCGTCAGGCCGCGTCCGCATCATCGGCGGAACCCTGCGCAACTCCCGCCTGGACGTCCCCGACCTTCCAGGCCTCCGGCCTACGGCGGATCGCGTCCGCGAGACCCTGTTCAACTGGCTGCAGCCCGTGGTGGGCGGGGCGCGTTGTCTCGACCTCTACGCCGGGACCGGCGCGCTTGGGATCGAGGCGCTGTCGCGTGGCGCCGCATCGGTGACCTTCGTCGAGCGCGAGCCGCGGCTTGCCGCCGCGCTGAAGGCCAACCTGGCCAGACTGAAGGCCGTCGGCGGGGAGGTGGTCGGCGACGAGGCTTCGCGGTGGCTACGCGGCCCCGCGCGGCCGTTCGACGTGGTTCTGCTGGATCCGCCGTTCGCTCTCGATGCCTGGGCCGACGCGGCGCGGCAGCTCGAAGACGGCGGCTGGATCGCAACCCATGGCTGGATTTACGTGGAAGCCCCGCGCGGCGCGGTCTTCAGCCTGCCTGCCCACTGGCTGATGCATCGCCAGGGTCATGCCGGGGAAGTCTCCTACACCCTCTATCGCCGCACCCCGGCCGATCCGCTAAGCTAGCCCGCGCTTTCATTCGACCCGCCTCCATGACTTCTCTGCCGGCCAATCCGCGACTTGCCGTTTATCCCGGCACGTTCGATCCGATCACCAACGGTCACGCCGATCTGGTGTCCCGTGCCGCGCCCCTGTTCGACCGTATCGTGGTCGCCGTGGCGGAGAGCCGAAACAAGGGCCCAGGCTTCAGCCTGGGCGAGCGGATCGCGCTGGCTCGTCTGGCCCTGGCAGACCTGCCCAACGTCGAAGTTCGCGGCTTCGACTGCCTGCTCGCCCACTTCGTCGCCGAGATTGGCGCAGGGGTGATCCTTCGCGGCCTTCGCGCCGTGTCGGACTTCGAATACGAATTTCAGCTGGCCAGCATGAACCGTCACCTGATTCCTCAGGCCGAGACGCTGTTCCTGACCCCGGCTGAGCAGTACAGCTTCATTTCCTCCTCGCTAGTGCGTGAAATCGGTCGCCTGGGTGGCGATATTTCCGGCTTCGTGCATCCGGCGGTGCAGCAGGCCATGCGCCAACGCTGGCGCAACTCTTGAAAACAAAGGTGATCATCATGCGTAAGTTCGTCCTCGCCGCGTCCGTGGCCCTGACCGCCGCCCTGGCTCTCTCGGCCTGCAACAAGTCGGAAGACACCGATCAGGCTGCCACCCAGCAGGAAGCCGCCGTCGCGAAGCCGACCAACCCGACCGATACCAAGGCCTGGAGCCAGTACTTCGGCCAGATCGTGCGCAAGAACATGCAGGGCATGACGGCGGATCGTCCGTTCCCGTACTTCGTGCCGGCCGGTGACGACCAGGCTGGTCAGGACGGTCGCGCCCGCCAGCTCGAGAACGTCCAGGGCACGGTCGCTCGTGGCGTCACCCCGGGCAACATGCTCGTCTTCGGTGGCCCGGAGTCGGCCAAGACCGCCGACCTCGTGATCGAGGCCTTCAAGGGCGCGAATGCCGGTTCGTTCAAGAACGTCATCGTCCTGTTCATCGGCGACCAGGCCGACCAGCAGCGCGTCGCCGACGCACTGGCCCCCTCGGGTGCCACGTTCCGTTTCGTCGCGTACTGATCGACGTTCACGGTGTCGAATGAAGGGCGCCGCACTCGCGGCGCCCTTTTTTTGCCCGCGCGGCCCCCGACTTCGGGGTAAAATGCCGCCTATGTCCCTGATCATCCTCGACACCTGCGTCAACTGCGACGTCTGCGAACCCGTGTGCCCGAACAAGGCCATCTCGCTCGGCGAGGTCTATTACGAGATCAACCCTGACCTGTGCACCGAGTGCGTGGGTCATTTCGACGTGCCCCAATGCGTCGAGGTCTGTCCCGTCGAGTGCATCCCGGGCGATCCCGACCGCGTCGAATCGCGTGAGCAACTGATGCTCAAGTACGAACACCTGATGGCTAAAGCCGCCTCGTAAGCCCTTGCCTGGTGTCATCGGTTAATCTCGCCGACAGCGATATCTCTTTCGGAGCGAAACCCCATGGTCCATGCCCCGTCGTGGCGCGTCCTCGCCGCGAGTCTTTTTCTTGTCGTTGGCGCAGGCAGCGTCTCCGCACAGACCGCCCCGCCCATGGCCAAGGGTCCTGGCCATGCCGCCATCGCCAGCGCCAACTACCTGGCTACGAATGCCGGCTTCGAAGTCCTTGGCAAGGGCGGCAACGCCTTCGACGCCGCGGTCGCGGTGTCATCGACCCTCGCCGTCGTCGAGCAGCAGAGTTCGGGTATCGGTGGTGGCTTCATGGCCTTGCTGCATCGTGCCTCCGACAACCGTGACATCTTCATCGATGCACGCGAAACCGCGCCGAAGGCCGTCGACATGAAGGTTTACGTCGGCAAGGACGGCCAGCCCAATCGCGACACGTCCACTAACGGTCCGCTATCGGCCGGTATCCCGGGCGAGCCGGCCGGCCTGGTCTGGATGGCGGCGCATTACGGGAAATTGCCGCTATCGGTTTCCCTCGCGCCAGCGATCCGCATCGCTACAGAGGGGTTCCAGCCGGACGCGCGCTTCCTCGGCACCATCGAGGACCGCAAGGATGTCCTCTCGCGCTATCCCGCCTCGGCCGCCATCTATCTTCCGGGTGGCAAGGTGCCCTCGGCAGGCTGGACGCTGAAGCAGCCCGACCTCGCCAAGACGTTGCAGCGCCTTGCGTCGAAGGGGCACGACGGTTTCTACAAGGGAGAGACCGCGAAGCTGCTGGTCGACGCGTCGCGCGGCGCTGGCGGTAACTGGACGGCCGCTGACCTCCAGGCGTACCAGGCCAAGGAGCGCGAGCCGCTTTCGGTCGACTACAAGGGCTATCGCATCGTCACGGCGCCGCCGCCGTCGTCCGGTGGCATCGCCATTGCCGAGATCCTCAACATCCTTGCCGGCTTCGATCTCGCGAAGCTGGACGTCGGCCACGCCACGCACCTGACCATCGAGTCGATGCGGCGTGCGTTCCGCGATCACAATGAATACCTCGGCGATCCCGACTTCGTGAAGATGCCGCTCGACATGCTGTTGTCGAAGTACTACGCCGACGGCCTGCGCGCGACGATCTCGCCTGACAAGGCTACGCCGTCCGACTTGCTGCCGACCTCCATGGCGCCCGAGCCGGGCATGCACACCACGCACTTCTCGGTGATCGACGCCGACGGCAACATGGTTGCTTCGACGCTCACGGTGAACCTCGAGTTCGGTTCCGCCTTCGTCGCCAAGGGGACCGGCGTCGTCCTCAACGACGAGATGGACGACTTCGCCCTCGTGCCCGGCCAGCCGAACGCCTTCGGCCTGCGCGGAGCGCTGGCCAACGCGCCCGAGCCGGGCAAGCGCATGCTCTCGTCGATGTCGCCGAGCTTCGTCTTCGGCGCCGACCGCACGGCGGTGATCGGCTCGCCCGGCGGTTCGACCATCATCACGCAGGTGCTCGAGGGCATCCTTGCCTTCATCGATGGCAAGAGCGCCACGGAGATCACGGCGCAGAAGCGCTATCACCACCAGTACCTGCCCGATCGTGTGGATGTGGAAGCCGGCGTCTTCGACGATGCGACGGCCAAGGCGTTGACCGACATGGGCCATGTGCTGAGGAATCGTTCGCCCTGGGGTTTCATGAACGTGGTGACCTGGGATCACCGGACGAACACGCTCGACGCCGCCAGCGACCCGCGCCGCCCGTCGGGCCTGGGCAAGGTGCAGTAAGGTTGCCTGCATGAAACTCTGGTCACTCATCGGCAATTCGCAGCGGCTCGACGGCGGCGCGATGTTCGGCAACGCGCCGCGCACCATGTGGTCGCGCTGGGTGGCGCCGGATGCGGAAAACCGCATCCCGCTTGCCTGCCGCTGCCTCCTGGCTACCGGGCTGGACGGCCGCAACGTGCTGTTCGAAACCGGTATCGGCGCGTTCTTCGATCCGTCGATGCGCGAGCGGTTCGGCGTAGTCGAGGACCGTCACGTCCTGCTCGATTCGCTCGCCGAAGCCGGTCTTCGCCACGAGGACATCGATGCCGTCGTGCTGTCGCACCTTCATTTCGATCACGCGGGCGGCCTTCTTGCCCCGTGGGCGGAAGGACAGGCGCCCACGCTGCTTTTTCCAAAGGCACGTTTCCTGGTCGGGGCCGAACACTGGGCGCGCGCACGCGATCCGCATCCGCGCGACCGTGCCTCGTTCATTCCCGAACTGGTTGGCCTGCTCGAAGCCAGCGGCCGACTTGAACTGGTCGAGGCCAGGCACCCGTCGTCCCTGGGCGAGGCTGTGCGCTTCGAGTTTTCCGAAGGTCACACGCCGGGCCTCATGCTCGCCGAGGTGGGTGGCGTGGTCTTCTGCGCCGACCTCATTCCCGGCCGGCCCTGGGTACATCTGCCGGTGACGATGGGTTACGACCGCTGGCCGGAAAAGCTGATCGACGAGAAGCGGGTGTTTCTCGACGACAAGATCGCTCGTGGCGTAAAGCTGTTTTTTACCCACGACCACGGATGTGCCATGGCCTCCGTGGAAAAGGACGGTAAAGGCCGTTACACGGCCGCCGATACGCATGAACGACTAAGCGGCATCGAAGCGTAAGGACGCCGATGACCGGCACGGGGGCAGGATGAAGTCGAAGTACAAGACCAATGACAGCGGGATGGCCTGGGGCGCGCGCGTCGCCGGCGCGGTGCTCTTGCTCGCGGGACTGGGCCTGATCGCCTGGAACGAACACCGGGTGATGGACTACGGGTCGGCCATGGCCCGCCATGGCTCACCCGTGCTGGATCTGGGTGACGCCGGGCGGCCGTCCGCGGGGCAGTACGGTTCGATGACGCGTGTGAGCGGCACGCCGCAGATCCTCGACGCACCGCGCGATCCGGAATTCGGTGTACATGCGGATTCGCCGATCCTCATCCGCCATGTGGAGATGTTCCAGTGGCGCGAAATAACGGTTGGCGGTAGCACGCATTACGAGCTGGACTGGGTCGATCGTCCGATCGATGCGACGAATTTCGCCAAGCCGGCGGGGCACGTCAATCCCGGCGCTTTCCCGATCCAGGGCCGTCAGTTCGAAGCGGGTGAAGTGAAGCTGGGCAACTTCAAACTCTCTACGCCGATCATTCGCGCGTTTCCCGGGCGTATCGACATCGCGCCCGACGAGCACAAGCTGCCGCCGAACCTTGCCGCGACTTTCCAGCGGGTGGACGACAAGCTCGTCACGAGCAGCAAGCCGTCCAATCCTCGCCTGGGCGACCTTCGGGTCAGCTGGGAAGCCGTGCCGGTGCAGCCGATGACCGTGCTGGCGCGCATCGACGGCGATACGCTGGCCCCGCGCGAGGCAAAAGACGGCGATCCCGGGTTCGACGTGCAGGTCGGCGATCGCAGCCTGCTCGACGTGCTGCCCGCCATGCCCGAGCCACCTCAGGCCGTCCTGCTGGTTCGCCTGGGCGCCTTCGCGTTCGCTGCCCTGGGGGCTTTCCTGCTGGCTCTCGGCAGCCGTTTGCGCCGGGATGTGCTCTTTGCCGCGGGCATCGGTGCCGTGGCAGTGCCCGCCGTTGCCGGGGTGATATGGCTTGCTGGCGACGCGATGACGGCAAGCGTATGGTTGCTCGTTGCCGTGCTCGGTGCCGGCCTCGCCATCTGGCGCGTGCAGCAGCGTTCGGCATTGCGGCCCGACTGACCCCGACAGGAGCGACACCATGCGTATCACCGGACTCTACGCGGCACTGCTGACCCTGCTCATTCTTGGTCTGGCGGTGCGCGTGATGCTCATTCGCCGGCGTACGCGGATCGGACTGGGCGATGGCGGCGACCGAAGCGTGGCCTGCGCCATTCGTGCCCATGGCAATGCCGTCGAGTACGTGCCGCTCGCGCTGGTCCTCTTGCTGGTTCTCGAACTCGACCAAACGGTACCGCTGTTACTCCACGCGTTCGGTATCGCCCTGGTGCTGGCGCGTGTCGTTCATGCGATCGGCCTGTCGCGCGCGGCGGGCAATTCGCCAGGGCGCGCGGTGGGGGCGGGACTGACCCTCGTCGTGATCGGCTTGATGGCCTTGATGCTGCTTTGGCAGTACGTGGTGATCCACGTGATTGCGGCGAGCGTGACCTGACCGATCGCCGGTCTTTCTGGGAGCCGATTTATCGGCGAATGGGTGGGCGACGGCGTCATCGCTCCGTTGGCTTTTCGCCGATGAATCGGCTCCCACATTTCTTTCAGGCTTCGGCTTCGACCACGGCGGTGCCGTCGGCGAAGGCGTAGACATGGTCGGCCCAGCTGGCGGCCTCGACGTACATGGCGGCCATCGTCTGCAGGTGCTGCGTGCGCAGCGCCGAGTCGCTTTCCAGTTCGCCCTGTTCCCAGTGGCGGATCTGGTCGAGCAACGGCGCGAACGGGCCGGCACCCTCGAGCAGCGCTTCGCGAATTTCGATCGCGAGCGGGAGGTGTTCGAGCACGTAGGCCATCGACACATTCATCAACGTATCGAGCAGTGAGAACAGGCCGGCGGTGAAGGCCATTTCCTGCAGCTCGGGCTTGATCGTGCGGGCGAGCTTCTCGCACATGTGCGCGCGGATCAGGGCGAGGCGAAGCAGCTCCGGCGGACGCTCGTCCATGCCGGAGACGGCCATGGTGAAGATCCAGTTGCGCATGCGGTTCACGCCGAAGAACACCGCGGCCTGCTCCACCGATTTCAGTTGGCGGGGCAGGGCGAAATAGGCGGAGTTCACACAACCGAGCAGCTTGTAGCTGAGCACGGCGTCGTCGCGGATGATCTTGCCCAGCTCGACGGGCCCGTTCTCGGGATCCTGCAGCGCGCCCATGAGGCGCAGCACGCCGAGCTTGCTCGGTGCGAGACGTGGCATGTCGACGCGCTCGGGACGCAGCAGGTACTTGCCCTGGAAGCCGTCGACATCCTGGTCGGCGTAGTCGACGAAGGTCTCGTGCGTGTCGATGCCGGTAACGATCACCTTGACGCCGAAGGCGTGGACGTAGTCCATGTGCGCGCGTGCCGCGACCGGATGACGATGATCCACCGCGATCTTGGCGAACTGCACGATGCGCAGCAACGCATCCACGCCGGCCCGGTGTTCGGGGTCGGCGGGCAGGTTGAAGTCCTCGAGCATGAACAGGCAGCCATGACCTTTCAACTCGCGGAGCTTCTCGAGCAGCTGGTCGTCGGTGCCGACATCCGCACTGATGCTCGCACCGAGGCGCGCGTTATGGCGAAGGATGTCCGCGTGCTCGAGGAGCAGCTGGGGCGACATGTGCAGGAAGGCGCGATTGTCGCGAACGAGGCGCTTGAGGCTGCCGTCCGCGATAGCGCTCAGCGTGGCCTGCGTGTGTGCAAGCGCCGCGGCGTCGATATCGCTGCCGATGGGGCGGGGGAACAGGAGTTCGTAGGCGAACAGCGCCTGCTTTCTGTCCAGGATGGGTACGCGGACGATCGGGAGGATGCCGTCGTCATTCACCGCTGTCGGCTGGGGGGTCACTGCCATTGCTTTGTTGGTGCGCCGTCTGGGTGAGTCTGGGGACTGGTCTCGGTGGTGGTCAAACCTGCGCGATCGTGGCGGAGCGCAGTTTCACCCGCGCGGTGTCACCTTTCGGTCCGTAGGTGGAACCACCCGGCGAATCGCCCGCGAGCAGCGCAAGCGCCTGGCGAACGTGACCGATTCGCTGGCCGACGATGCGGCCGTTTATTTCATTCAGTTTGCGGCACTCGACCAGGCGTTCGATCGTGTGTGTCCAGCGTGCATCGTTGAGCGTGTCGACGCCGGCGGCGTCGCCCAGGTGGCGACGCTCGGCGTCCAGCTTCTCGATGCGGTCGAGCAGTTTGCCCTTCGTCCGGCTGACGGTGTCGAGCGCATGCGTGTCAGCCTGATCGAGCGCCATGCGCTCGTCGATCAGGATGGCGTGCAGTGCGTCGACCTCACGGGCGAGGTCGCCCATGACGGCGCGAACGGCCGTGTCGAAGTCGGAGTCGAGCGGGTGGGTCATGCCTTGCTGCCGATCTGGCCTTCCATCGCAAGAAACTTGCTCGCGATGGCCTGGGCGTCAGGCTTGTAGGTGCCGTCGGCCAGCTTGCTGCGGATTTCGTCCACGCGCTTGCTGTCGATGCCATCGCCACGGCTGGCGGCGTCGAGCGCCTTGGCCGAGTCGGTGATCTTGACGCTGTCGTCGCTCGGACGCACGGCGCTGGCGCCCTGCGTGGAGACGGCCGAGCCGGCAGCCTGGTTCTGGGTGCGGAGCTGCACCTGGGGCTGCGGAGCCTGGATACCGGGTTTGATCGTCGTCGTCATAGTGTGTTCCTCGGAGCTTGTGTCCTTCAAACCCCTTATCGGCGGTCTGTCGGCGAACTTTAACTGGCCCTAGGCCGGGAAGTGTGACCTGGTTTGGATTTTGTTCATGGCAGTACCGCGACGGTGCCCGGGCCGGTGACCACGGCGTCGAGCACTTTCCCGGATGAAGCGTTGCGTACCTTCAGGCGGCTGCCGGTGTCGCCGGCGCCCATGGCCACGCCGGCGACGCGGATGACCACGCCTTCGACGTCGGCCTGCATGCTGATCGAATCGCCGATGCGGACGGCCTGGCGCCCGGCGAGCATGCCTGGCGTCAGCACCGTGCCGGCGCTCAGGGGCCTGGCGAGCGACCGGCCGTCGATCTGGCCGAGCTCGGCGACATAGCCGTAGGCGAGGCTGGCGACGTCACGCTCTTCGGCATGGACATCGCCGGCCCCGATGCCGTCGCCGCGCGCAAGCGGGCGGGTCGTGACCAGTACGTTGGAGAACATTTTGACCCGCACCGGCACGCGCACGGTCCAGCCGCCCGGGACCGGGCAGTGCACGGCGACGCTTGCCCGGGCACCGAGCGGCCGGTTGCCCGGAAGCGACGACTCGAGCGGCTTCGGGCAGTCCGCCAGGCGCAGGCGGCTGTCGAGCGGATCGGCCTCGGCGGTCATACGGGCGCCGGGAAGGGCGCGGTTCTGCTGGAGCCAGGTCACCGCCGCCACGCGCACCGACTCGACCGACTGCCCGGCCAGCGCGCATAGCGGCAGGACGAGCAGGGCGGTCGCGGTGATGCCGCGGGCGAGGGTCGATGAACTCACGCGGCGCGTTCCGCCAGCGATGCGGACAGGCCCTGGGTGATCGCGTCCAGTTCCCTGTTGAGCTCGGCGACCATGTGGCTGGCATCGGCATGACGGCCTTCACCCAACGTGATGGCGTAGTGCGACGCGAGGACCGAAAAGCGCTCGCCGGCGGCACGGATGCCGTCGGTCGGGCTGTCCGGCCGACGCAGCCGGAACTGGTCGATGCAACGCATGAGCGGCGTGGTGTCGAGCCAGCGACGGTCGAGGCTGGCCGGGTCGCGCGAGGCGAGTTCCACGGCGAAGCGAAGGCCCTGGCTGGCTTCACGAATCATCTGGCTGAGGCTGGCGGCGTCGAGGTCGCCCTCGGTTTCGAGGCGGCTCAGGCCCAGACGGTGGGCCAGCACGGCAGCGCGCGCCGCGGCGTCGGCCTGGCGACGGGCTTCGTTGGTGACCCGGCCGAGTGTTCCCTGGGTCGCCTGGATGGCCGCGATGCGGCCCTGCAGCGCACCCATGCCTTCGCGGGCTGCGTCGATGTTGCTGCGCGCCCCGCGAGCCGCTTCGTCCACGCGGCCCATCGAGGTCTGCATGCCGGCGATACCCGATTGGGTCTGGTCCAGGCGACGCAGGCTGTTCTGCACGGCGTCGTCGAGCTGGCCGGCGAACTGACCGACCGCCTCGGTGGTCTGATCGATCTCGGCGGTGGCCTGGGTGGTCTTCTCGGCGAGCTGCTTGACCTCGTCGGCGACCACGGCGAAGCCGCGGCCCGCCTCACCCGCGCGCGCCGCCTCGATCGCGGCGTTCAGTGCGACGAGGTTGGTCTGGTGGGCGATGTCCTGCACCGTCGCGGTCAGTTTGCGGATCGCGGTGAAGTATTCGGAGAACTGCGCGTGGTTGCGGCTCATGCCCGAAAGGGCGCTGCGCAACAGGCGCAGCTGACCATCGAGGTCGCCGGCCGTGGCGAGGCCCTGGCTGCCCGAGTCGCCCATGCCGGCGGCGCCGGCGTAGGCCTGATCGAGCGCCGTCGAAATCCTGGCGCTGGCGTCCGTCAAACGTCCGGCGGTATCGCGGGCGCCATCGACCACCTTGCCCAGTTCCAGCAGGGTGCCACCGAGCGCCTGTGCATTGGTCAGGACCATGCCTTGCTGCTCGATTGCCTGGATGGTCGTCGCCGGCGCGGTGCGCGGCTCCGCTGGCTTGAGCAGGGCGCCCATGGCGCTGGCCGCGGCAGGGTACTGCGCGGAGAGGGCGCGAACGCGCGCCGCATCGCCCTGGGAGGCGGCGTGGGCGAGGAGGCGGACGTGCTGGCTCCAGAGGAGGGTCATGATTTCGCTTTCGTCGGAGGGTCGCTCCACTTAATCGGTCGGGAGCGTCAGGACTTGAGTCATGCAATCGGCGTGCCATGCTCGTGACTACAGAAACCTCCAACACCGCCGATACCGTTGGCGACACCTTCTGTAGATGCCTCGCACGTCATGGCCCGACCGCTGCTCGACACCGTGGATACCTTTACCCGCCTGGCGGGCCACAATCGCGTGGCCATGCTGCTGTTTCGCCTGGGCGATCGCCAGGCGTTCGGCATCAACGTCTTCAAGGTTCGCGAAGTGCTTCGCCGGCCGCGCCTGGAGCGGATGCCGAGCATGCATGCCCTGGTCTCGGGCAGTTTCGACTACCGCGGCAGCACCATCCCGGTTATCGATCTCGCCGCGGCCATGGGCTATCCGCCGCTGGCCAGCGTCGACGGTGCGCATCTCATCGTTACCGAGTTCAACCTCTCCGTGCAGGGATTCCTGGTCTCGGACGTCGACCGCATCGTCCACGTGGATGGCGCCCACCTGACCGCGCCGTCGGCCGCGCTCGGCTATGGCGCGCGCGTCAACGCGGTGACCCGGCTGGACGGCGATCTGCTCGCCGTCGTGGATGTCGAACAGGTGCTGTCGTCGGTCTCGCCCCCGCTCGTGCAGCTCTCCGACCGTGTCCAGCAGGCGGCCCACGTGCAGCAGGCAGGTAACCGCCGGATCCTGGTGGTCGACGATTCGGCGGTCGCCCGCACCCAGCTGGTCGACCTGTTCCGCAAGATGGACCTGGAATGCGTGATCGCCAAGGATGGGCGGGAAGGACTCGACACGTTGCGCACCCTGGCGATGGGGCCGGTCGGTGAGCGGGTGGACCTGGTCGTCTCCGATATCGAGATGCCGCTGATGGACGGCTACGCGCTGACCACCGCGATCCGGGAAGACGTCCAGCTGCGCCACATGAAGGTGCTCCTGCACAGCTCGCTGAGCGGCGTCTTCAACGAGGCGATGGTGGCCCGCGTCGGCGCCGACAAGTTCATTGCCAAGTTCCAGCCGGACATCCTCGCCACCGCCGTGCTAGACCTCCTGCCGGCCTGACGTCGTTCCGGCCGATCGCGACGGTCACCCGTCGCTGACGCGGCAGGGGGTGGCGCCGGATTTCCGGCACTCTCCCCGAAAACGTCCTCCCGCTTCATCGCAAACGGCGCCGCGGCGCCGTTTCGTGTATGTGGCCCCCGCGTGGCACGCGTCTTGCTCAACCCTTCGGGCCAAGCTCACGAGGGGGCCACGCCCATGATCGACAAACCGGATCCGCTGTTAGGTATGCACGCCCAGGCCCTCGGCCTGTGGCAGCGCCGTGCGGAAGTCATTTCGTCGAACCTGGCCAATGCCGACACGCCGGGCTTTCTCGCGCGCGACCTCGATTTTCGCAAGGCGATGACCGCCGCCAGCGGGACCAGCGATGGCCCCGGCCTGTCGATGACGGCCACCGAGGCGGGTCACATCGGCGGCAACCCGGCGTTTGCCGCGGCCGACGCCGACAAGCTCGCGTATCGCGTCGAGACCCAGCCCACGATGGATGGCAACACGGTCGATACCCAGGTCGAACAGGCCCAGTTCGCCGCCAACGCCATCCATTACCAGGCCTCGCTCAGCTTCATCACCGCGCAGATTCACGCGATGCGCATGGCTATCACAGGATCCAGCTCATGAGCCTGCTCAAGATCTTCGACGTCGCCGGTTCCGGCATGGCCGCCCAGTCGGCCCGACTCAACACCACGGCCAGCAACATGGCCAACGCCGACAGCCTGGCGAGCAGCGAAGCCGGCGCGTACCACGCGAAACAGCCCTTGTTCTCGGCGGTGCAGCAGCAGGTMAACGGGCAGATGGAAAACGGTGGCGTGCGCACGCTCGGCATCACCGAGAGCCAGGCCCCGATCCAGGCGCGTTACGAGCCGTCCAATCCACTCGCCGACGCCAACGGCAACGTCTATTCAAGCAACGTCAATACGGTCGACGAGCTGGTCAACATGATCTCCGCGTCGCGCTCCTATCAGAACAACGTCGAAGTCATGAACAGCGCCAAGCAGCTCATGCAGAAGACGCTCGACCTCGGCAAGTAAGGAATCCTCATGGTAGACGCCGTCAACGGAAACAGTTCCTCGTCTTCATCGTCATCGTCATCGACTGGCCAGCTGCAGCAGCAGACGCTGAACCAGTCTGACTTCCTCAAGCTGATGGTCACCCAGATGACCAACCAGGATCCGACCAAGCCGATGGATTCCACGCAGATGGTGGCCCAGATGGCGCAGTTCTCGCAGGTGGCCGCCACCCAGGAGTTGCAGAGCTCCTTCGACTCACTGGCCTCCAACCTCACCGGTGACCAGTTCGTACGCGCCGCCGCGCTCGTCGGCCAGGAAGTGCTGGTGCCGTCGACCGCCGGCAAGCTCGAGGACTCCTCGATGAATGGCGCCGTGAACGTGGGTACCTCGGGTACTTACGTCAACGTGCAGATCAAGGATACGGCGGGCAACGTCGTCCGCACGATCAGCCTCGGTCAGCCGGACGCGGGCCTCGCCCAGTTCAGCTGGGACGGCAAGTCCGACGACGGCACGCAGCTGCCCGACGGCGTTTACCAGATGTCCGCCACTTCCGGCGGCACGGCGATCGATACCTTCGCTCGCGGAAAGGTGGAAGGCGTCGGTGCCTCCGGTACCGACGGAACCTACGTGCAGGTAGCCGGCTACGGCGGCGCCCTGCTCAGTCAGATCGCGCAAATCCTGTAACTCCAGCAAGGAAAACCCACCATGCCTTTCGATATCGCCCTAAGCGGCATCAACGCGGCGTCTTCCGACCTGGAAGTCACCGCGAACAACATCGCCAACGTCAACACCGTCGGCTTCAAGGGCTCGCGCGCCGAGTTCTCGCAGGTCTACTCGGCGGCCGGGAACAATCTCTCCGCCCAGGTCGCCGGCAGCGGCGTGCGCCTGACCAACATCGCCCAGCAGTTCAGCGACGGTGCCGCGACGCAGACGGGCAACTCCTACGACTTCGCCATCAGTGGCGCCGGTTTCTTCACGGTGCGCGACGGCTCAGGCTATTCGTATACCCGCGCCGGCAATTTCCATCCCGATGACAACGGCAATGTCGTCAACGCAACGGGCCAGAACGTGCAGGTGTATCCGCCGACCGCCAATGGCGGCTTCGACATCAGCAGCCTGGCCGACCTGAAGCTGACCACGGGCTCGAGCCCCGCCAAGGCATCGACCAACATCGGCCTGACGGCGAACCTCGCCGCCAGCGCGACGGCTCCGACCGGCGGCGCGTTCGATCCGACCAACGACAAGACCTACAACACGCTCTCCACGTTCCAGGCCTATGACTCCCTCGGCGCGTCGCACACGGTCAACGTGTACTACACGAAGGATGCGACCAATCCGAACACATGGAGCGCCAATATGACGGTCGACGGTACCCAGGTCGGTACCGCGCAGCAGATGACCTTCAGTGCGGGCGGTGCGATCCTCACCCCCGCCGGCGGCAAGCTCAACTTCGGCGCCGTTTCGCCCAACCCGGGCGCGACGCCGCTGAACCTCAGCATCGACATGACCAAGGTCACCCAGTTCGGCGACAGCTCGTCGACCACCGCGGTGTCGAACGACGGCTACGCCGCCGGCACGTTCTCCAACATCGACGTGGCCAAGGACGGTACGGTCTCGGCGAAGTACTCCAACGGCGCGAGCGTGCCGCTCGGCCAGCTCGCCATCGCGACCTTCGCCAACGACCAGGGCCTGCGCCAGCTCAATGACACCAACTGGGCACCGTCGTCGGAATCGGGTCAGCCGATCCGCGGCACGGCCAACGCGGGTGGCCTCGGAACGATCCAGTCCGGTTCGCTCGAAGCGTCCAACACGGCCGACCTGACCGCGCAGCTGGTCAATATGATCAAGGCGCAGCGTAACTACCAGGCCAACGCCCAGGTCATCTCGACCGACAACACGTTGACCCAGACCATCATCAACATCCGCAACTAAGCGTGACCGCGTGCGCGGCCTCCGGGCCGCGCACGCCCGTTTTCGCCGTCGAACAGGGGTTCCGTCATGGATCGTTCCGTATATGTCGCGATGACCGGCGCCACGCAGATCATGCGCGCGCAGGACGAAGTGGCACACAACCTCGCCAACGCCAATACCACCGGCTTCAAGGCGGAGTTGTCGGCGTTCCAGAGCCTGCCCGTGCAGGGCGACGGCATGCAGACGCGCATCAACGGCGTGGCCCAGGGCACCGGCTGGGACACGACCGCCGGCGCGCAGATGCAGACCGGCAACGATCTGGATGTCTCGGTGCAGGGCGACGGCTGGATCGCGGTCCAGGGTGCGGACGGCAACGAGGGCTATACCCGCGCGGGCAACCTGCGGATCAACGCCGACGGTTTGTTGACGGACGCGCGTGGTAATGCCGTCGTGGGCGGCGGCGGTCCGATCACCATCCCGCAGGCTTCCAGCGTGAAGATCGGTTCGGACGGCACGATTTCCGTCGTTCCGCTCGGCGAGTCCCCGTCCACCATCGCCACGACCGACCGGATCAAGCTCATCAACCCGGGCAACGACCAGCTGACCTACGGCAGCGACAGCCTCATGCACATGAAAGACGGTAGTACGCCCCAGGCGGATGCCGATGTCCGGGTCGTCTCCGGCACGATCGAATCGAGCAACGTCAACCCGTCCGACGTGCTCGTAAAGATGATTTCGCTGTCCCGCGAGTTCGAGATGCAGGTGCGTTCGATCAAGACCGCCGACGAAAACGCCCAGTCGGCATCGAAATTGCTACAGGTGGGTTAACCACCGCCACGCGACGCAATTCCGTCGCCGGCATGTAAAGCGCCCAAGCGCAGGAGTCAACGATGTTCTCGTCCCTCTGGATCGCCAAGACCGGCCTCGATGCGCAGCAGACGCGCATGGACGTCGTCTCGAACAACCTGGCCAATACGAACACCACGGGCTTCAAGCGGGCCCGCGCCGAGTTCGAGGATCTGACCTACCAGAACCGCGGCCAGGCCGGTGCACAGACGACCGAGCAGACCCAGTCGCCCACCGGCTTCATGATGGGTACCGGTGTCCGTGTGGTCGGCACGCAGAAGATGTTCGACCAGGGCGGTTCGCAGCAGACCGACAACCCGCTCGACGTACGCATCGACGGTCGTGGCTTCCTTCAGGTGACCCTGCCGGACGGCACCGTGGGCTATACGCGTGACGGCTCGCTCAAGCGTGACCAGGACGGCCAGATCACCACCAACGACGGCTATCCGCTCGAGCCTTCCATCACGATCCCGGCGAACGCCAGCACGGTGACCATCGGCAAGGATGGCACGGTGAGCGTCACTACCGCCGCCAACGCCGCGTCGCAGCAGGTCGGAACGATCCAGCTCGCCGACTTCGTCAACCCCGCCGGCCTGCAGCCGCGTGGTGACAACCTTTACCTGGAGACCGCGTCCAGCGGCGCTCCACAGACGGGCACCGCCGGCCTCAACGGCCTCGGCACCCTCGACCAGAACGCCCTCGAAGCGTCGAACGTGAACGTCGTCGAGGAAATGGTGAACATGATCGAGACCCAGCGCGCCTACGAGATGAACTCGAAGGCGATCTCGACGGCCGATCAGATGCTTCAGTTCATCTCCAACAAGACCTGAGACACGTCATGAATCGTTCCTTCGCCCGCATCCTGCTCGCCGCGCTGCCGCTCGCCGCCCTCACGGGTTGCGCGATCGTGCCGCCGACACCGAAGCCGATGTACGCCGCCACGCTGCCGCCCGAACAGACGACCGCACCGCAGGCGACCGGCTCGATCTATGCCGACCAGACCTCGCTGGAGTTGTTCTCCGATCCGCGGGCGCACCGCGTCGGCGACATCCTCACCATCTCGCTGGTGGAAAGCACGCAGGCCAGCAAGAAGGCGACGACGGCGACCAGCAAGAAGAATGGCAACAACATCGCTGCACCGACCTTGCTCGGTCATGGCCTGAAGGTCGGTGGCAAGACCGCCGACAGCTCGCTGTCGAGCGACAACGAATTCGCCGGCGACGGTTCCTCGAGTCAGAGCAATGCGCTCACCGGCCAGATCACCGTGACGGTGGCGCAGCGCCTGTCCAACGGCGCGCTGATCGTGCGCGGCGAGAAGTGGCTCACGATCAACCAGGGCGAAGAGCTCGTGCGGATCTCGGGCATCGTTCGCGCGCAGGACATCGGCAACGACAACGTCGTGCCCTCGAGCCGCGTCGCCGATGCGCGCATCGAATACGTGGGCAAGGGCACGCTGGCCGATTCGAATACGCGCGGCTGGCTGTCGCGCTTCTTCGATTCGAAGTGGATGCCGTTCTGATGGAGACCTTCGCGCTTCACCTTCGCGGCATCGTTCGCACGGCTGCCGTCGTCCTCGCTCTCGGCGCCGCTGTTCCGGCGCACGCCGATCGCATCCGCGACCTGGTCCAGGTCGGTGGCGTGCGCAGCAACCAGCTGATCGGCTACGGCCTGGTCGTCGGCCTCGACGGCAGCGGCGACCAGACCAGCCAGGCCCCTTTCACCACGCAGAGCCTGGAGAACATGCTCCAGCAGTTCGGCGTCACTGTGCCCGCCAATGTGCGCCCGCAGCTGAAGAACGCCGCCGCGGTGACGATCACCGCCGAGCTGCCGCCGTTCGCCAAGCCCGGGCAGCGCATCGATGTGACGGTCGCTTCGATCGGCAACGCGAAGAGCATCCGTGGTGGCGAACTCCTCATGTCGCCTCTGAAGGGCGCCGACGGCAACGTCTACGCCATCGCCCAGGGCAGTGTCATCGTCGGTGGCGTCAGCGCCCAAGGCAAGAGCGGCTCGAGCGTGCAGGTGAACATCTCCGCCAGCGGTCGCATTCCCGGTGGCGCTAGCATCGAGCGCAGCGTGGCGTCGTCCTTCGACAAGGGCGGCGACCTCATGCTCAATCTCAATACGGCCGACTTCACCACGGCCGCACGCATCGCCGAGGCGGTGAACCACAACTTTGGCTCGGGCACGGCCAATGCGATGGATTCCGGCTCGGTCGCCGTCCGCGCGCCGATGGATCCTTCCCAGCGCGTGGCCTGGCTGTCGACGATCCAGGCCCTGGAAGTCACGCCGGGCGACGCGCCGGCACGCATCATCGTCAACTCGCGCACCGGCACGGTCGTGATCGGTTCCGACGTCAAGGTCGGTGCCGCTGCCGTGGCCCACGGGTCGATCCAGGTCACCATTAGCGAGCAACCGCAGGTCAGCCAGCCGAATGCCTTCTCGCGTGGCCAGACGGCCGTTGTACCGAGCAGCCAGGTGGCGGTGAGCGAAGACGGCGGCCACATGTTCAAGTTCGGCCCGGGCACCAGCCTCGACGCCATCGTGCGCGCGGTGAACCAGGTCGGCGCCTCGCCGAGCGATCTCATCTCGATCCTGCAGGCGCTGAAGGAATCCGGCGCCCTGCACGCCGAGCTGGTGGTGATCTGACATGGCCAACACGGTCGACGCGCAGCGGCTTGGCACTTACTCGGACATGTCCGGGTTTGCCGGCCTGCGCTCGGCCGCCAAGCAGGATTCCAAGGCGGCACTGCCGACTGTCGCCAAACAGTTCGAATCCATCTTTACCCAGATGATGCTGAAGTCCATGCGTGACGCCAGCGCTGCGATGGGTGACGACATGATGGGCTCGCAGGCGGCCAACTCATACCGTGACATGTTCGATCACCAGTTGTCGGTGACGCTGTCGCAGGGCAAGGGTATCGGTATCGCCGACATGCTGATGCGCCAGCTCGGTGGGGCGCAGCCGACCCAGAGCACGTCAGCGGACAACGGACTCTTCGCCGGTGTCACCGGCGGCGCCAGCACGGCGGATGCCGTGTCGTCGAAGTCGGATCAGGACAGCGGTCTCATGGATTCGCTCGAGCGCATGCTCGGCAAGGCGGGGCAGGCGGTCGGCGACGGCGCGAATGCCGTGGTCAGCGCAGTAGGCAAGATGTCCATCTCCAGCCCCGAGGACTTTGTGCAGAAGCTCGCACCGCATGCGATCGAGGCAGCGAAGAAGCTCGGCGTTTCCGTGCGGGCACTGCTGGCGCAGGCCGCGCTCGAAACCGGCTGGGGCAAGCACATGCCGGCGCAGGGCACGACGGCGAGCAACAACATGTTTGGCATCAAGGCCGGCAGCAGCTGGGACGGCAAGCGCGTCAACGTTCCCACGCTCGAGTACGAAAACGGCGTCGCCGTGCGCAAGAAGGATAGCTTCCGCGCCTACGACTCGCCGTCGGACTCCTTCAAGGATTACGCAAACATGGTCGCCAGCAGCCCGCGCTTCGCGAACGCTGTCGGCCGTGGCGACGATATCGCCGGCTTCGCGCACGCGCTGACTAACGGCGGCTATGCCACCGATCCCAGCTACGCGCAGAAGCTCACCGATATCGCCAACGGGCCAGTGATGAAGCAGGCGCTCGCAGCGCTCAAGCAAGTCGCCGGCGAACTGTAAGCACGGGCCCACGAATAGTTAAGCGAAGGAAAAGACGATGGCCGATCTGCTCTCCACCGGTGTATCAGGACTGCTTGCCTCGCAAGTGGGCCTGTCGACCGTTGGTCACAACATCAGCAACGTCAACACCGCGGGTTACACGCGGCAAACGACGACATTCAACGCGCGCACGCCTCAATACAACGGCGGCTATTACGTCGGCCAGGGCGCCGATGCGATTAGCGTCCAGCGCGCCTACAGCCAGTTCCTGACTCAGTCGGTGTGGTCGGCCAGTTCCGGGCAAAGCCGCGCATCGCAGTACGCCACGCTCACCGCCTCGGTGAATAATGCGGTGAGCGGTTCGGCGAACCTGCAGACCGCACTCGACGGCTTCTTCGGTTCGGTGAGCGACGTGGCCAATGCGCCGATCGACACCGCGAGCCGCCAGGCCATGATCGGCAAGGCGAATACGCTGGTGGCCACGTTCAAGTCGCTGTCCTCGCAGTTCCAACAGCTCGACCAGCAGACCAACCAGCAGATCAGCGCCGCCGTCGACAGCATCAACTCGCTGGCCAAGAGCATCGCGGACCTGAACGGACAGATCCAGAAGGGCTACGCCGGTGGGGCAGTGCCCAACGACCTGCTCGATGCCCGCGATCAGGCGGTGTCACAGCTTTCCCAGATCGTCGGGGTCAACGTCACGCAGACCAGCGATCATATGTATACGGTCTCCGTGGGCAACGGCCAGCCGCTGGTCAACGGGACCAATGCGACCCAGCTGAGCACGGCGAACAACCAGTACGACGCCTCGCGGCTGGAAGTCGTGGGACCCGGCGGCTCGGTGATCAGCAACCAACTGGGCTCCGGTTCGCTGGGTGCCACGTTCGATTTCCGTACCAATGTGCTGGATCCGGCGCGCAACCAGCTCGGTCGCGCCGCCATCGCCATGACGGATGCCTTCAACAAGCAGAGCGCGCAGGGCATCGACCTCAATGGCGCCGCCGGTGGCGACTTCTTCAGCATCTCCGATCCCGCCGTGTTCAACAGCACGACGAACAAGGGTACGGGTTCGGTGGCGGCCACGGTCGCGGATGTCTCGAAGCTCGACGCCTCCGACTACATCATGCGTTACGACGGTACGAACTGGTCCGCGACGACGACGGCGGGTGTGACGGTACCCATGACCGGTACCGGCACGGCGGCGGATCCGTTCGTGGTCGGCGGCCTGAACGTGACGGTCAGCGCCGGCGCCGTGGCGGGTGACAGCTTCCAGATCCAGCCGACGCGCAACGCGGCATCGACGATGGGTGTCGCGGTGTCCGATACCAGCAAGATCGCCGCATCGGGCCCGCTGGCCGCGACGAAGGGCGCGAGCAACACCGGCAAGGGCGTGCTCGGCAACCTCACGGTGACGGACGTGACGAATCCGGCCTTCAATACGCCCGCCACGATCACCTTCACCTCGCCCACCACGTACTCGATCAATGGCGGTGCGCCGCAGACCTACGCCGACGGCGACACGATTACCGGTCCGGGCTGGACGCTAAAGCTGACGGGCTCGCCTGCCGCTAACGACACGTTCTCGGTAAAACCGGCGGGTTCGGCCAGTGGTGACAACGGCAATGCGCTCGCCATGGCAAACGTCGCCACCAAGGGCGTGCTAGACAACGGTGTCACCACGGTGGGCAAGTCGTATAGCCAGCTGATCGCCCAGGTGGGTACGGCCGGTGCCCAGGCGAATACCGCGTTGACCGCGCAGCAGAGCATCCTCGACCAGGCAACGGCGTCACAGCAGAGCCTTTCGGGTGTGAACATGGACGAAGAGGCGGCCAATCTCCTGCGCTTCCAGCAGTCCTATGCGGCCGCGGCGCAGGTGATCAACACCGCCAACACGATCTTCAACTCCCTCCTTACCGCCGTGCAGGGCTGATCATGCGTATTTCAACTTCCTGGGGCGCGCAGCAAGCCGTCAACACGATGCTGGATCGGCAGTACGATCTGTCGCAGACCCAGCTCGCACTCGGCAATGGCAAGGCCATCCAGACGCCCTCGGAYAATCCCGCCGCGGCGGCCCGTGCGGTCGACGTCAGTTCGGCCAGCGCACAGAACGACCAGTACACGCGGAATATCCAGTCGGCCAACACCAAGTTATCGGCCGAAGAGAGCACGGTGGCATCGGCGGGGGATATCCTCGATCGCATCCGTACGCTCACCCTGGAAGGCATGAACGGTACGCAGACCGACCAGTCGCGCCAGTCCATCGCCACCGAGCTGCGACAGACGCTCGGGCAGCTGGTCGCCCTTGGCAATACGAAAGACGGGCAGGGCGAATACCTCTTCGCCGGCAGCCGTACGTCCACGCAGCCCTTCACCCAGTCCGACCTCAGCGTGACCTACGGCGGCGACCAGAACCAGCGCATGGTGGCGGCCGCGGCAGGCCTGCAGGTAGCCACCGGCGACAGCGGTTCCGACGTCTTCATGTCGATCCGCGGAGGCAACGGCACGTTCGTGACAACGGCCGGCGCGACCAACACAGGCACGGGTGTCGTCGGTGCCACCTCGGTCACCGACACGTCGCAGTGGGATGGTGGCAGTTACACGGTCAACTTCACTTCGGCGACGACCTACGAGATACACGACGCGACCAATCCGACCGGTCCGGCCTTGTCCACCGGTACGTACTCCGGCGACAGCGGCACGATCAATTTCAAGGGCGCGCAGCTCAATATCACCGGCACCCCGGCCGCAGGCGATTCGTTCGCCGTGGCCCCGTCGTCGTCGCAGGATGTCTTCTCGACCGTGGCGGGCATCATCACCGCATTCGAAACGCCGGGCGGCGGCGCCGGCATGAACAACCAGCTCAATGCGCAGCTGCAGAACCTCGACCAGGCGCAGACGAGCTTCACCGATACGCGTACCAAAATCGGTGCGCGGATGAACATCCTCGACCAGCAGACCCAGATCAGTGCCGATACGTCGCTTCAGTACGCCGGCACGTTGTCCGATCTGACCGAGCTAGATGTCGCCAGCGCCGCGAGCAAGTTTTCGCAGCAACAGGCGGCACTCGACGCTGCACAGCAGTCCTACGTAAAGATGCAGAACCTCTCGCTGTTCAATTACCTTAAATAACGGCGACACAGCACATGTAGGAGCCGATTCATCGGCGATTCGCTGAAGAAAGAGGCGGCCTTCGGGTCGCCTCTTTCTTTATGTCTGCCGACACCGCTCTTCGTAGGAGCCGATTCATCGGCGAGCTCTTGCTTCGCCCTCCGCTGGAAATCGAGGCAAGCAACCTCAAGGTCGCGGCTGCGCCGCGGGTGTATTCAGCATTCGCCGATGAATCGGCTCCCACATGTCTCTATGAAATTGGGCCTAAACCCGGAGCACATGGTGCCGATAAGGAACCCGACAGAGCCTGGGAACGCAGTTTCTTCCGGACCCTGATCAAGAAAGTTGTTGACAGGCAGAAAAAGTTCTCAAGTTTCTTCCCGGCGTGCCGTAAACCTCTCTGAGGCGGAAGGCTTCCATCACGGAACCCCGCCGGACTACGCCGCACAACCTCCGGCATTTCGGTTCCGCTTACAAAGGATTATTCCCATGGCTCTGACCATCAACACCAACATCATGTCGCTGAACGCTCAGCGTAACCTGGGCACTTCGCAGACGAAGCTGGCCTCGGCTATCGAGCGTCTGTCGTCGGGTAATCGCATCAACAGCGCGAAGGACGACGCCGCCGGCCTCGCCATTTCGACCCGCATGACCACGCAGATCAACGGCCTCAACCGCGCCGTGCAGAACGCCAACGACGGTATCTCGCTGTCGCAGACCACCGAGTCGGCCCTCGACGAAGTCACGAACAACCTTCAGCGCATCCGTGAGCTGGCCGTGCAGTCGACCAACGCGTCCAACTCGGACAGCGACCGCGCCGCTCTCGACGCCGAAGTCCAGCAGCGTCTGTCGGAAGTCACCCGTATCGCCACGCAGACCAACTTCAACGGCATGAAGGTCCTGGACGGCTCCGCCCAGAACCTCAGCTTCCAGGTTGGCGCGAACGTCGGTGAAGTCATCAACGTCGGCCTCAACCAGGGCATGAAGGCCAACCAGGTCGGCCAGCTGGCCACCGGTTCGATCGCCGCCGCCACCTTCCCGACCGGCCTGACCCTGCCCGCTGGCGGCCTGACCGTGAAGGTCGGTACCGGCGCCGCCGTCAACGTTGCCGCTGGCAACTACACGAACACCACCGACCTCGCGGCCGCCATCAACAAGGCCGCGGGCGGTAACGTGGCCGGCGTCGATGCCACGACCGGCGAAATCAAGATCACGGCCACCACGGGTACCGGTGCCGGCCAGGGCGACGTCGTCATCGGCGGCGCATCCAACACGGCCCTCGGTCTGGCCGCGACGACGACGGCGGGTAACACCAGCGCTGTGTCGACCGGCGCCGTCAAGGGCACCGCCACCAGCATCGACCTCGTCGCTGGCGACGCTTCCTTCACCGTCGGCGGCAACTCCTTCGACCTGACCGGCTCGTTCAAGTCCATGCAGGACGTGGCTGACGCGATCAACTCGAAGTCGGGCAAGGGCATCAACGCCTACGTCTCGACGGACGGTTCGCTGAAGTTCTCGTCGGCTTCCGACATCTCCGTGACGGCCAAGACCACGGGTGGCGCGCTGGCCCTGGGTATCACCACCCAGACCGACGCAGTCAGCACCACGCAGACCCTGGCCGATTCCAGCGTCAAGACGGTCGACGGCGCCAACGACACGATCAACCACATCGATGCCGCCCTGCAGTCGGTTTCCAGCCTGCGCTCCACCCTCGGCGCCGTGCAGAACCGCTTCGAGTCGACCATCTCCAACCTGCAGAACATCTCGCAGAATCTGACCTCGTCGAAGTCGGCCATCACCGACGCCGACTTCGCCCAGGAAACGGCGAACATGTCCTCGGCTCAGATCCTGCAGCAGGCCGGCGTCTCGGTCCTCGCCCAGGCCAACCAGAGCCAGCAGATCGTCACCAAGCTGCTCCAGTAACAGGCTTGGCAGGGTAATTGCTTAGTTGTCTGCGGCTGGTCCTCGCAAGGGGGCCAGCCGTCGACAAATTGGCGCCCAGGGCAGTGAGGCGTCCACCAGGAGAGCTTCATGGCCACGACCCCCATCACACTCGGCTCCAGCTCCATCGACGTCGCGTCCATTGTCAGCAACCTGGTTGCCAACAAACGCGCAGCGACGGACAAGGCCCTGGCCACGCAGGCCAGTGACAACACCACCCAGGTTTCCGCGATCGGCAATTTCACGTCCTCGCTGACGAGTTTGCAGACCGCGATCAAGGCGCTCACCGACGGTTCCGCGTTCACCACGCAGAAGACCACGGTCGGCGACTCGACCATCATCGGCGCATCCGCCGATGCGACGGCCCAGCCCAACGTCTACAACATCGTCGTTGGCCAGCTGGCTTCCGTGCAGAAGACCACGTCCGGCGGGTTCACTGACGCGACCTCCGCGGCGGGCACCGGCACGTTGACGATCTCCATCGGCGGCAAGTCGATGAGCCTCAATGTCGCGGCGGGCGCGAACTCGCTGCAGAACATCCGCGATTCGATCAACAAGTCCTCCGACAACCCTGGCGTCACGGCCAGCATCATCACCGGTACGGACGGCGCCCATCTGGTGCTGACGTCCTCGGCGACCGGTGCGGCAAACGCATTCACCGTCACGACCAGTGGCGGCGACGGCAATCTTTCGAAGCTCGACTTCGATCCGGCCACGGACACCCCGACGACCAAGGCGCAGGACGCCACGTTCACGATCGACGGCACGCCCGCCACCAGCACGACCAATTCAGTCACCGGTGCGATCGACGGCGTGACGCTCACCCTGTCGAAGGTCGGTTCCAGTTCGCTCACCATCGCCAACGATCCGTCGGCGGTGACGTCTGCACTGCAGAGCCTGGTGACCTCGTATAACTCGTTTGTTTCGACTTATCAGTCGCTGACGAAGTACGACTCGACCACCAACGAAGTCGGTGCCCTCATCGGCGATGCGACGGTCACGTCGTTGAAAAGCCAGGTGACCAGCCTGATCGGCTCCCAGCTTTCGAGCAACGCGCCAGGTCCGACCTCGCTCAGCAATCTCGGTGTGTCGTTCCAGGTGGACGGTACGCTGGCCTTCGACTCGACCAAACTGACGGCCGCGCTGGCCTCCAATCCCAAGGCGACCCAGGCGCTGCTCAGCGGCACGAACGGTATCGCGCCGAAGCTCGACGCCATGATCACCAGCTGGACCTCGTCCAGCGGCATCCTGACCGAGCGCACGGCCAATCTGAACCAGAAAGCCAAGGACATCGCTCAGCAGCAGAGTGACTACGACGTCACCATGCAGGACTACACCACACGCCTGACGACGCAGTACACCGCGCTCGACACGATGATGAGCAAGCTGAGCAGTACGAGCAGCTTCCTTCAGCAGCAGTTCGATTCGCTGACCGCCTCGAAGAGCTGAGCGGACACCCCAGGACACACACATGGCACTCGGATATTCCCAAGGCGCTGGCGCCTATCAGCAGGTCCGTACCCACGGCGGCGTCGAAACCGCCGACCCGCACGGTCTGGTCACCATGCTCATGGATGGCGCGCTCGAGCGCATCCGCTTCGCACGCGGTTGCACGGTCAATGGCAATATCGCCGGCAAGGGCGAGGCGATCTCCAAGTCGATCGAGATCGTCGGTGCGCTGCAGGCGGGCCTGAACCATAACGTGAAGACGCCGCTGGTCGATCAGCTCGACAGCCTGTACGACTATATGAGCCGCCGGTTGCTCCACGCCAATGTCCATAACGACATCAGCGCCCTGGACGAAGTCAGCAACCTGCTTGGCCAGATTCGCGAAAGCTGGGTGGCCATTCCGGTGGAAGCCCGCCAGGTCGCCGGGACCGGCGCGTGAACGACACGGTCTGGTGCGATCTCGACCGGGTACTCACGCTGACCGAGGCGATGCACGCCGCAGCCAGTGAAAGCGAGTGGGACCAACTGGCCGCCCTGGAGGCCGAGCGCGAGCCGGTGATCCGCAGCGGCAGTATGCGCGACACGCCGGAATCCCTCGAATCGCTCAAGGCGATCATGTTGACCGACGGCCTGATCAAGGATCTGGTATCTGCCGCGCGCGACGAGGCGGCCGCCGCATGGGACGCTTCCCGGCGCGTGCGCCGGGCCGTCGCCGCGTATAGTTCGTTCTGACCGACGTATCTCTGGCAGGGGCGGGCGCATGAGTGACGAAGGCTGGCTGGCATTTTCCGAACGCGTCGCCTGGGACGCTCGCTTCCATGCGACCTGCGAGCCGGGGCCGCGTCCCGATGCCGCCGCCCTGGCCCTGATCAACGACCGCAACGCCAGCGTCCTGGTCGCCGTCTCGGCCCTGATGGACCGCCGCAGCGACATCAGCGAAGACGACAGTCCGCTGACCCAGGAAGTGGCCCGGCTGGATGCCAAGCTCAATGTGCTCATGGAAATCGTCAACCGGCTGCTCCTGCCCCAATCCGGTCTGCCGCCCCGTATCACCTTGCGCTTCAACGCCTCCGGAGCCGTCCTGCCCTGGGATGGCTTGCCGCCTGTGGGGCAGACCGCCTTGCTGAAGATCCACTTCGACGCCTGCCGGGCGCTGCCTTTGGAACTGCCGGCTGTACGCCTCGCCGGGCCGACCGATGGCAAGGGTTTCCTGGGTTTCGAGGGGCTCACCGAGCCGGTTCGCGACGGCATCGAGCGCCTGGTCTTCCGCCAGCACCGGCGCCAGGTGGCCGAGGCCAGGGCGCACGCCCGCCCGCAAGAACCCTCGGAAGGGTGAAGTGACCTTTTACGTCACGTGACGTCTTAACGTCGCGTGGCGCCCTGCGTCACATTCGTGACGCGTGTCGTCAGCCTTGACGTGGCGCCGCCTCTTCACATGCCCTCGACCTGCCGAAAAGGTTTTCTTCACGGCGGGCGACACCGCCATATAGCGTGAGTTCTTGCCGCGAGGCGCCGGAATTCCGACGTTGGCACGCTCCTTGATTGATACCTTGCAACGAAGCCGACGGGATTCCACCGCGAACCCTGCTCCGGCACTTCGATCACACGCAACGTGAGGTATTTCAGGTGAAGTCTTCCAACTTTCTCGTCATCGAATCCGACGCCGCCCGCGCGGACAACGTTGTCTCCGCGCTGGCCTTCCTCGGCTACCGTCCGGTGCTGGCGAATCGCATGTCGACGCTGGACACGAGCGAGAGTTGGCGCGGTGCCTTCGTTGGCACGGTGGAAGATGAAGCCGAGATGGAAGGCTACCTGAGCAGCCTCGGCCGGCATGGTCGCCACCTGCCGCTGCTCGTGGCAGCGGACTCGCCGATGGCCACGCCGCTGATCGCCGGCGACGACGCGCGCAGCCAGAACATCGAGCTGATCGACGTGCCGCTGCGCTACGAGCGCCTTTCCGAAGCCCTGCGTGCCCTCCATTCCCGCATCGAGCCAACCCCGGCCAGCCGTCGCCTGGTCGGTCAGTCCGGCCCGATGCAGCGGGTCAATGCGCTGATCCGCCAGGTCGCGCCGTTCGACTCCAGTGTCCTGGTGCTGGGCGAGTCCGGCAGCGGCAAGGAACTGGTCGCCCGCACCATCCATGACTGCTCGCCGCGTCGCGACAAGCCCTTCGTCGCGATCAACTGCGGCGCCATCCCGGCAGAGTTGCTCGAGAGCGAGCTGTTCGGTCACGAAAAGGGTGCCTTCACCGGTGCGATCAGCACCCGGAAGGGGCGCTTCGAGATGGCCGAGGGCGGCACGCTGTTCCTCGACGAGATCGGTGACATGAGCCTGCCGATGCAGGTGAAGCTGTTGCGCGTGTTGCAGGAGCGCGTGTTCGAGCGCGTCGGTGGCAATCGTGCCCAGCGCTGCGACGTGCGCATCATCGCGGCGACCCACCGCGACCTCGAATCGGCGATCGAGCGCGGCGGCTTCCGTGAGGATCTCTTCTACCGCCTCAGCGTCTTCCCGCTCGAGATGCCGGCACTCGGTCAGCGTCTCGAAGACCTGCCGGCTCTCATTTCCGAGTTCAACCAGCGCCTGGTCCAGCGTGGCCTGTCGTCGGTGCGCTTCTCGCCGAGCGCGATGAACGCCCTGTGCCAGCACCCCTGGCCAGGCAATGTGCGCGAGCTGTCCAACCTGGTCGAGCGCATGGCCATCCTCATGCCGCACGGCGAAGTGCGTGCCGGGGACCTGCCGGAAAAATACCGTGGCGCACTGCCGGTGGAAGAAGTTTCCGGTGCCGCGCTGATCGCCATGATGGAAGCCGAGCCGGAGCCGGTGACCGAAACCTTCGGCTTCGGCGAGGGCGATCCCGCCGTGCTTCCGCTGGGTGGCCTCGACCTCAAGGATCACCTGGCCGGTATCGAGATCGGCCTGATCCGTCAGGCGCTCAATTCGGCCAACGGTGTGGTCGCCCATGCTGCCAAGCTCCTGCGTGTCCAGCGCACGACGCTCGTCGAAAAGCTGCGCAAGTACGGTTTGTCCGAGACGGCGCAAGTGGGCTGATCGCCCACGGCGTGGATCGCGTTCGGTTGGCATAGCTCGTGCATCGAGTGTCAGTAAGCCGATAACGCGTTGGAAAACCGTCATGACCACGATCGATGTCAACAGCCTCCTGCTCCAGATGCGCCGCATCAGCGCGCAGACCGAGATGCCCGCCCTGCGCGGCGTGGGCGAGGCCGCAGGCGCCGAGAAGAGTTCGTTCGGTGACCTGCTCAAGCAGTCCATCGACGGCGTGGCCAAGACTCAGGAGAAGGCCGGCCAGATGGCAGCAGGATTCGAGCGTGGGGATCCCGGCATCGATCTGGCGCAGGTGATGATCCAGGGTCAAAAAGCCGACCTCTCGTTCCGCGCCATGACCGAAGTGCGCAACAAGATGGTCGATGCCTACAAAGAAATCATGAACATGTCGCTCTAAGCGGCATGCGTCTCCCGAAAGGACTGAAGTCGAACCATGGCAGATAACGGCGTAGCCACCACGGACAACAACGACGGCAAGCGCATGGACTCGCTGAAGTCGCTGGCGCAGACGCCGGCGGCGCGACAGCTTTTCATGCTCGCGGGTATCGCCGGCGCGGTCGCGATCGGTATCGCCGCGGTGATGTGGTCGCGCGCGCCGAACTACGGCCTGCTCTATGGCGGCCTGGAACAGAAAGACGCCGCCGCCGTGACCCAGGCGCTGCAGGCGGGCAACACGCCTTACACGCTCAGCAACGACGGCAGCTCTATCTTCGTACCCGCCGCCGACGTGGCTGGCGTCCGTCTCAAGCTCGCCGGCCAGGGCTTGCCGCAGGGCAGCGCCGCGAGCGCCGTACCGCAGACCGACTCGCCGTTCGGTATGAGCGACATGGCCGAGCGGTCGCGCTACCAGTCCATGCTCGAGAACGATCTCTCCAGCACGATCGCCGGCCTCCAGTCGATCCGCGCGGCGCGCGTGCACCTCGCGCTGCCCAAGCCTTCGGCCTTCGTCCGCGACAACAAGCCGGCGAGCGCGTCGGTGGTGGTGTCGCTCTATCCGGGCCGCCAGCTCGACCAGGGTCAGGTCGCCGCCATCGTGCATCTGGTAGCGGCCAGCGTGCCGGATCTCGATACGCGCCAGGTATCGGTGATCGACCAGGGCGGCAACCTGCTGACCGTGAGCGATCCCGATAGCGCGTCCGCCATCGGCGACAGCCGTCTGCGCCTTTCCAACCGTATCGAAGCCACCTATACGCAGCGCGTTGAAGACCTGCTGACCCCGCTCGTCGGCGCCGGCAAGGTCCGCGCCCAGGTCTTCGCCGACCTCGACTTCTCGCAGACCGAGAAGGCCAGCGAAACGTTCAATCACGACAACCCGGCGCTGCGCAGCGAGCAGACCAACAGCGAAACGCGTACGGACGCCGCGAACAACGGTGGCGTGCCGGGTGCGCTGAGCAATCAGCCGCCGAACACCGGCGCGAACGCGACCGCCGCCAATCCTGCCGCTGGCGCCGGTGCCAAGCCGGGTCAGGGCCAGAATGCCGCCACGCAGACGGCACAGACCCCCACGCAGCAGACGCAGAGCGCCACGCGCAACTTCGAACTCGACCGCACGGTCAGCCATGTCACCGATCCCGCCGGCAAGGTTGCGCGCCTGTCCGTCGCCGTGGTCGTCGACAACAAGCAGGTCCCGGACAAGGACGGCAAGAACAAGAGCGTCGCCTTCACGTCCGAAGAACTGTCCCGCCTGACCGAACTCACCAAGAATGCCGTCGGCTTCAGCGCCGCGCGCGGCGATAGCGTCAGCGTGATCAATGAGGCATTCCATGGCGCCATCGCCGACGAGGAGCCGCAGTCGACGCCGTTCTGGGAACGCCCGGGCATGCTCGACCTGATCAAGCAGGGCCTCGGCGTGATGATCGCCCTGATCGTCGGCTTCTTCGTCCTGCGTCCCATCCTCAAGGGCCTGCTCAAGCCGGCGCCGATGATGATGAACAACGTAGCGCTCGCGGGTCCGATGCCGACGGTGTCGGTCATGGTCGACGATGACGACATGACGCCGGATCGCGTGAGCACATCGCCGCAGCTGGGCTCGCCCGCGCTGTTGGCTTACGAACAGAAGGTCGGCCTGGCCAAGCGCATGGCCGCCGAGAATCCCAAACAGGTTGCGCAAGTCGTGAAGAGCTGGGTATCCGACGATGGCGCTTGAACCGAAAGACGCGCTCACGGGCGCGCAGCGGGCAGCGATCCTGCTCCTCACCCTGGGTGAGGAAGACGCTGCCTCGATCCTCAAGCACCTCGGCGCACGCGACGTGCAGGCTGTCGGCACGGCCATGGCCGCGCTGAAGAATGTCTCCAAGGAACAGGTCGAAACCGTCCTGACCAAATTGCAGGAAGACGTCGGTCAGCACACCTCGATCGGCGTCGGCACGGAGGAATACATCCGTCGCATCCTCGTCAACGCGCTGGGCGAGAACAAGGCGGGTGGCCTTATCGACCGCATCCTTCTGGGGCGCAGCAGCAAGGGCCTGGAATCGCTGAAGTGGATGGAAAGCCGCGCCATCGCCGAGATGATCGGCCAGGAGCATCCGCAGATCATCGCGCTGGTCATGGCCCACCTCGAGGCCGATCAGGCTGCCGAAGTGATCGGTTACCTGCCGGCACGGACGCGCAGCGACGTCGTCATGCGCATCGCCACGCTCGATGGCGTGCAGCCGCACGCCCTAAATGAGCTGGACGAAATCATGGAGCGCCAGTTCTCGGGTAACTCCAACAAGCTGAAGTCGGCTAGCGTCGGTGGCCTCAAGGCCGCAGCGGATATCCTCAATGCGATGGAAACCTCGCGCGAAGCCGAGCTGATGGCCTCGATCCGCGGCATCGACACCGGTCTTGGCGAGCGCATCGAAGAGCTGATGTTCGTTTTCGACGATCTTGCCGATCTCGACGACCGCAGCATGCAGACGCTGCTGCGCGAAGTACCTTCGGCGCGTCTCATCACCGCCCTTAAGGGTGCGGAAGCGGCCATCCGCGAGAAGATTTTCGCCAACATGTCCAAGCGCGCCGCCGACATGCTGCGCGACGACCTCGAGGTCAAGGGTCCGGTTCGCCTCTCCGAGGTGGACGCGGCACAGAAGGAAGTCCTGGCCACGGCGCGTCGTCTCGCTGACGCAGGCCAGATCAATCTCGCCGGTGGCGGGGAAGAATTCGTCTGATGAGCCTTACCTCGATCCTCGCACGCGAACGTGTCGACCAGTTCGAGCGCTGGGAGCTGCCGGTCGTCGGCGGCCCGGATCCGCTTGCCGCGCGCGCAGAAGTCGAAGACGACGGTCCGCATCGGCCGACCGTGGCCGAGATCGAGGCGATCGAACGCCAGGCGCGCGAAGAAGGCTTCAATGGTGGGCTTGCCGAAGGTCGTGCCATGGCCCGGCGCGAGCTTGCCGAGCAGGTTGCCCGCCTGGATGCCTTGTTTGCCGCGGTCGAGCGTCCGTTCGCCGAGCTGGATCATGAGGTCGCCGGCGACCTCGCCGTGTTGGCGACGGTCATCGCCGAACGCGTGCTGGGTTACGAAATCGCTACACAGCCGGAAAAAATCCTCGATGTCGTCCGCCAGGCCGTCGATGCGCTGCCTGCCGCCACACGTCATCTCAAGATCCATCTCCATCCCGCCGACGCGGCACTCGTGCGCGAGCATCGCGTCGGCGTCGACCATGAAGGCACGGTGGTCGACGATGCCGCCCTTGAACGCGGCGATGTCCGCCTGGAAAGCGAGCAGTCGCGTCTCGATGCGCGCGTTCGTACGCGCCTGGCTGCCGTGATCGACAGTGTGCTCGAAGGTCAGGTCGACCCCTCGTGAGCGCCGACAGCCACACGGCTACCCGTATCGCGCACTGGCGCGAATCGCTCGCCGCCCAGCGGGCGAATGCGGAGCGCGTGCGTCCGCTGCAGGCGGAGGGCAAGTTGCGCCGGGTGGTCGGACTGACGCTCGAAGCCGTCGGCTGCGAAGCGCCGGTGGGCGCCCGTTGCATGGTCGCCGGTGCCGACGGCCGGCAGCTCGAAACTGAGGTGGTCGGCTTCTCCGATGGCCGTCTGCTACTCATGCCCACGGGTGAAATGCATGGCGTGCTGCCCAATGCGCGCGTGACGCCGGTGGCTGCCGTCTCCGGCGTCCCGGTCGGCGACTCGCTGCTGGGTCGTGTCATCGGTCCCGACGGCGCGCCGCTGGATGGCCTGGGTCCGCTGCTGGCCCGGGAGCGCGCGCCACTGCGTCGCGATCCCATCAATCCCATGATGCGTCGTCCGATCGATACGCCGCTCGATGTCGGCGTCCGGGCGATCAATTCGCTACTCACGGTTGGCCGTGGCCAGCGTATCGGTCTGTTCGCCGGTTCGGGCGTGGGTAAGTCCACGCTGATGGGCATGATGACCCGCTTCACCGATGCCGATGTCGTCGTCGTCGGCCTGATCGGCGAGCGTGGTCGTGAAGTGAAGGAATTCGTCGACCATACTTTGGGTGAGGAGGGCCGCCGCCGTGCCGTGGTCGTCGCCGCGCCCGCGGATGCGCCGCCGCTCAGCCGCCTGCGCGGGGCGCAGGTCGCTACGGCGGTGGCCGAACATTTTCGTGATCAGGGCCTGCGCGTACTTCTGCTGATGGACTCGCTCACCCGTTATGCCCAGGCACAACGCGAGATCGCGCTGGCCATCGGCGAGCCACCGGCCACGAAGGGCTACCCGCCGTCCGTGTTCGCGATGCTGCCCGCGCTCGTCGAGCGCGCCGGCAACGATGCCGAGGGTCGTGGTTCCATTACGGCGTTCTACACCGTGCTGACCGAGGGCGACGATTACCGGCACGATCCGATCGCCGATGCCGCCCGCGCCATTCTCGACGGTCACATCGTGCTGTCGCGCGATCTCGCTGAGGCCGGTCACTATCCGGCCATCGATATCGAGGCCTCGATCAGCCGCGTCATGCCCGCCGTGGTCAGCAAGGACCACATGCGTTCTGCCCAGCGGTTCCGCCAGGTCTATTCGGCGTACCGCCAGCAACGCGATCTCATCGCCGTGGGTGCGTACCAGAAGGGTAGCGACCCGCGCACGGACGAAGCCATCGCGCTCTACCCGCGCCTGTCGGCCTTCCTACAGCAGGAAACCGACGAGCCGGTGAATCTCGCCGACGCCGAATCCGGCCTCGCTGACACGACGAAGGCCGGCTGATGCCCTCTCGCGCCGACCGCCTGCAGCCCGTCGTCGACCTGGCCGAAGAGAAGGCCGAGGACGCGGTGCGTGTGCTCGCCACGCAGCAGCGCGCCCTGGCCGATGCCGAGCATCAGCTCGTTGAGTTGCGCCGATACCGTAACGAATATGCCGAGATGCCCGACGGCATCGGCATCGCCGCCCTGCTCAATCGCCAGCAGTTCCTGCAGAAGATCGACATGGCGATCGTGCAGCAGCTGGGCGAGGTACAGCGTCGTGAGCAGGCGCTGGAGCACGCGCGTGGCTTGTGGACGGACGCACGGGGCCGCGCGAAGGCGCTGGACTCGGTGACTACGAAATATCGCGAGCAGGAGCGTAAGTCGGATGATCGCCGCGAGCAGGCGCAGGCCGACGAACGCTCGCAATACCGCCGAAATCCCCGGAGCGAGGCATGACGCCTGCGTGCGTCGGCCGCCTCCCGAACGACCTCAACGAGTACTCCGCATGAACAACGCCACGCTTGCCCTCAACGTCGCCCGCCCGGCCACCCCTGCCGCATCGCCCGTCGCCGGCGCTGCCGCTTCGTCGGTAGCTGGCAAGTCGACGGACGACACGGCGTCGAACAAGCGCTTCGACGCGGCGATGGACGCGGCGCATGCCGATGCGCGCAAGACCAAGGACGCCTCGTCGGATCAGGGTTCGGCGACGTCCAGCGCTTCGTCCGCGGCGAAGGATACGAGCCCCGACAAGACGACATCGGCGCAGGCGTCCGACACGCATCCCGATGACGATGCGACGAAGAAAGACGATACGGCCGATGGCGACACATCGCTTGCCACCAGCGTCCTCGCCCTGATCGGTGTGCCACCGAAGGTCGGCGAGCTGGCAGCAAAGGCGGTCGCCACCGCGACAACCGCGGCTGGCAAGCTGGGCGATGCCCTGGGTGCGATCACCGGTGCGGCTCCGACGCCCGGTGCCGGCGCCGCAGCGAACGCGATGGCCGCCGCGAAGGACGGCGTTTCCGCGGGCCTGCCTGCCATGGACGCCATGCCGGCAGCGGCACCCGCTGCCGCGGCCGTCGCGTCGCCTTTCGCCAGCCTGCTTGCCGCCCAGGGTGGCGACCTGCCGGTGAGCAAGGACGATGCACCGGCGATCGATCTGGCAAAGGCCAGCCCCATGCCCCTGATGCACGCGCCGGCCATGAACGGCGTGGCCGCTCCCGCCGTGCAGGTGCAGGCGACGCAGGCGGCCACATCGCCGCAGTTCAGTCAGGAGCTGGGTGAGCAGATCGCGTGGATGGGTTCGGGCGACGTCAAGTCGGCACGCATCAAGCTGCACCCGGAAGAGCTCGGCAGCATGGATGTGCATGTGAGCATGGACGGCGGCAAGGTCAACGTGGCCATCCTCGCCCAGCACCCCGCGGCCGTGCATGCCGTGCAGCAGACCTTGTCGCAGCTCGACACCATGCTTGCGCACCATGGCCTGTCCCTGGGCGAGACCAACGTCGGCCAGCGCGACCCGGGCCAGAACACGGGCCAGGGCAATGGAGCGGGCGGGCAGGGCACGGCCGTGGCCGACGATAAGGCCGCGACCGACGTGGTGGCGACGTCGCGTGTTTCCCGAAGCCTGGTCGACGAGGTGGCGTGACGCCGTCCGGTGACGGGATATCGGCGAGCGTCAAATTATCGCCTCATTCGCCGGTATCACGATCGCGCCGAGAACCGCGTCACAGCGCCATCCTTCCATCCGAGGCACGGGTGACGCAGATGGCACGTCGCTTGCAACAATACCCGTAAGCCCCACGGGCAAGACCATCGACGTATTCGCATTCCAGAGGTTCCACGCATGGCTGCAGCACCCAAAGATCCCGCCGAAGGCGCTCCCAAGAAAAAGGGCAAGGGCGGACTCGTGCTCATCGCCGCGCTGGTCGTGCTCGTTGCCGGCGGCGCGGGCGGCTACGTCTTGATGAAGGGCGGCCACGGCAAGGCGGGGGCCGACGCGGCGGAAGTCGCCAAGTCCAAGCCGGCCGTTTATCTGCAGCTGGATCCCGCTTTCGTCGTTAACTTCCAGGACGACACCGCCCTGCGTTTTCTGCAGGTCGGCGTCAACGTGATGTCCCACGATCCCGAAGCCATCGCTGCCGCCAAGGAAGCCGATCCCGAGATCCGCAACGCGCTGCTGATGCTGTTCTCCGCGCAGGACATCAAGTCGCTGTCCGACGTGAAGGGCAAACAGAAGCTGCAGGCCGCCGCGCTGGGCGAGATCCAGCGCGTGCTCAAGGAGAAGATCGGCCGTCCCGGTGTGGACGCGGTCTACTTCACCAGCTTCATCATGCAGTGACGGGACGCTTCGGCCATGAGTGACATCCTTACCCAGGAAGAAATCGACGCCCTCCTGGCCGGCGTGGAAGGCGGTTCGGTCGAAACCGAGATCGAGCTTCCGCCGCCCGGCGGCATCCTGGATTACGACTTCACCCAGCAGGATCGCATCGTCCGTGGTCGCCTGCCGACCCTGGAAATGGTCAACGACCGTTTCGCCCGCTACTTCCGCGCCAACCTGTTCAATGTGCTGCGCAAGTCCTGCGAAGTCTCGGTGCTCGGCGTGAAGATGACCAAGTTCAACGAGTACGTGCACTCGCTGGCCGTGCCGAGCAACCTCAACCTGATTCGCATCAAACCGCTTCGCGGGACCGCGCTGATGGTGTTCGAGCCGCGCCTGGTGTTCACCGTCATCGACAATTTCTTCGGTGGCGATGGCCGCTATCACGCGCGTATCGAGGGCCGGGATTTCACGCCGACCGAGAACCGCGTGATCCAGATCGTGCTGCAGGAGGCCTTCACGGCCATGGCCGAAGCCTGGGCGCCGGTCCTGAAGATGCAGTTCGAATTTCTGAACTCGGAGATCAATCCGCAGTTCGCGAACATCGTCAGCCCCACGGAAACCGTGGTGGTCTCGCGCTTCCATATCGAGCTCGACGGCGGTGGCGGCGAAGTGCACCTGACCCTGCCGTATTCGATGGTCGAGCCGATCCGCGAGTTGCTCGATGCCGGCGTGCAGAGCGATCGTGCCGAGCGCGACGAGCGTTGGATCCAGAACCTGCACGAGGAAATCCTCGATGCGGAAGTGGAGGTCACCTCCATGCTGGCCGAGGCGCGCCTGACCATTGGCGACTTCCTGCACCTGCGCAAGGGCGATGTCATTCCGATCAGCCTGCCGGAGTTCGCCACGATCTTCGCCGAGGACGTGCCGATTTTTCGCGGCCGCATGGCCAATTCCAACGGCAACAAGGCCATCCAGTTCGATTCGTTGATGCGCAAGCGCGGCGAGACCAAGGCCATGCCGATCACCACGACCGAGCCGATGCCCGAGCTGGTGTGACGTCAATTGACCGTCACTGCACGCAACTGCCGTCACGCGTCAGCTTTCCGACAAGTGACGGTTTCCGGTCAGCAAAGGTGAACGGCGGCACCCCGCCAACCACCTGAAAAAACACAAAAAATTCACCGTCACCCGGTCGTCGAATCCATGGCACGCCGTTTGCTTCAAGGGGTATATACCCCAGCAACGCGATCACCGGAACCGACATGAACGAACCGACCACGCTCGAAGAGATCGAAGGCGCCAACGAGGCCAGCCTGCACAAGTCGATGGGTCTGGGCGCCGAGGTCAACCTCGACGTCATCCTGGACGTACCGGTCACGATGGCGATGGAGGTCGGTCGCACCAAGATCAGCATTCGCAACCTGCTCCAGCTGAACCAGGGCTCGGTGGTCGAGCTCGATCGCGCCGCTGGTGAACCGCTCGACGTCTTCGTCAACGGCACCCTGGTCGCCCACGGCGAAGTCGTCGTGATCAACGAAAAGTTCGGTATCCGGCTGACCGACGTGATCAGTCCGGCCGAGCGCGTCCGCAAACTGCGGTGATCGACATGCGCCGTACCGTCGCCGCCCTCGCCGGTGGCTTCCTTTCCTGCGCCCTGATGGCGGCCCCGGTGGTCGCTCCGGTGGCCCCGTCGGTCGCCGCCCCGGCAGTGGACTCGGGCGCTGAACTGGTTCGCGTGCTGATCAGCCTGCTCGGCGTGGTCGCACTCATCTTCTTCGTCGGTTGGCTGAGCCGTCGCGCGCAGGGGCGCGTGCGTCCCGGCGGCCGGAAGATCCGTGTCATCGAAACGATGCCGGTCGGCATCAAGGAAAAGATCATGCTGCTCGAAGTCGGTGGCACGCAGCTGCTGGTCGGTGCTTCGCCTACGGGTGGCCTGCGTACGCTGCATGTCCTGGCGACGCCGGTCCAGGATGACGCCGCCCCGGCGGCCACGGCGCCAGCGATTCGTGGGTTCCGTGACGTGCTGAATCAGTGGAAGCGGCCGTGATCGGGGGGGCTATCGCGGGCGAAGCCCGCTCCCACAAAGTGCGTGCCCGAATGCTGCGTTACGGGTCGTTGCTGGCGCTTCTCGTGCTGCTTTTCGCGCCGATGATGGCGTTCGCCGCCGATCCGCTGCCGCCGCCGGGCATCCAGCTGCTGAACGTGCAGCCGGGCGCCAATGGTAGCCAGAACTGGTCGCTGTCGATCCAGATGCTGGCGCTGATGACGGCGCTGACGGTCCTTCCGGCGATCCTGCTGATGATGACCTCGTTCACACGCATCGTCATCGTGCTTGGTTTCCTACGCCAGGCGCTCGGTACCAACAGCACGCCGCCGAACCAGGTGATCATCGGCCTGTCGCTGTTCCTCACCCTGTTCGTGATGTCGCCGGTGATCAACAAGGCCTACGACACGGGCATCAAGCCGTACATGGATGGCCAGATGACCGTGCAGGATGCCGTGCCGCTGGCTGCAGCGCCGTTCCGTCACTTCATGCTCGACCAGACACGCGAGCCGGATCTGCAGCTGTTCACCAAGCTCGCCGGCGAGCAGCCGTATGCCGACAAGGACTCGGTGCCTTACCGCGTGGCCTTGCCTGCCTTCGTGACCAGCGAGCTGAAGACCGCGTTCCAGATGGGCTTCCTGCTGTTCATTCCGTTCCTGATCATCGACCTGGTCGTGGCCAGCGTGTTGATGTCGATGGGCATGATGATGGTCTCGCCGATGATCATCTCGCTGCCGTTCAAGATCATGCTGTTCGTCCTGGTCGATGGCTGGACACTGCTGCTGGGCACGCTGGCGGGAAGCTTCTACCAATGACGCCCGAGTCGGTCATCGCCTTCGGGCAGCAGGCCCTGCATATCGCCATGCTGGTCGGTGCGCCGCTGCTGCTCACCGCACTGGCGGTCGGCTTGATCGTCGGCATGATTCAGGCGGCCACGCAGATCAACGAACAGACCCTCAGCTTCATTCCGAAGCTGATTTCCATGGCGCTGGTGATGATCATCACCGGCCCCTGGATGCTGCGCACGCTCGTGACCTTCACCCGCACCCTGATCGAAAGCCTGCCCCAGGCGGTGCGTTGATGCCGATCGACCTGAACCAGCTCGAGGGGTGGGTAGGCGGGGCGTGCTGGGCATTGGCCCGCATTTCCGGCCTGTTGCTCGTCGCGCCGGTGCTGAGCGCGAACACGGTCCCGCCGCGCATCAAAATGGGCCTGGCCGTCATGCTCACGGTCTTGCTTGCGCCGCTGGCGCCGATGGAGCTGCGGCCGCTGTCGGCACAGGGAGTGGCGACGTTGGCCCAGCAGATCCTGATTGGTGCGGCGCTCGGCTTCCTGCTCAAGCTCGTGTTCGAAGCCGTGGCCTTCGGTGGTCAGTTCGTTTCGCAGGCCATGAGCCTGGGCTTCGCCGAGGTGCTGAACCCCGGCCTTGGCGGCACCACGCCGGTGCTCAGCCAGTTCTACACGATGATCGTGACCCTGCTGTTCCTGGTGATGAACGGTCACCTGCAACTGATCGGCCTGCTCGCCGACAGCTTCCGCAGCATGCCGGTGAGCGATCACGGCATCGGTGCGGACGGTATCTGGGGCGTGCTTCAGTTTGCCAGCCACCTGTTCGCGGGTGCCGTTCGCGTCGCCTTGCCCGCGCTCACCGCGGTGCTCGTCGTCAACCTGGGCTTCGGCGCGATCAGCCGTTCGGCGCCGTCGATGAACCTGTTCGCAGTCGGTTTCCCGATCACCATCTGCCTGGGCATCATCGCCGTGTGGCTGGCCTTGCGCGGCCTGCCCAGCGCCTGGGATTCGCTGCAGACCGACGCCTGGGAAGCCATGCGCCAGCTGGTCGGGAGGTCGTCGCCATGAGCGAGTCCGACCAGGAAGACAAAACCGAATCACCCAGTGACAAACGACTTCGCGAGGCGCGCGAGAAGGGTGACCTGCCGCGTTCGCGCGATCTGTCCACCGCCGTGGTCGTGCTCGCCGGCGTAACCACGATGATCGCCTCGCGCGACCAGATGGCCGTGCACGCATCGAACATCATGCATGTGGGCCTGCGTTACGGTCGCGACGACCTGTTTGCCGCCAATGGCATCAGTCATGCGCTGATGACCGCCGCGGGCGAGGGCCTGAAACTGCTCGGCCCGGTATTCACCGTAACTGCCGTGGCCGCGGTCGCCGCGCCCGCGCTTATGGGTGGCCTGAATTTCTCGCTGGAAGCGTTGGTGCCGAAATTCGATCGTCTCGATCCGATCAAGGGCTTCGGTCGCCTGGTATCCATGAACGGGCTGGTCGAGCTGGGCAAGTCGCTGCTCAAGCTGCTCCTGATCGGCGGCGCACTGGTCTGGTACCTCAACCGCACCACGCAGGATATGTACGCGGTGGGCAGCGGGCCGGTCAAGGATGGCATCGCCCACACCTTTAGCGTGCTGGGTCAGGCGTCGTTGATCTTCGCCTGCGCCCTGGGTCTGATCGCCCTGGTGGATGCGCCCTGGCAGGCCTTCAGCTTCACCAAGAAGATGCGCATGACCAAGCAGGAAGTGAAGGACGAGCACAAGGAAAGCGAGGGTAGTCCGGAACTGAAGTCGAAAATCCGTCAGATGCAGCACCAGATGGCCCGTCGCCGGATGATGGAAGACGTTCCTACGGCGGACGTGATCGTGGTCAACCCGACCCACTTCGCCGTCGCCCTCAAGTATGACGACGTGAAAATGGGCGCGCCGCGAGTCGTGGCAAAGGGTGTGGACGTTCTTGCCCAGCAAATCCGCGATGTGGCCGGTGCCGCGAAAGTTCCTGTGGTGGAAGCGGCGCCGTTGGCACGCGCCTTGTATGCAACAACGGAAGTCGGTCGCGAGATCCCTTCGGCGCTGTATGTCGCCGTCGCCCAGATCCTGGCCTATGTGTTCCGCCTGAAGCAGGCGATCGCCGTTGGCGATCTCCCGCCCGATCTACCCGTGCAGGACATCGATCCTGAACTGCTCGGCCCCTACCGTATGGATAAGTGACGATGGCAGCGACGACCACGCTCATGGGCACGTTCCGGCAGATCGGCCGGCGAGGCGTTGCCGCGCCGGTAGTGATGCTGGTGATGCTCGGCATGCTCATGCTGCCGCTGCCGCCGTTCATGCTCGACCTGCTGTTCACCTTCAACATCGCGTTGTCCCTGGTGATCCTGCTGGCCACCATGTACGTGATGCGCCCGCTGGAGCTGGCCTCGTTCCCGACCGTGGTGCTGTTCGCTACCTTGCTGCGCCTGGCGCTGAACATCGCTTCAACGCGCGTCGTCCTGCTGCATGGCCACAACGGCCCGGGCGCGGCCGGCAAGGTGATCGAGGCCTTCGGCGAGTTCGTCATCGGCGGCAACTTCGCCGTCGGCTTCGTGGTCTTCGCCATCCTCACCATCATCAACTTCGTGGTCGTGACCAAGGGCGCCACGCGCGTCTCCGAAGTGACCGCGCGCTTCACCCTCGACGCCATGCCCGGCAAGCAGATGGCGATCGATGCCGATCTCAATGCCGGCCTGCTCACCCAGGAACAGGCGCGCGAGCGCCGCCAGGAAGTGCGCGAGGAAGCCGACTTCTACGGTTCGATGGACGGTGCGTCCAAGTTCGTCCGCGGCGATGCCACGGCCGGCATGCTGATCCTGGCGATCAACATCATCGGCGGCTTCTTCATCGGCATGCTGCAGCACGGCCTGTCCGCCTCGGAGGCTGCACGCACCTACACCCTGCTGACCATCGGCGACGGCCTGGTCGCCCAGGTGCCGGGCCTGATGCTCTCGATCGCTACGGCGGTCATCGTCACCCGCGTCTCCAAGTCCCAGGAAATGGGCAAGCACGTGATGGGGCAGCTGTTCGGCCAGCCCAAGGCGCTGGCTGTCGCGGCTGCGGTGCTCGGTGCGATGGGCCTGGTCCCGGGCATGCCGAACCTGCCGTTCCTGCTGCTGGCCGCCGCCGCTGGCTTCGGTGCGTGGAAGCTGCAGCAGAACAAGGACCGGCTCGCCGACGGTGGTGCGCCGGCTGGCGCCGCGACGCCTGGCACCGAGCTGGCGCTGGAATCGACGCCGCCCGGCGAACGCCTCGAACTGTCATGGGAAGACGTGGCCCAGGTCGACACGATCGGACTGGAGGTGGGCTACCGCCTTATCCCGCTGGTCGACAAGGCGCAGGGCGGCGAACTCATGGCGCGCATCAAGTCCGTGCGCCGGAAGCTCTCGCAGGAACTGGGCTTCCTCGTCCCGTCTGTACACATCCGCGACAACCTCGATCTCTCGCCACACGGCTATCGCATCTCGCTGATGGGCGTGCCGATGGGTGAAGCCGAAATCCACACCGAGCGCATGCTGGCGATCGATCCGGGCCGCGTGCACGGCACCATCAACGGCATCGCCACCCGCGATCCGGCCTTCGGCCTCGACGCCGTATGGATCGAACCCGGCCTGCGCGAGCATGCGCAAACGCTGGGCTACACGGTGGTCGACCCGGCCACGGTGATCGCCACCCACCTCTCGCACATCCTGCAGAACCACGCCCACGAGCTCATCGGCCACCAGGACGTGCAGCAGCTGCTCGACCGCCTGGCCCAGCAGACGCCGAAGCTGGTCGAAGACCTGGTGCCCAAGCGGCTGTCGCTCGGTGCCGTGGTCAAGGTGCTGCAGAACCTGCTCGCCGAGCGCGTGCCGATCCGCAACTTCCGCGGCATCGTCGAGTCGCTGGCCGAGCATGCGGGCCAGAGTCAGGATCCCGGCGTCCTCGCGGCCAGTGTGCGCGTCACCCTTGGCCGACAGATCGTGCAGGAGATTGCAGGGCTCGGAACTGAGGTCCCCGTCATTACTTTGGCGCCGGAACTGGAGCAGATTCTTCTGCAGTCCCTGCAGGGTGGTGGTCCCGCCGGTGCGGCGATCGAGCCGGGTCTGGCCGATCGTCTCCAGCAGAACGTGGCGGAGGCCGCGCGACGTCAGGAAGCGGCCGGCGAACCGGCCGTCCTGCTGGTCTCGCCGGCACTTCGTCCCTGGCTTTCACGCTTCACTCGGCATGTGGCCCAAAACCTGCATGTACTCGCCTATAACGAGGTCCCGGACAACCGCCGCGTCAAGCTGGTGACGGCCCTCGGACGATAGGACAGAGGAGCTAACGCATGAAAATCAAACGATTCGTTGCCGCCGACATGCGCCAGGCCATGCGCCAGGTTCGCGATGAGCAGGGTCCGGACGCCGTGATCCTGTCCACGCGTCGGATGGACGACGGTATCGAAATCATCGCCGCGCTCGACTACGACGAAGCGCTGGTTCGCGAGGCGGGTTTCGCCTTCGAACCGCCGACCGCCGAAGAGACCGCTGCGAAGCATGCTGCCGCGCTGGCGCCGATCCGCGCCACGCGCGACAGCGACCGCGCCGCACGCATCGATCAGGCGCGCGCCGCCACGGCCGCCGCCGTCGAGCGCGCCGCCAAGGGCGCACCCGTCAACCCGAACGCACCGCAGCGCCAGTCCAGCGCCGCCCTCGCGTCCAGCGTGGCCGATGTAGTCCGTGCCGCCACCGTCAATCCGAACAGCGACGCCGCCGTGAACGGCGTGCGTGCCGAGATCAACAGCCTGCGTGAAATGCTGGAAGTGCAGCTCTCCACGCTGGCCTGGAACCAGATGGATCGCGAGCAGCCGCTGCGCGCCCGCGTGCTTCGCGAGATGACCCGCCTGGGTATCGATGGCGATGTGGCCCGCGCACTGTGCGCCGAGCTGCCCGCCGGCATGACCGCCGAGCAGGCACGTTACCTGCCGCTGGGCATCCTCTCGCGCAACATCCGCACCAGCGGGCGCAACTTCGACACGGTCGGCGGCGGCGTCACCGCGCTGGTCGGTACCACCGGCGTCGGCAAGACGACGACCATCGCCAAGCTCGCCGCGCGCGCCGTGCTTCGCCACGGTGCCTCCAACGTCGCCCTGATCAGCGCCGACCAGTACCGCATCGGTGCCGGCGCGCAGCTGGAGCATTACGGCCGCCTGCTCGGTGTGCGCGTGTACAACGCCCATGACGCCGACAGCCTGCGCAACGTGCTCCTCCAGCTGCGCAGCAAGCACACCGTGCTGGTCGACACTGCCGGCATGGCCGGCAACGATCCCAAGCTGCAGCAGCAGTTCGACACGCTGCGCGCGACCTCGAACCTGCGCGTTTGCCTGGTGCTCGCCGCCAATGCGCAGGCCCAGGCCATCGACAACGCGATCCGCTCGTACGCGCCGCTGTCGCCGCAGACCGCCATCCTTACCAAGCTCGACGAGGCACCGCTGATCGGCGGCGCCCTGTCGGCACTCATTCGCCACGCCATGCCGCTGGACTACACCACCGACGGGCAGCGCGTGCCCGAAGACATCGCCTCCGCCGATGCGCGCAAGCTGGTCTGCCTCGCGGCCCAGTTGCTCAAGCAGCGCAACGAGGAGCCCGACGACGCCATCCTTGCCGATCGTTTCGGCACCGCGGCGCCCGCGCTCGCCTGATCGGGAACCCGCATAACGTGACTACCGCCACCGCACACTCTTTCACGGCAGTGAACTCCTTCATGACCACACACGTCGATAGCACCCAGGCCGCCGGCCTCAACTGGCTTGACGACCGTCGCCCCACACGCAGCATCGCGATCGCGGGCGGCAAGGGCGGCGTCGGCAAGACCACCGTGGCGGTCAACCTCGGTATGGCCCTGGCCATGGGCGGACGCGACGTMGTCCTGCTCGATGCCGATCTGGCCATGGCCAATATCGACGTGCTGCTCGGGCTGCAGCCGACCCGTCATCTCGGACACATGCTCGAGGGCGAGTGCCGCATCGAGGATCTGATCCTCCAGGCGCCGCATGGCCTGAAGGTGATTCCGGCCACCTCCGGCGCCCGTCGCATGGCGCAGCTGCCGAACATCGAGCACGCCGCCGTCATCCGCGCGTTCGACGAATACCCGATCGCTCCCGAATACCTGATCGTCGACACCGCCGCCGGCATTTCGGACAGCGTGTCCATGTTCGCCGCCGCTTCGGACGAAGTCGTGGTGGTGGTCTGCGACGAGCCGGCCTCGCTGACCGATGCCTACGCCCTGATCAAGGTCATGAGCCGCGAGTTCGGCGTGAACCGCTTCCGCATCGTGGCCAACATGGTCCGCCACGCCCAGGAAGGCCGCCAGTTGTTCGAGAAACTGTCCCGGGTGACCAACCGGTTCCTGGATGTTTCCTTGGATTTCATGGGGATGGTCCCGCACGACGAGTACCTGCGCCAGGCGATTCGCCGCCAATCGGCGGTGGTCGATGTCTGGCCGAGCAGCCGATCCGCCGTCGGATTCAAGAATCTGGCCAGGTCGGTCGATACATGGGGTGAACCCGAACCCCGTGCTCAGGGTCGCATCGGCTTTTTCGCCGAGCGGTCCCACCTGGGAGGAGGGTTGCCACTGTGAGCGTTGCGACGGAATACCTTGAAGTCACGCGAATCCCGGCGGATCAATTGGTACGAACCCACGCGCCGCTGGTGCGCCGGATCGCCTATCACCTGATGGGCCGGCTGCCGCCGAGCGTGGATGCAAACGACCTCATGCAGGCCGGAATGATCGGACTGCTGGAGGCCGCAAGAAATTACTCGCCGACTCGCGCGGCCAGTTTCGAGACCTATGCGGGTATCCGCATACGGGGCGCGATGCTGGACGAACTGCGCAAGACGGACTGGACCCCCCGCTCCGTGCACCGGAAGTTGCGCGAGGTGGCTGAAGTAACGAGGCAGATCGAGAACGAAACGGGTGGTGATGCCGAAGACGCCGAAGTGATGAAGCGGCTGGGCATCGACGCCATGGAGTACAACCAGATTCTGGCCGACGCGGCGAGCGCGCGGTTGCTCAGTCTTACGGCGCCCGAAGGCGACGAAGGCGCGGCAATCGATGTCGCGGACCCGGATGCCGCGGGTCCGGAAGGGCTCTTCGAACAGGACGGCTTGCGCGATGCGCTGGCCCAATCCATCGACGGCCTGCCCGAACGCGAGAAGCTGGTGATGTCGCTGTACTACGATGAAGAGCTCAACCTGAAGGAAATCGGTGCGGTGCTGGGTGTGAGTGAATCGCGGGTGTGCCAGATCCATGGCCAGGCCCTGATCCGCCTCCGCGCACGCATGACGGGTTGGAAAGACAAGCATTGACGGCATTACGGTGCCGTCGCCGGTAAGAACGCGCAGTCAGGCGGAGACGAGTTTTGGACAAGAACATGAAAATCCTCGTGGTGGACGATTTCTCCACCATGCGGCGCATCGTCAGGAATCTCCTGGTCGAGCTGGGATTCACGAACACCCTCATCCAGGAGGCTGAAGACGGCAACGCGGCGCTCACGATGCTGCGCGCCCAGCCCTTCGACCTGGTGGTGACCGACTGGAACATGCCCAACATGACGGGCATCGACCTGCTCCGCGCGATCCGCGCGGACGCCGCGCTGAAGTCGATGCCGGTGCTGATGGTCACGGCCGAGAACAATCGCGACCAGATCATCGCTGCCGCGCAGAGTGGCGTGAACGGCTACGTGGTCAAGCCGTTCACGGCGGTCACGCTGAAGGAAAAGCTCGACAAGATCTTCGAACGACTCGCCGCGGCTGCGGGCTAAGGGAATAACGATGAACACCATGCTTACCGCCGGCCACGAGGTCGTTCCCGAGCTGCGCGAGTTGCTCGATGCCGATGACAGCGTCGCCTTCGAACAGGCGCTCGACCGCCTGTTGCGCAGCCGTGAACAGCACCTGTTCCTGGCCCTGGGCCACCTCGCGCGCGATCTTCATGAGTCGGTCCGCCGCCTCGCCTCCGATATCTCCAGCGATGGTGTGCCGGGCAACATGAGCGACGCGCGCAAGCACCTGCGCGACGTGCTCGAGATGAGCTCGCAGGCCGCCCACCGCACCCTCGATTTCAGCGACAAGCTGCGCCCGCAAGCGCAGGCGCTGGCCAAGCAGGCCGACGAAGTGCTGGTGCTCGACCAGGCCGATCCCGCCTTCGCAACGAGCGCGACGGCCCTGGCCGTGCGCGTCGGCGATTTCGCGCAGAGCTGCGACATCGGCCTGGGCGAGATGGTCGAAGCCCAGTCCTGGCAGGATCTCTCCGGCCAGCGCGTGGCGCAGGTCGAATCGTTCATGGCCAAGGTGGAGTCGTCGCTGGTCGAGCTGGTGCGTCTCACCGGTTCGCTCGCGGGCGGCGCTCACGCACCGGCCGCGGACAAGGTCAGCCAGGACGAAGTGGATCGACTGCTCAGCGAATTCGGGTTCTGAGCGCCGTATGAGCGTGGAGCTGGACAACGAGCTGCTCAATGTCTTCCTGATCGAAGCACGCGAACTGCTCGAGAGCCTGGGCGAACAGCTCGTGGACCTCGAAGCATCGCCGGGAGACGCCGAGCTGCTGAACGCGGTCTTCCGCGCGTTCCATACCGTGAAGGGCGGTGCGGGCTTCCTTGGCCTCAACGCCATGGTGGAGCTGTGCCACCGCGCCGAGGACCTCCTCAACGAGGCCCGTAATGGCGCGGTGGTGTTGAACCCCGGCTTCATGGATGCGTTGCTCGAGTCGCTGGACCTCCTCAACGACATGATGCGTGCGGCCGACGCGGGCGTCCCCGCCGAGCCCGCGCCCCGCTCCGTGCTCGATCGCCTGCTGATCCCGGGCCGCGCCGGCTCCGCGCCACCGGTGGCGCTGTCACCGGTGATGTCGACGCCTGCGTCGACCGGCGCTCCCGCCGTGTCGTCGCAGCGTCCCTACGATCCCATCGAAGACGAATTCGAAGCCATGCTCGACGCCGCGCGCAACGATCGCGCACCGGCCTCGACGGCGTCCGGCACGATCAACGACGACGAATTCGAAGCACTACTGGATTCGCTCTACGGCACCGGCGCCCCCGGCGCCGATGCGGGAGCCCCTGCAGGGGCGGCGGCCACTGTAGGAGCCGCTTCAGGGGCGATCCCAGTCGCCGCAACGCCGGTGGCACCCGCCGCCGACCCCAACGCCATCAGCGACGATGAATTCGAAGCCCTGCTAGACAGCCTCCACGGCACCGCCGCCCCCGGCACGCTCACGCCGCCGCCCGTCGCCGCCGCCGCTGTTGTAGGAGCCGATTCATCGGCGATCCCCGTCGCCGCAACGCCACCAGCAAAACAGGCTCCGACCGCAAAGCCCGCAGCCACCACCGAAAAACGCAGCTCTTCAACCGCCGACACCACCGTCCGCGTCGACACCTTCCGCCTCGACAGCCTCGTCGATGCCGCAGGCGAGCTGGTACTCGTCCGCAACCGCCTGACCAATCTCGCGCCGCGCGGCACGAACGACCCGATGGAACGCGCCATCGGCGAACTCGAGCGCGTCGCCGAGGACCTGCAGAACGCTGTCCTGCGCATGCGCATGCAGCCGGTGGGCAAGCTGTTCTCACGCTTCCCCCGCATCATCCGCGACCTCGCGCGCCAACTCGGCAAGGACATCGAGCTGGTCACCGACGGCGAAGACACCGATATCGACCGTACCGTGGTCGAGGCGCTGGCCGATCCCCTGGTCCATCTGCTGCGTAACGCGGTCGACCACGGTATCGAGATGCCCAACGTGCGCGAGCAGGCCGGCAAGTCGCGCTCCGGCACGGTTCGCCTTGCTGCCGGCCAGTTCGGCGACCGCATCGTCATCACCGTCACCGACGACGGCAAGGGCATGGATCCCGAGGTCCTGCGCCGCAAGGCCGTCGAAAAGGGCCTGATGGACGAAGAGCAGGCGGCGCGTCTGGACGAGCGCGAATGCTACGAAATCGTCTTCCGTCCCGGCTTCTCCACGGCGGCTGAGGTCTCGGACATTTCCGGCCGCGGCGTCGGCATGGACGTGGTCAAGACCAAGATCGTCGAACTCGGCGGCACGCTCTCCATCGACTCGCGCGTGGGCCATGGCAGCACGGTCCGTCTCTCGGTACCGCTCACCCTGGCGATCATGCGCGTGCTCATGGTCCGCGTGGGTAACCGCCTGTTGTCGCTGCCGCTGTCCAACGTCACCGAAGTGTTCGAACTCGTGCCGGGCCAGATCCAGGAACTGGACGGCCGCATCGTCGCCGCGCACCGCCAGCGCGCGCTGCCGCTCGCCGATCTCGGCAACTGGGCTGGCGCGGCGGGGAAGGGCGGTCACGTCGTCGTCGTGCAGATCGGCCACCAGACACTGGGTTGCCTGGTCGACGAAGTGCTCGGCCGCGAAGACGTCATGGCCAAGCCGCTGGGTCCGTTCCTTAAGGATGTCCCGGGTGTCGCTGGTGCGACGATTACCGGCGATGGCCGCATCTCCCTCGTGCTCGACCTCGCCGGCCTTGCCGACGACGCGGGCCAGGTGCTGCCTTCACTAAGGATGGCTGTCTGATATGGATATCGTGAGCGTCGTCGGAACGATCCTGGCCTTCGTGGTCATCATCGTGGGCACCATTCTCAAGGGCTCGAGTCTCGACGCCCTGTGGAATCCGGCGGCGTTCGTCATCGTCTTCCTCGGCACGCTCGCCGCGCTCTTGGTGCAGACACCCGGCCCGGTGCTCAAGCGCGCCTGGACCATGCTGCCGTGGGTGTATCGCCCGCCGGACATCGAGTCGGAGAATCTCGTCAGCCGCATCGTCGGCTGGAGCGAGATTTCCCGTCGCACGGGCCTGCTCGGCCTGGAGCCGGCGATCGAGCGCGAATCCGATCCCTTCATCCGCAAGGGGCTCCAGCTGCTTGTGGACGGCACCGAGCCGGACGCCATGCGTTCCGTGCTCGAAGTCGAAGTCTACGCACGCGAACACACCGACATCGAAGCCGCCAAGGTCTTCGAGAACGCCGGGGCGTATTCGCCGACGATGGGCATCATTGGCGCCGTCATGGGCCTGATGTCGGTCATGCAGAATCTCGCCGACCCGAGCAAGCTCGGTCATGGCATCGCCGCGGCCTTCGTCGCGACGATCTACGGTATCGGCCTGGCCAACCTGCTCGCCTTGCCGATGGCATCGCGACTGAAAGGCCTCGCCCGCCTGCGCTCGCAGATGCGCGAAATCCTCGTCGAAGGCCTGGTTTCGATCGCGCAGGGCGACAACCCGCGGCATATCGAAAGCAAGCTCCAGGGATTCCTTTCGTGAAGCGGCGCCACCACGAAGAACACATCAACCACGAGCGCTGGGCGATTCCCTATGGGGATCTGATCACGCTGCTCCTGGCGTTGTTCGTGGTGATGTACGCCGTCTCGGCCGTGAACGAAACCAAGTTCCGCGTCATGGCCCAGTCGATCAACGAGGCCTTCAACGGCACCGGCAAGGTCATCGAGCCGATCCGCGAGGCCACGCCTGCGGCGCAGGTGCCGTTGCCGAACCAGTCGCGCGCGCCGGCAGCTGCCCCCATCGCCAAGATCGATGTGCCGATTCCGCCGCGCAACCTGCCGCTGCCGGGGCACGAAGGCGCCGCGCCAACGCACCAGGAATCGGCGAACATTAATACCGCGACGGCGGCGAACACCACGGTCGGCAAGACCGAGGACGCCAGCCTCAGCCAGATTTCCGACGAAGTGCAGCGCGCGATGAAGCCGCTGATCGACAAGAACCTCGTCAGCGTGCGCCAGACCAAGGACTGGCTCGAGATCGAAGTCCGTACCGACATCCTCTTTCCCGTCGGCGTGGCCAAGCTGCAGGGCACCGCCGAAGACGTGCTGCGCAAGCTCGCCGGCATTCTCGGCCCGTTCCCGAACGCCATGCGTATCGAGGGCTATACGGACAACACGCCGATCGCGACGCCAACCTTCCCCTCGAACTGGGAACTGTCGGCGGCGCGCGCGGCAACCGTGGCGCGCCTGCTGACGACCAGTGGCGTTGATCCGCATCGCGTCGGCATCGTCGGCTGGGGCGAGTTTCGCCCGACCACCGATAACGGTACCGACGAAGGCCGCAATCGCAATCGTCGCGTACTCATCGTCGTGATGAGCGACAAGGCCGAGCCGGCGCGTTTTTACAGCGATGCCGATCGCCTTCCCGTCGTCGGTGCAGCGACGGCTCCGACGGCGGCTCCCGCAGCGAACGCGACGACGCCCCCCGCAGGAGGGAATCGCTGATGCGTGTCTGGGCGGTCTCCAATCAGAAGGGCGGCGTCGGCAAGACCACGACGACCGTCGCGCTCGGCAGCCTGCTTGCCGCCTCCGGCAAGCGCACGCTGCTGATCGACATGGATCCGCACGCCTCGCTGTCCGGTTATATCGGCGTCGAAGGTGGCGCGCATGGCAGCGTCTACGACCTGTTCGGCATCGGTGGCAATCCGTTGCCACCTGGCACGCTCGTGCATGCCACGAAGTGGGATCACCTGAGCGTGCTACCGGCGTCCGCGGCGATGATCACGCTGGATCGCCAGCTCGGCACACGGCCGGGCATGGGGTTGATCCTCGCCAAGGCGCTCGCCGAACTCGCCAGCGATTTCGATCACGTCTTGCTCGACTGCCCGCCGACCCTCGGTGTTTTGATGGTCAACGCGTTGGCCGCGAGCGACCGCTTGCTCGTGCCGACGCAGACCGAAGCGCTGGCCCTCGCAGGCCTCGAGCGCATGCTGCGCAGCCTGTCCATGATCGAGCGCTCGCGCGGTCGTCCGCTGCCGCGCACGATCGTGCCGACGATGTTCGACGCACGCACGCATGCCTCGCGGGCCTGCCTCGAGCAACTGCGCGAGAAGTATGCCGAAGGCGTCAGCCAGGCCGTCATCCCGACCGATACGCAGATTCGCGAAGCGAGCGCGGCAGGCGTGCCCCTGGCGTCTTGGCCGGCCGCGCGTCGCGGCGGCCTGGCCTACCGGCAGTTGCTCGATGAATTGCTGGACTCGCCGGCGACCTCCGTCGCGGACGCGGCGGCGTAATGCGTGCCCTGYAGGACGCCGAGCAGATCGTCGCCGACTACCTGGCGGAACTGCTGACGCCTGCGTTGCCCACACCTGCGCCGGACGCCGAGGTCAAGGTCGTTTCCATCGACCCCTGGCGCACGGTGCCGAACGCCGAGCCACCGACGCCCGCCGACAGCCGCTATCTGCTCTGCCTCGCGGCCGGCGTGCGTCTTGCCGTGCCGATGTCCGATATCACCCATATGCTGCCGATGCCGCCGCTGACGCCGCCGAACACGACGAACCCGATATGCCTCGGGCGCTGGCGCCATCCGAGCGGCGTCGCGCGCGTGGCGGACCTGGCAGCGATCCTCTCGCCCGACATGGCTGGCGCGCATTCGCCCACGCTTGTCCTGCTGGGCGACCGTGCCTGGGCACTGGCCTGCATCGTCGACGAAGAGCCGGTAGAACTCGACGCCACGGCGATCCAGTGGCGCATGGGCGCGACCACGCGTCCGTGGCTCGCCGGCATGTCCCAAGAACCCAAGTGCGGCGTGGTCGGTACCGCGGCGCTGATTGAATGGCTGGAAAAGGAGCTAGGCCCGTGACCGAACCCCAACGCGACGGGCGTGGTGCCTGGCTTGGATTTTCCCTGAAGGGGCAGCGCTACGCGGTGTCCCTCGCCAGCGTGCGCGAAGTGATTCGCTGCGGCGACATCACGCCCGTGCCGGGTGCACCCGAGGACGTCCTCGGCATCGTCAACCTGCGTGGCCAGATCGTCCCCGTGCTCGACGGTCGTCGTCGCTTCGGCCTCGAAGGACGTATCGACGTCGCCGACGAAGACGCCCAGCGTGTCATCGTCTTCGACGACTCGGGCAGCATCGTCGGCATGCGCATCGACGTGATCGGCGACATGCTCGAGTTCAACCCCGCCGATGTCGCACCGCCGCCCCCGGGCCGCGCCACCCGCCGCGACGACCCCGTCAGCGGCGTCATCACCCGCGACGACGGCTTCATCGCCCTCATCGACATCCCCCGCCTCTGCCGGGCATGAGCTTCTCGGTCTGCCGGGCACACGCTTTTCGGTAGGAGCCGATTCATCGGCGATCCCTGCGAAGACCTGCCTCCCATACCCCCGCAAAACATCACGCTTCAACCAGACACCCCGATGCGCTACCGTGTCCCCGCACCCAAGGGAACCCACGCATGAACCCCGTCATCGGATACGTGCTGATCGCACTGGCCGTCCTCAACCTGGTCGGCCTCCTGCTGCTTTTCCGCCGCTTCGGCACGGCGCCGTCGGCCGTGCCGGCTGCGACTCCGGTGACACAGGCCACGCCCGCCGCAAGCGCGACGTCCGCCTACGAAGACATTCGTGACATCCGCGACGAGCCCACGCCAGCCGTTCCGCCTGACGCACTCGCCGCGATGCTTCGCCGTCTCGAGAACCGCCTCGGCGATATCGAAGACCAGGTACGCCGGAATCCTGCCATGACCGTGGCGGGTGAGCCGGGTGCGGCGACCGATCGGGCGCTGGCGCTTGCCCAGCGTCTCGCGCGCCAGGGCGCTTCGGCGAAGGATATTTCCGAGACGTGCGGGATTTCGTTGACTGAGGCGGAGTTGTTGCAGCGGTTGCACGCGCCTCGCTGATTCGATGTGACGTACGTCACGTTCAAGATTCCTGCGGACGTATTTCAGAATCCTTCCATATGACGTGATAGTCGCCTGACATAGCGTGAATGGGCCAACAGGGCTCCATACACGTCAGGAAGCGTCAGCATGAGAGGTATCTATAGAACCGCGTTCACAGCGGCCATCTGGTTTTTCGTTCCAGCCGCGTATGCCAGCAGCGGTGTTTCCCTGTCTTTGACCCACGATGGCCGAGATGCTTCTGCGGCGAATTCAATCGCCTTGACTCTCTCCAACGGCACAGACCACGATATTTTCGTTTACGGCTATAACAGCGTCTTCGCCCAGCCCGATGGCCGGACGACCAGCAATTGGCTCAGCGTTACCGACGCGTTCGGGCACGAAGTCCTGTACAAGGGGCGCTATGTCGTCATGGGCGCGCCGCCGCCGTCCCTGTTCATCCGCATTCGGTCGGGAAAACACCTCGATGCCAAGGTCGACTTATCCCGGGAGTACGATCTTCCTCCGGCGGGATCAGTCACGGTAAAAACGAGCGTAGCAATATACGAGCGCGTTCCGGTGATCCTGCCAAATGGGGAATCGGAGAGTACTCCTCACGAGTCAGTCAAAAGTAACGCCGCTACATTTGTGGTGGCGCGTGCTGGCGCGCAAATCGCAGCGACTGCTTCAACCATTCAATGTACGGCGGAGCAGCAAGACGCCACGAGCCGTGCGATTGCGGGTGCAAAATCGATTTCGGAGGTGGCGATGAGCTTCCTGGGATCGCTGTGTACTACGTCGATCAGGGCGATGGCATGGCGAAGGCCACGGTAGAAAGCGAAAAGGGCCCTTGCGGGCCTTTTCTTTGAATCAGATAGATCGGGACTGAGGCAGGCTGGCTTTCGCCGATGAATCGGCTCCTACAAGGAACGGCTACGGTCAGCGTTCTAGCGGCCGTGGTTAGCGTTCTCGTCCGCCGCGGCTAGCGCTCTAGTCTGTAATTCAAACTCGCCCGGCTGAACTCCGTGGCGTTCTGTGCCTCGAAGTTCCACTTCTTGCTGAAGAGATATCTCAGCGTGATCACCTGGCCGGGATCGAACAGGCCGACGCCGTAGCTCAGATACAAGCGCGGCGAGAGATACTTGCCGACGGTGAACGCCGAGGTGCCGCCGAGGGCATCGTTGCTCGACACACCGATGTCGTCGACGCCGATTTTCGAGCCGACACTCTTCGCCAGCAGATCGCCTGCCGCCGAGCCGAGTGCCTGTGCCGCGGCGCCGACCATGTTGCCTTCGCCGCCGCTTACCTGCGACAGCGGCTTGCCGGTGACCAGGTAGGAAAGCGCGTCGGACTGTTCCATCACCGGGTTTGAGAACACCGTGAGGATCGGGCGTTGCGCGGTTCCGGAGACGTAGAGGCCGACGGTCTGGCCGTCGTCGATGGTGGCGTTGGGATTGATCGCACGCACGGCGCGGATATTCAGGCGCGGGTTGTCGATTGGCGTGCTGGCGAACAACAACTGGCCTTGCTGGATTTTCAGATCCTGCCCGTAGGCCTTATAGGTTCCGTCGACTCCGATCTGCCCCTGGCCCGTGGTCGCGCGGCCCGGACGTTCGCGCACGTCGAGCTGGCCAGTAATGCGACCATCGATACCGAAGCCGACGAGGTGCACTTTCTGCCCAAGGTCGACGCGAATGTCGGCGGAAATCGGCGAAGCCTCGGCCGCGGCTTCCTGCTGCTTGTCGTCGACCACGACGACATCGGGCGAGGCCTTGGTCGCGCCGGCACCGGGCAAGCGTTCGACGTTGACGTCGGCGAGGTCGATGTTGAGTTTGCCGGTGACGTTCATGCCCTTGGTGTCCTGCACGATCTGGATGTCGGGCGAGACAATGGCCTTGGCGGCGGGAATGTCGACGGCGGTGAACTTCGAGCCCTGGATACCCAGGCGCATCTGTGCACCGGTGYCGAGCGCGGCCGTACCCTTAATGCCGAGCGTGCCGTCGCCGGAGCCGATCGTGCCGTCGACGGTGTAATTCGTCGCGTCCGTGGTGGTGACGCTGATGCGGCCGTCCTTGAGCTTCAGGCCCGCGCTCGGTACTTCCGCAGCGAAGCCGGCGACGAGTGCCTGCCCGGTAATGGCCGGTGTAGCGACCGTGCCACCGAGATGGAAGTTGGCGTCGAGGCCACCCTTCACTTCGGCGACCTCGCTGGTGAACAGCTCGATAACGCCGAGGTCGGTGAGATGCAGGGCAACGGTGCCGCCGAGCGCCTGCTGTGCGCCGCTGATCGACACGTTGCCATCCAGCGTGCCGCCCTTGTTGAGCGATGCGCGAACGGTGACACGCTGGTTGTCGGGCGCAAGCTGCGCATTGGCGACGAGGTTGTCGTAGACGAGCAGCGGATTCTCGCTGCGGTCGGTGTAGGCGATGGAGCCATGCGCGCTGGTGATATTCGCCTGCCCGGACAACGCGCCCGCGGCGGTACGACGAACACTGCCGTCACCTTCGATGATGCCGTCGGCGCGCATCGGGCTGTTCGACTGCTCGGCGGCCGTCATGATCAGCGCGAGGGGGACCTTGCGCAGGCGATAGCTGGCGTCGAGGTTGCCACCCTTGTCCTGCTTCGCCGCCACGCACAGCAACGGCTCGCCGGCGGTGAGGCAGAGATCACTCAGGCTGGCGGCGCCATCCTTCCAGGCGAGTTGGCTAGCGTTCTGCAGTCGCCAGCGGGGCAGTCCCTGGTAATCGATGTTGAGCGTGGACAAGCTACCGTTCCACGCGCCGTCGCGCAGTGAACCGGAGAGCTGGAGATCGGCGGCGAGCGGGCGGCCGGTGACGTCCACGCTGAGCTGATGCTGCTCCTGCGTACCGTTGGCGTTCACCGCGAGACGGTCGAAGACCAGACCGCCCGACACGACGTGCGTGCCGACGACCGCGACCTTGCCGCCGGGCTTGCTGATGTCGGGAATGTCCGCATCGACAGTCAGCGCATCGACCTTCTGTCCGGCATACATCAGGGCACTGCCGCGCAGGTTCGCCTTCACCGCCAGCTTCGGCACGTTGCCCTTGGCCGAGACATCGCCCTGAATGCGGCCGCCGGCATCCGGCAGCCAGTCGCCGAGCGAGGTGATCGCCAGCTTCAGGTTCGCGTCGTTGGTTGTATCGCCCTTGGCGTCCAGATGCACCGTGCTGCCGCCAGACGCGAGGTCGAGCGTGCCGTTGACCACCTCGTTGGGCTTCAATGTGAGCTTGCCGAAGCCGCGTAGCTGCCGTTGACGAAGGGTGCCGTCGAGCTTGCGCAGATCGAGGGTGCCGAGCGGACCGTCCTTCGCCATCTGGCCCTCGGAGGACAGGTCGAGATTGAGTGCGCCGGGCCATTCGGCAAGCAACTGGCTGGGATCGAAACGCTCGCCCTTGAGATCGATCTTCCACGCCAGTTGTGGCTGCAAGGTCAGCGTGCCGCTGGCGGCGAGGCTGCCGTTCGGCTGTTTCAGCTGCACCGTATGCAGGGCGATGACATCCGGCTTGCCGTCCACGTCCAGGGTGAACTTGCCGACATGGCCCGGTGGTCCGATGTCGACGTCGCCGGCCGCGTGGTACGCGTCGGCGCTGCCCTTGAAGGTGAGTTGGCCGACGCTGGCGAGGTCCTGTCCGGCGATGCTCGCGGGGACCAGGACGTCCTTCCAGCTGAGGGCGAGGTCTGCCGAGACCGGTTGGGCCCCGATGTCGACCGTGCCGCGCGCGGTCAGCGCACCCTTGACCTGTGGCGAGCCGACGGTGAGTTCGTCGAGCGTGAGTCGCTTGTACTCGTGGTCGAACGCGGCCTTCACCGGCGTCAGTCGCACCACGTAATCGTTGAGGCCGATGTCGCCGGTGAGATCAGCGTGGTAGCGGTCGCCCGAGCCCTGCAACGCGAGACCCAGCGACTGCAGGCTGCTGTCGCCGATCAGCGGCTTGGGATCGAAGCGTGGCGCATCGATCTTTGCCGTCCAGGCGAAGTCGCCACTCTGTACGAGGTTGGCATCGACCTGCGCCACGAAGGGCAGGGTGAGCTTGACGAGGGTGTGCGCCTTCGCGCCATCGCTATGCGCTTCGAGCTCGCCGGCGTAGTCGATGTCGCCGAGTTTCCAGCGGAAGCTGGCCTTGCCGTCACCCTTGTAACCCTTGCCGACGGCGAGTGTGCCGCCGAGGTCGGCCTGTCCGTCGGGAGCCCGCAGCGCGAGGGTCTGCAGCGCGATGCCCTTCGACGTCCACGAGCCGACGAGGTCGAGCGAGTTGGATTCGAACAGTGGCTGGCCAGCCTGGGTCACCGTGACGTGACCGACCTTGACCTTGTCGAGCACGATGTCGAGCGGCGGCTCGAGCGAGAACGGCTCCGATGCCGTCCCGGGCTCGGGCTGGCTCGGCGGTAATGCCACATCGATGCCATCGGCGGTCAGGTCATAGACGTGCGCGCGCTTGCGCAGCAGTGAGCCGAACGAGAAATCGACATGCGCACGGGCGACACGGATGTCCATGCCCTTGCCGTCGCGATAACGCAGGCCAGTGAGATCCAGCGGGCCGGCGAGCCGCCCTTCGGCATGCTCGACGGTGAGTGCGTTGTCGGTAAAGCCACCCGCACGCGCCAGCGCAAAGCGAAGTCCCGACGCACTCTCCACCAGCCACCACACACCAAGCACGACGACCAGAAGCAGTACGCCAACGGCTATGCCCGCACGAATCAACCATTTCATGCCGGTGCTCCTCACAAGTCGGGCCCGATGACGACGTGCAGGTGGATACCGTGCGACTCCTTGTTCCCTACCGGTACGGCAAGGTCGGCGCGGATCATGCCGACCGGTGAGAGCCAGCGCACGCCCAGGCCGGTGCCGACCAGTGGCTTGTAGTCAGTGCCGGCGAAGGCGTTACCCGCATCGACGAAGGCGGCCATGCCCCAGTTACGCGTGAAGTAATGCTCCACCTCGGTACTGCCGACGAGCAGGTTTTCACCGCCGATCACCCGGCCGTACGAGTTCTTCGGGCCGATGCTTTCGAAGTCGTAACCGCGCACGGAGCGGTCGCCACCGGCGAAGAAACGCAGCTGCGGCGGCAAGGCGCTGAAGTCGTCGGTCCAGATCTTGCCCGCGGTGCCACGGAGGATCAGGCGATTGCGTCCCCAGAACGACTGGATCCACTTCGCGTCGCCCATCAGCTCGGAGAAGCGTGCATCGGAGAGCAGGGTGCCGGCAGTGCTGCGCGCGGTGAGTGTGAGCGACCAGCCGCTGCGCACGAAGGTCGGGTTGTCACCCTTCTTCCGGCTCAAGGTGAGTTCCGGGTAGAGCAGGGTGCTCTGGCCGTGATCCAGGCCGAGGGCGTTATCCCCTTCGCCGCCGCGTTTGCCGACGGTGAACGTGCCTGACAGGACATTGATGCCGATCGTTCGTGTCCAGCCGTGCCACAGCCGCGTTTCATTGGCGACGAGCTGGATCGTGCGCGATTTCGAGGTGACCGTGTTGGCGTCGCGGTAGTTCGCGCCGAAATTGAAACTGCGCTGGTTCGGACCGGGCATGGGAATCTGGTACAGCGTGGAAATGGTCTTCAGCCGTTGCGCGACGACGAGTTCGTTCTTCCACTTGTGACCTCGATCGTTCACCCAGCGCTTCTCGATGCCGCCGCGCAGGCCGGCGCCGGTATCGGTGCCGAAGAACGGGCCGCCGGTATAGATGGTGCGCTTGGCCGGTGCCAGTTCCACGTTGATGTCGATCGTGCCGTCCTTCGCGTTGTCCGTGTCGGGCATGACATTGACCACGGCGAAGTAATCGGCGCCGTTGAGTGCCTGCTGCAGGTCGAGCAACTGGTTCTGCGAGAAGTAGTCGCCACTCTTGAATGGTACGTAGCGATCGAGGAAGCCGTCGCGGAACTGCGAGTTCTCGAAGTGGATCGTGCCGTAGCGGTAGCGTTTGCCCGTCTCCCAGGCCAGCTCGACAGTGGCGCTGTGTTCGGCGCGGTTCACCTCGACACGATGGGTGACTAGCTTGGCATCGAGAAAGCCCGTCGCCGTGAGCGCGCCGCTGACGGCATCACGCGCCGCGTCGTACTGGCCGTCGTTGAGCGTCTTGTCCTTGAGCCCGTTGACGCCGCGCATGGCACGGGCGATGGGCTGCAGCTTGGCAGCCTCCTTGTCCAGGCTGACGTTGACGGTCTTCACGGTAACTGGCGTGCCGGGTACGACGTGGAGGGACACCTGCCAGTCATTGCCGACCTGCTTGATGTCGCCGGTAGCGGTCGCTTCGTAGTAGCCGTAAGGCCGGAGCGCAGCCTGCACCTGGTCGGGGGCGTTGTCGTAGAGCCGCCGGATCTGCGCTGCGGTGGCATCACGCTTGGCGTACTGACTCAGTTCGACGCCGGCAACGACGGCGTTTTTCAGGGTTTCATCGACGCCATCCACGGTGACGACAACGCCGGCATGGGCGAGGCAGGGCAGGAGGAACCACGGCAGAAGCAGCAGTCCATGGCGTCTGGTTCGGCGCATGAGCATCCCGTTCCGGTCGTGATCCAACGCCGTGAGGTACGGCGGCGAGCGGGGACACCTCCGGCATCCCCTGACATCAGGTCTTGGCGTAACTTACCGCGCAAGGCGTGCAGGGTCGATACACAAACGTGAACGACCCCCGGTGGTTCAGCCCGCTTCGTCACCCGCGGTGTGGGCAATCCATGCGCCGACCAGGGCCGACACATAAGGAATGGACTGCGCCGTGAGGATGAACATCCACAGCATGCTCTCCACGTAGCTCGTGCCGTAGTGCATCGCCATGCCGATCACCGCGCAGAGCAGGGCGATCGCCATGAGCCCTTCCTCACGGACCGGGGCAAAAGCGGCAAAACTGCTGCCACCCATGCGACGGCTCTTCGCGGTGACCACGAAGGCGGTCTTTTCGCGTGTCAGGCCATGCAGGATGCCGCGTGCGATGGCGTGCGACAGGCCCATGCTGGCCACCGAGGCCATGATGGTGTCGTACCAGCCGCAGGGGACACGGGCGCGATACAGCACGAAGCCGAAGATCGCCTTGGCGAAGAAGAACCCGATCACCGGGATCAGGAACAACTGCATCGGCAGGTTGAAGTACTGCGGCGCGTAGATCATGCCGGCGGTCCACAGCAGGCCCATCATCGTGAAGATGAAGTGCAGCGCGTCCGCGAACCAGCTGAACCAGCCCGTGAGGAAGTGGAAGCGTTGTCCGGCGGAGAGCGGGCCCTTGCGGGTCATCCAGCTCCAGCGGCCCTTGAGGATCTGCATGGCACCGAAGGCCCAGCGATAGCGCTGGCTCTTGTACGCCTTGAAGTCGGCAGGGGTCAGGCCCTTGCCCATCAGTTCGTCCACGTAGACCAGCTCGTAGCCGGCGTGCATGAGGCGCAGGCCGAGCTCGGCATCTTCGCAGATCGTCCATTCGGACCAGCCGCCCGTGCCTTCCAGCGCCGAGCGACGGACCATGGTCATGGTGCCGTGCTGGATGATCGCGTTGCGCTCGTTGCGATGGTGCATGCCGATGCGGAAGAAGCCGTCGTATTCCCACGCGGTCATGCGACGGAAACGGTTGTTCTCGAACTCGCGGTGGGCCTGCGGGCACTGCACCACGGCCACCTTGGCATCATGGAAATAGCCGGTGAGCGCGGCCAGCCAGTCCTCGCGGACCTCGTAGTCGGCATCGATCACGGCGACCACCTCGGCACGCTCGTCCGTGGCGGTGAGGCCGAAGTTCAGCGCGCCGGCCTTGTAGCCGGGCCAGGGTTCGAGATGGAAGAAGCGGAACTTGGGACCGAGCTGTTCGCAGTACGCCTTCACCGGCTCCCAAACCGCCGGATCCTTGGTGTTGTTATCCAGCACCAGGACTTCGAAGTTCTCGTAGTTCAGGCGGGCCAGCGAATCCAGCGTGATCTGGACCATCTCCGGCGGCTCGTTGTGGCAGGCCAGGTGGATGGACACGAACGGCTGCTTCTCGACCGGATCGTACGGCAGCATGCCGGCGTGACGGATCCATTCGCGGCGCCAGAGCACTTCGGTGAATTCGAAGCCGTTGATCAGCAGGATCGCCAGGATCGCGATCTGCGCAGGGAACAGCAGGATCAACATGGCCCAGTCGAACGGGCTCAGGTAGAAGTTGAAGGGCAGGGTGGCCGACCAGACGATCAGGCCGCAGGCCAACTGCAGCAGGGCCATGAAGAAAAGCCGGCCCATCAGTTTGAAGCGGCGGAAGCGGCTGCCGAACCAGACCATGGGGAAGAAAGCCAGCGCCGAGGCGGCGAACGCCTTCCACGGCCAGCTTGTGTCTTCGGTGACCGGACCCTTGAACGGGAATTTCAGCTGGCGGTCGGCGTTGAACATGCCCCAGTACGCGCCGGTGCGGCCTTCGCCCAGGTTTTCCTTCCACGGCTGGTCGATGGCTTCGAGGACGTAGTAGTCGTCGATGCCCTTGCGCTTGGCCATGTTGAAGAAGTCGCGCAGGAAGATCGCTTCATTGGAAACGGTCGGGTAGGCGTACTGGAAGCGGTCGCCGTTGGACGGCCAGCCGATCTCGCCGATAACGATGTGCTTGCCCGGGAAGCGATGCTGGAGGGCCTGGAAGCTGCCATCGCTGTCCTTGCTGCCGTCGGCGTCGCGCGTGCCGATCGAGTCGGGCACGGCGTCCTTGCGGTCGATACCGTTCCAGTAAGGGAACAGGTGGACCGTGATGAAATCGACATGGTCGGCCAGTTCCGGGTTCTGCATCCAGACATGGAACGGTTCGGCGATGGAGACCGGCTGGCGGACGGCGGCGCGCACGCGATCGAGGTAAGCCATCATCTGTTCGGGCTTGAGATCGCCGCGGAACAGCGTTTCGTTTCCGACAATCACTCGCGAGATCGTCTTCGGATAGCGATGGGCCTGGGCGATCAGTGCGTCGATCTCCCGCTCGTTGTTCTCCAGACGGGTGTCGATGTTGGCGCCAGCCAGGACGTCCAGGCCTTCCTTGTCGGCCAGGCGGATCGTCTGCGGGTTTTCCAGCATCGAGTAGGTTCGGATGCGCGGCGAATAACGACGTACCAGGTGCAGGTCGCTGGCGATCTCCGGGTCGGTGGAGAAGTCGCCCTTCATCGGATTCTGGTAGCGCTGGTAGGCCGTGAAGGCGAAACCGGAGATCGGGCCGTTCCAGTCGTCCGGGCCGCGCGGGATGTTGCCCAGGAACCACAGGCCCACGTTGAGGCCCGCGACTAGGACCGCCAGCAGCAGCGCGGTGAGGATCGGATGGCTTCGTTCGGTCGTGGTAACAGCGCTCAAAAACAATCCCCGGACCGGTCGGCCCCCAAGTGGCATCAAGTGAGGTAACCGGGGGAGCTTAACGAACGTGGCGGACAGGCTCAACGCATTGCAGCATGGCCGGTCAGGGGGAACTCAGAGAGCAAGGCTTTCACACGGGACGCTCGGGCCCTTGTAGGAGCCGATTCATCGGCGATTGTGGGAGCCGCTTCAGCGGCGATCCCGCGGCAGCGGGCGGGGATGCGGCGAGCACCCGATCGCCGATGAATCGGCTCCTACCCGGAGCGAGGAGCTCTTACTTCAGCAGCGAACGGAGCATCCAGGCGGTCTTCTCGTGGTCCTTCAGGCGACCGGTGACCATGTCGGCGGTGCCTTCGTCTCCGGCGGCCTCGGCACCCTTGATGGTGTCGCGGGCCGTGGCGGCGGCGATTTCATGGCCTTCGACCAGCTGGGCCACCATATCCTTCCACTCCGGCACGCCGGCTTCTTCCTTGATCGAGGTCAGCTTGCCGAACTGGCTGTACGAGCCCGGTGCGAACACGTCGAGGATGCGGATGCGCTCGGCCACTTCGTCGGCAGCCAGCCAGAGGGCGTTGTACTGCACCTCGAACATGGCGTGCAGGCTGTTGAACTGCGGCCCCGTCACGTTCCAATGGAAATTATGCGTCTTCAGATAGAGCGAATACGTGTCCGCGAGGAGCTTGGACAGGTGCTTCGCGACCGCTTCCCGGTCTTTCTTGGCGATGCCGATATCGATGGCCATGGTGCGACTCTCCTTGGTTTTTTTCTTGCTTGAAGCGAAATCTTAACGGGCGGCACGGTGCACGTGAAATGAAACGTTCCGATGCTGTCGATAGACGCACGCTATTATTGGCGTTCCCATGAGTACCTCGACAAGCCCCACACGACACCCCGCCCCGGATCCGCGCCTGCGTGAGCTGCGTGAGGCGCTCGGCCAGGTCACCAGCCGCGACTTCGGCCGCCTGTCCGGCCGCTGGCGCGCGCTCTCGCGTAAGCCGGACGCGGCGAAGATCGAGGCGCTGGGCAAGGACATCGCCGCCTCGGTGGCCCGCCGCGCGGCGCGTGCGGCGTCCAAGCCGCCCATCACCGTGGATGCCTCGCTGCCGATCGCCGCACGGGCCGAGGACATCATCAAGCTGATTCGCGAGAACCAGGTGGTGGTGCTCGCCGGTGAGACGGGCTCGGGCAAGACCACGCAGTTGCCCAAGCTATGCCTGGCCGCGGGTCGTGGCGAGGCCGGCCTGATCGGCTGCACCCAGCCCCGTCGGCTCGCCGCGCGCTCGGTGGCCACCCGTGTCGCGGAGGAACTGGGCACGCCGCTGGGTGACAAGGTCGGCTTCCAGGTCCGCTTCACCGAAAAGGTCTCGGACCAGGCGCTGGTCAAGTTCATGACCGACGGCATCCTGCTGGCCGAGACCCAGTCCGATCCCTGGTTGTCGGCCTACGACACGATCATCATCGACGAGGCGCACGAGCGCAGCCTCAACATCGACTTCCTGCTCGGCTACCTCAAGCGGCTCGCCCAGCGCCGGCCCGAGCTGAAGATCATCGTCACCTCGGCGACGATCGACACCGAACGTTTCGCCGCGCATTTTGGCGATGCGCCCGTGGTCGAGGTGGAAGGCCGGACCTACCCGGTCGAAACGCGCTATCGCCCACCGGGCGAGCGTGGCGAGGGTAATGTCGCCCAGATGATCGCCGACGCCATGGACGAGATCACGCGTGAAGACCCGCGCGGCGATGTCCTGGTGTTCCTGCCCGGCGAGCGTGAGATCCGCGATACCCACCTTCTTCTTTCGCGCAAGCAATACCGGGAAACCGAGGTGCTGGCGCTCTACGCACGGCTCTCGGCCAACGAGCAGGACCGCGTGTTCAAGCCGGGGACGAAGCGCCGCATCGTGCTGGCCACCAACGTCGCCGAGACCTCCCTCACGGTGCCGCGCATCCGCTACGTGATCGATCCCGGCACGGCGCGGGTGAAGCGTTACAGCCAGCGCAGCCAGCTGGAACGCCTTCACATCGAGCCGATCTCGCAGGCGGCGGCCAACCAGCGCAAGGGCCGTTGCGGCCGTATCGGTCCGGGCATTTGTTACAGGCTTTATGACGAAGCGGATTTCAACCTGCGTCCGGCCTTCACCGATCCGGAGCTGCTGAGGTCCTCGCTCGCCAATGTCATCCTGCGCATGCTCGCGCTGGACCTGGGCGACGTGGATGATTTCCCCTTCCTGGAAGCCCCGGACCCGCGCGTCGTCGCGGACGGCTACCGCCGCCTCGCTGAAATCGGCGCGATCGACGACACCCAGCGCCTGACGCCAATCGGTCGCACCGTCGCGCGCTTGCCGATCGACGTACAGTTGGCGCGCATGCTGGTGGAGGCGCGGCGGCTGGGCGGCCTGTCCGAGCTGCTGACCATCGTGGCGTTCATGAGCATCCAGGATCCGCGTGAGCGTCCGCCGGAGGCTCGCGGGCAGGCGGATGCGGCCCATGCACAGTTCGCCGATCCCAAGTCGGATTTCATCGGTGTGCTGAACCTGTGGCGCGCGCATGGCGACGCGGCCGAGGAACTCACCTCGTCCAAGCTTCGCGACTGGTGCTCGCGGCACTTCCTCAGCTTCATGCGCATGCGCGAGTGGCGCGAGCTGCACCGTCAGCTGGTCCTGGTCACGCGTGATCTGGACTGGGGCAGCAAGGCCCCGCCCACGGCGGCCGCACTGGAAGGGGACGCCCAGTTCGAGGCGATCCATCGCAGCGTGCTCGCCGGTTTGCCGACCCAGGTTGGCCACAAGGACGAGAAGGGTGTTTTCCGCGGCACCCGTGAACGTCGCTTCCAGGTGTTCCCCGGTTCCGCGCTGGCCAAGGCACCGCCGGCCTGGCTGTTTGCCGGACAGATCATCGATATCGGCGGGCGCGTGTGGGCGATGATGTGTGCCCGCGTCGACCCTGCGTGGATCGAATCGCAGGCCAGTCATCTCGTGCGCGCCACGGCGCGCGACGCGCACTGGTCGCGCAAGCGCGGCACGGTGATCGCCTATGAGCAGGTCACCCTGTTCGGGCTGGTGCTCGTCGAACGTCGCCCGGTCACGTTCCACAAGCAGGATCCGCGACTGGCCCACGAGATCTTCGTGCGCGAGGCGCTGATCCGTGCCGATATCGACAGTCGCGCCGATTTCGTCCGCGCCAATGCCCGCGTGCTCGAGCAGGCCCACGACATCGAGGCCAAGCAGCGCCGTGCCGGCCTGCTGCGTTCGGACGAGGAACTGTCCGCCTTCTTCGACGGCAAGCTGCCCGAGGAGATCGCCGATGTGCGGGGGCTCGACGCGTGGTTCCGCAAGGCGTCGCCCGGCGAACAGGCTGCCTTGCGCTGGACGCTTGCCGATGTCATGGACAGCGGTACCGGCCTCGATCCGAAGGCCTTCCCGGCGTCGCTCGATATCGACCAGCATCGCTACCGGCTGGAATATCGCTTCGTCCCGGGCGATCCGGCTGACGGCGTCACCATCCAGGTCCCGCTGGCCTTCCTCAATGCGCTGCCGATCGCGCGGGGCGAGTGGCTGGTCGGTGGCCTCGTGGTCGACAAGGTTGCCGAACTGATTCGCGCCTTGCCCAAGGCGTTGCGTCGCAACTTCGTTCCCGCCCCCGACTTTGCGCGCGCGTTCGCCGAGGCGGAGGCGCCGCGTGATGAGCCGCTGGCGAAGGCGCTGGCGCGTTTCCTCAAGCGCGCGACCGGTGTCGATGTCGATCCGGCGGCCTTCGGGGCTGCGGAATTGCCGCCGCATCTGCTCATGCGTTACCGCATTCACGACGAAAACGGCCGGACGCTTGCGGAAGGCCGGGATTTGGCGGCGATCCGTGCCAGCTGGGAGGGCAAGGCCCGTGAAGCGTTCTCGCGCAAGACGGATGTCGAACTCACGCGTGAGGACATCGTCGCCTGGGACTTCGAATCGATCCCGAAGGAGGTTCGCTCCGAGGGCGGGCTGACCGCGTATCCCGCGCTGGTCGACCTCGGCGAGGCGGTCGCGCTGCGCGTCTTCGAACGTGCCGATGAAGCGGCCGAGGCGCATGTGGGCGGCGTGGAGCGCCTGCTCCGGCAGGCGCTGGCCCCCGAGTTCAAGCGTGCACGACGCCAGCTGCCGATCGCCAACCCGCTCTCGCTGAAGTACGCGCCGATGGGTAGCGTCGAGGGCTTGCGCGAGGATCTGGTCGAGGGCGGCTTCAGCGACCTGATCGCCGATCGCCGCCTGGATGCGCGGACCCAGGGCGAGTTCGAGGCGCTGCACGTCCAACTCGGCCGTGAACTGTTCGGCGCCGCGATGGCCCGGCAGAAGCTCGCCGAGCCGATCATCGAGGCCCAGGCCGAGCTGAAACCGTGGATGGATCCGCCGCTGATGGGCTTTGCCAAGGCCAGCTACGACGACCTGCGCGAGCAACTGGCGGGCCTGCTTATGCCGGGTTTCCTGCGTGAACTGCCGACCGCGCGCCTGGCCCACCTGCCGCGCTACCTCAAGGCGATGCGCCTGCGCGGCGAACGCCTCCGGCAGGACCCGGCGCGCGACCAGTCGCGTATGCTGCAGGTGCTGCCTTACTGGCGCGCATTGCTCAATGCGGGGGGTACCGCCCTGGATGCGGTGGTCTGGAGCGAACTGCGCTGGTTGCTGGAGGAATGGCGCGTGTCGCTGTTCGCGCAGGAGCTGAAGACCGCCGAACCCGTGTCGGCCAAACGTCTTGCCCGCGCGTTGGAAGTGGCCCAGGCAGCGCAACGATGACCACCCGGAAGGACGACGCGACGATGAGCGAGCTGCGTTCCCCCGATGCCAAGTCGACGGCGATGCCGCTGACCCAGCGTGCGCGCGAGGCCTGCGCCTTGTTGCCCGTGGCAGCGCGCGCCGAAGCGGAGACCGTCATCGAGCTGCTGCGCCTGCTCGGCTGCGACGACGAAACCTGCGCATCGGCCCTGTGGTTCTCGCTGCTCAACGGCTTGCCAGGCGCCGCCGACGAGGCGGCCAAAACCTGGCCGGCGTCGCTACGCCGACTGATCGACGGGCAGGGCGAAGCCGAGAAGGTCTGGGCGCTGCATGCCCAGCGCGGTCCGGTCGGTGGCGCCGAAGGATTGCGGCGCCTCCTGCTGGCGATCATCCGCGATCTGCGTGTGGTCTTTGTCCTACTGGCCCGACAGCTGGCGGCGATGCGTACGGCCATGGCCCTGCCGGACCACGAACGCCGCGAGCTCGCCCAGCTCACCTCCGATATCCATGCGCCCCTGGCCAACCGGCTCGGCATCTGGCAGCTCAAGTGGGAGCTGGAAGATCTCGCCTTCCGCTACCTCGAGCCCGATACCTACCGGCGTATCGCGCGCCTGCTCGATGAACGCCGCGCGGATCGCGAGACCTTCATCGCATCTAGCCTGGCCACCTTGCGCAGCACGCTGGAGGGCGCGGGCGTGCACGCGGAGTTGGCGGGACGGCCCAAGCACATCTTCTCCATCTGGAAGAAGATGAAGAAAAAGGGGCTGGAATTCTCCGACCTCTACGACATTCGTGCGGTTCGCATCCTCGTCGACAGCGTGGCCGATTGCTACGCCGCGCTCGGCCTGGTGCACAGCTTGTGGCCGCATCTGCCCGGCGAGTTCGACGACTATGTGGCGCGACCGAAAGGCAACGGCTATCGCTCGCTGCATACGGCGGTGATGGGCCCGGCGGGGAAGACGCTCGAAGTACAGATCCGCACGCACGAGATGCATCGCGCCAACGAACTCGGTGTGGCCGCGCACTGGCGCTACAAGGAAGGCGGCGGTGCCGATGCCGAGTTCGAGGCGAAGATCGCCTGGATGCGCAAGCTGCTCGAGCCGCGCGGCGAGGATGAAGCGGAGCTCGCGGCCGGTTTTGAAACCGAGCTGATGGAAGACCGCGTCTACGTGCTCTCGCCCAAGGGCGAAGTGATCGACATGCCGCGCGGCGCCACCGTGCTCGACTTTGCTTACCACATCCATACCGAGGTCGGGCATCGCTGCCGCGGCGCCAAGGTCAACGGTCGCATCGTGCCGCTGACCACGCAGCCGCGCAGTGGCGACACCATCGAGATCCTCACCACGAAGAGTTCCGAGCCGAGCCGCGACTGGCTCTCCTCGCATCACGGCTACCTCAATACCTCGCGTGCGAAGGAGAAGGTGCGGGCCTGGTTCCGGCGTACCGCGCACGATGCCAACATCGTGGCCGGCAAGGCGGCGCTCGAAAAGGAACTGCGCAAGCTGGCGCTGGATGATGTGGACCTGGCGAAACTGGCCGCGCACTTCCGCCTCAAGGGCGTCGAGGAGCTCTTCGTCACCATCGCACTGGGCGAAGTCTCGCTCGGCCAGATCGCGCGCTCGCTGCAGGAGCCGGTCGAACACGAGATCACCCAGTCGGGTAACCCCGTCGCCTCGCGCGCCGCACAGCATGACCGCGGCGCGCTTTCCATCGAGGGCGTCGGCAACCTGCTCACCACGCTGGCGCGGTGCTGCCAGCCGCTGCCTGGGGACCCGGTGCGCGGGTTCATCACCCGGGGGCGCGGCGTGTCGGTCCATCGGGCCGACTGCGCCAGCCTGTCGCGTCTTGCCCGGAAGAACCCCGAACGGGTGATCGATGTGAGCTGGGGCAGGGTCGAAGTGCAGAACTACGAGATCGACATCGAGCTCCGCGGGTACGACCGCAAGGGCCTGCAGAAAGACGTGGCGACCACGATCAGCAATACGGGGCCGCACATCGTCGCGTCCTCGAGCCGCGTGCACGTGAAAACGGGCGAAGTCGAGATGCGCTTCACGCTGCGGGTGAAGGACTACGAGCAGCTGTCGATGCTGCTGGGTCGGCTGGGCGCGCTGCCGAACGTGACCGACGCCCGCCGCCTCGGCGGCCGGTGATAGGTCATCCCATTCACGGGAAGCGGCTCTTTGTGGGAGCCGCTTCAGCGGCGAAAGGGTGCTTGCCTCACCCTGGCCCGCTGCCGCGGGATCGCCGATAAATCGGCTCCCACAGGCGGGTGACTACAGCCCGCCGAGCATCATCGCCTTGCCCCAATCCACGATTGGCGCGGCGATCAGCATGCGCGCCAGGATCAGCCCGAGGATCACCACCGTCGGCGAGAAATCCAGCCCGCCCAGGGTCATGCGGCCGCGCAGCGGACGCACCAGCGGATCGGCCAGGCTGGTGACCAGGCGCGCGGCAGGGTGGTAGCGATCGGTCGAAAGCATGCTCATCAGCGACCAGGCGAAGACCAGCACGACCCAGGTCAGCAGGAAGAAGTCGAGTGTCTCGCCGAGGCTGACGATGACCAGCCCGACCACGTTGGGCAGGATGCCGGCCATGGCCACGATCAGCAGCCACTTCACGCATTCCAGCAGGAAGACGACCAGCAGCGCACCGGTGTTCACCCGCCGCACGCTGGGCAGCACCTTGCGCACGGGGCGCAGGACCGGGTTGGTGAAGCGGTAAATGAATTGGCAGATCGGGTTGTTGAAGTCCGCGCGGAAGGCCTCGGCCAGCAGGCGCAGCACGAAGAGGGTGACGAGGGCCCCGAAAATGAAATCCAGGATCAGGGAGCCCGCGTTGGTCAGGTAGTTCACGTGTTCGATTCCATGTCTTCGGAAAGTTCAAAGCCGCGGCGGCGTGCCGCATCGACGGCGCGGGCCACGATGGCATTGAAGTGGTCGTTGCGAAAGCTGTCCAACGCCGCCTGGGTGGTCCCGTTCGGCGAGGTGACCCGCTGACGCAGCGTGGCGGCGCTTTCGCCGCTTTCGATCAGCATACGACCCGCGCCGAGGGCGGTTTGTGCCGCCAGCGCGCGTGCGGTCTCGCGGGAAAGACCTTGAGAAAATGCCGCGTTCTCGAGGGCTTCGACCATCAGGAAGAAGTAGGCCGGGCCGCTGCCGGAGAGAGCGGTCACCGTATCGAGCTGGTCTTCCTCGGGTACCCACACGGTCAGGCCGGCGGCGTCGAGCACGTGCTGGGCCTCGGCACGCTGCGGCGCGCTGACCCGGCCGTTGGCGAACAGGGCCGTCGCTCCGGCACCGATCATGGCGGGGGTGTTGGGCATGCAGCGGACCACGGGCAGGGCGCCGTCCAGCCAGCGCTCGATCTGGGCTATGCGGATGCCCGCGGCGATCGAGATGATCACCGGCCGGTATTTCTGCACCACCGGGCGCAGGGTCCGGCAGACGTCCGCCATCATCTGTGGTTTGACCGCCAGGACGAGGATGGCGGCGCCTTCGGCGGCATCGAGGTTGTTGGTATAGGTCGCCACGCCGTATTCGCGCGAAAGCTCCTGCAGGGCCTCGGCGCGTGGTTCGGCCACGGCGATACCGCCCGGCTGGGCGCCATGGCGGATCATGCCGGCGATCAGCGCCGTGGCCATGTTCCCGCCGCCAATGAAGGCGATCCGATTCATGCGGTGTCCGCTCCGTACGCGACGTCTTTCACAGTCATCGAAGCATATATGGTGCCGCGCCTTGCCGCCGACTCCCGGGCGTGTTTACCTATGCCCACAAAGATAGGGGACCCTAATGGATATCGCCGAACTCCTTGCCTTCTCCGTGAAGAACAAGGCCTCCGACCTGCACCTCTCCGCGGGACTCCCGCCGATGATCCGCGTCGACGGCGACGTGCGCCGGATCAATATCCCGGCCCTGGAGCACAAACAGGTCCATTCGCTGATCTACGACATCATGTCGGACAAGCAGCGGCGCGACTTCGAAGAGTTCCTGGAGACCGACTTCTCCTTTGAGATTCCGGGCCTGGCGCGCTTTCGAGTCAACGCCTTCAACCACAATCGTGGCGCCGGCGGCGTGTTCCGTACCATTCCGTCCGAAGTGCTCACCCTGGAAGACCTCGGTGCGCCGAAGATCTTCCGTGAGCTGATCGAGCAGCCCCAGGGCCTGATCCTGGTCACCGGCCCGACCGGCTCGGGCAAGTCGACCACGCTCGCGGCCATGGTCGACCACATCAACAAGAACGAATACGGCCATCTCCTCACCGTCGAGGACCCGATCGAATTCGTCCACACGTCGCAGAAGTGCCTGGTCAACCAGCGCGAAGTCCATCGCGATACCCATGGCTTCAACGAAGCCCTGCGCTCCGCGCTCCGTGAAGATCCGGACTACATCCTGGTCGGCGAGCTTCGCGACCTGGAAACCATCCGCCTGGCCCTGACCGCGGCGGAAACCGGCCATCTGGTGTTCGGCACCCTGCATACCTCGTCGGCCGCCAAGACCATCGACCGCATCATCGACGTGTTTCCCGCTGGCGAAAAGCCGATGGTTCGCTCGATGCTGTCCGAATCGCTGCGCGCGGTCATCTCCCAGTCCTTGCTGAAGAAGGTCGGCGGTGGCCGCATCGCCGCCCACGAGATCATGACCGGCATCCCTGCGATCCGTAACCTGATCCGCGAGGACAAGGTCGCCCAGATGTACTCGGCGATCCAGACGGGTCAGCAGTACGGCATGCAGACCCTGGACCAGAACCTCCTCGATCTCGTCAAGCGCGGCCTGATCACCCGCCAGGAAGGATTGATGTACGCCAAGAACAAGGAAAGCTTCCGTTAAGCGCTTTCGCCGGCCGCCCCTGCCTTCGGGCAGGGCGGTCGCAGACCGTGAAAGCCGTCGCTGCAGGGCCCATCCCGGCGGTATATGATCGCCCCAGGGGCGCCGGCCCGGTCCGGCCATGGGGATACATGCGATGAGCGACTTCGATTTCACCTCTTTCCTGAAACTGATGGTGCATAAGCAGGCGTCCGACCTGTTCATCACCGCCGGCGTCGCGCCGTCCATGAAGGTCCAGGGGCGCATCGTCCCGATCACCCAGAGTCCGCTGTCCGCGCAGCAGTCGCGCGATATGGTCCTGAACGTGATGACTCCCGCGCAGCGCGAGGAGTTCGAAAAGACCCACGAGTGCCAGTTCGCCATCAGTGCGTCCGGCGTGGGCCGTTTCCGTGTGTCGTGTTTCTACCAGCGCAACTGCGTCGGCATGGTGCTGCGCCGGATCGAATCGAAGATCCCTACCCCGGAAGAACTCAACCTGCCGCCGGTGATCAAGCAGCTGGCGATGACCAAGCGCGGCATCATCATCTTCGTCGGCGGTACCGGTACGGGTAAGTCCACGTCGCTGGCCTCGATGATCGGCTACCGCAACCAGAATTCCACCGGTCACATCATCACGATCGAGGACCCGATCGAATACGTGCACAAGCACGAAGGCTGCATCGTCACCCAGCGCGAGCTCGGCATCGATACCGACAGCTGGGAGAACGCACTGAAGAACACGCTGCGCCAGGCGCCCGACGTGATCATGATCGGCGAAGTGCGTACACGAGAAACGATGGAACACGCGATCAACTTCTCCGAAACCGGCCACCTGTGCCTGTGCACGCTCCATGCGAACAACGCCAACCAGGCGCTGGACCGCATCCTGCACTTTTTCCCTGAGGATCGTCGCAGCGCGCTGTTCATGGACCTCTCGCTCAACCTCAAGGGCATCGTCGCCCAGCAGCTCATCCCGACGCCGGACGGTAAGGCCCGTCGTGTCGCGGTCGAGGTACTGCTCGGTACGCCGCTCGCGCAGGACTACATCCGCCAGGGCGAAGTCCACAAGCTCAAGGAGCTGATGCGCGACTCCAACCAGCTCGGCATGCGCACCTTCGACCAGAGCCTGGTGGAGCTGTTCCACGCTGGCGAGATTTCCTACGAGGACGCCCTGCGTCACGCCGATAGCTCGAATGAAGTGCGCCTGCGCATCAAGCTGGCCCAGGGTGGCGATGCGCACACCCTCTCACAGGGTCTCGAAGGTGTCGAAATCGATAAGGCCGACGACAAGCAGACCTTCGGCGGGATGCTCTCGCGCTGAGGCCGCTTATTCGCCGATGACGTCGTAGGCCATCTGGACGAGGTGCCCCGTCATGTGTCGCTGGCCGACGCAGTAGCGCACCGAGCCTTCGACGCCAGCGGGCCGACGAATGGGGAAGGATCCCCAGCGATCGAAGAAGGTCCAGCCGACCTTGGCATAGCCGGCAACGTCGGCACACACGGTGGATGCGGCCGGGCCCGCCTTGACGACCATTTCGGCGTCGGCGATGTGCTCGAAACCTGGTCTTACCCGCGCGCCCTGAGCGGACGTGGACACGCCGCTGCCGTAGCTTCGCGGTAAGTGCTTCGAGACGGGTGAGGTAGCCATGGTGGCCTGGCTCGCCAGCATGGCGATGGCGGTAGCGATGACGCGTTTCTGCATGGTGTCTTCCTTGAGTACGGATGCGCGAGAGCCGCGCTCGCGTATTAGACGTTCCTTTGCACGCAGCGGATGTCGCCACAATGGCGGATGTAGCGTAGGTGTGTTCGCGACAGCGGCGTAAGCGCGAGCTGATCAATAAAAAGGGGCCCCATGGGGGCCCCTCCGATCACGCCGTAGGTGGCGCTGTGTTACTTGGCGGCGGCGGAAACCGTCAGGCCGCTGGCGTCGACGCTCTTCACGCCCTTGACGGCCTTCGCGATCTTCTCGGCGTTGCTCTTTTCCTTCGCCGTCGAGACCGTGCCGGTCAGGGCGACAACGCCCTCGGTGGTGGTGACCGAGATGTCAGTACCCTTCACGGCCTTCTTGGTCGCGAATTCCGACTTCACCTTCGTCGTGATCCAGGCATCGTCGGTCTTGCCGGCGACCGTCTGGTTGTCAGCCTTGGCGGCTGCCGGCGTAGCGTCCTGGGCATTCACCTGGGCGAACGGGACCGTACCGAGACCGGCGACGAGGGCGGCAGCAAACAGGGCCTTGCGGAGGTTGGCATGGTTCATGGTGAACTCCTTTCTACAAATCTGGTTATGGGGCTGGGGAACGGCGCCACGGGGTGGCTGCCTGTCCGGGACCAATGAAAACAGCGCATCCGTGAACGATTCGTGCCCACAAAACTACTTTGTTCAGGTTTGCCGAATGGCAACAAAAAAAGCGCCCCGAAGGGCGCTTTCGTCGACGCATGTAACGAACGCTTACTTATTTGTATTCAACGGCGCCCGAAATCACCAGGCCCTTCTCTTCCATGTGAGCTTCGCCGGATACCTGCACGACGCGGGTGGCCTGCGCCTTCATGGAATCGAACTGAGCCTTGGAGCGCTCTGCCGCCGCCGTGTCTTCAGCCTGGCTATCCGGAGCGCCGTCAGCGCCCGCTGCCGTACTCATCGCGTTGGCGTAGGCCTTGGCCTTGTCCGCCATCACGTCGACCCAGGCGCGGTACATGTCGCCATTGAGATGCATGCGGCTGAGTCGACCGGCATCGCCCGTGCTGGCCATCAGCACTTCGTCGAGCTTGGCGTCTTCGCCCAGGCCCACGCCGATCGCGATGGCCTGGCCATTCATCGCCGCCCAGCCCGGCATGCCGAGCATGCCGACGATGTTCGCCGGCAGGGCAGCCGGCTTGCCGTCGCCGGCCAGCTTGAAGTCGCCGCCGAGCACGGCCTGGCCCATCGCGAGCAGACCCGGGGCATTGCGCGTGGCGAGCACGACGCGACCGGTGACCTGCGGCATCTGCGTCGCGGAGGCAGCCGGTTTGAACGAGTCGATGATGATGCGCACGCCGCGGATATCGCCGAACGGCGGAATCGCTGCCTGCTGCATCGTCGAGCCGAGCTTGGTGAAGCTGTCGTTCATGCTGGCGAACGCGGGGCATTCGAACGGCTTGGCGGCGACGGCTTCGGACTGAGTCGTCATGAACGTGCGGATCTGCTCGACGGGCAGCGCGAGGCTGACGTCGAACGGAGCGCTGGCATCCTGGCCCAGGCCCGGCAATTCCACCTTCAGGCCAGAGAACGCCTTGGTGACGTCGTCGGCGAGGGCGATGTCGACACGCTGGTTCTGGTGGTGAAGGTCGAGCTTGGTGTACCCGAAGCTGATCGTCGGTACGCGTGCGGCAATGCGCGAGGCTTCGGTCTGGCAGCTCGGCGGAAGCGCCGGTGCGGGCTCGCCCGTCTTGGCCGACTGCTGCTTGATGAAGGCGGCGAAGAGCGGATCCTTGCCCGTCGCGATCAGCGGCAGCAGGCGCGTGAGATCCAGCAGGCCAACGGCGTAATCCTTGTAGCCCTTGTCCTTGGCGAGATCAGCGAGGCGACCGTCTTCCTGCAGGCTCTTCTCCGGACGGTCGGCGCCCAGGGCCTGGCGAATCAGCGGCTGCGCGGCATCGGACGGCAGCAGCGAGACCACGGCCTGCTTGCCCACGGTCGCGATGACCAGCTGGATGCCGGTGTCGGAGATGGCGACATGGCGGTACGCCTGGCCACCCGCGTCGGCGGTTTCCAGCTTCTTGCCATAAGCCGTTTCGAGGCGGCCGACGAAGGCTTCCCAGGCCGCCGGATCGGCGAGCGAAACACGGGCCACCGGGCTGAGGCCCAGGCCGTAGATGGCCGAGCCGGTCTTGACGTCGAGGCCGAGGTTCTTCAGCGCCGCTTCGGCGGTCTTGCCATCGAACTCGGCAGCCACGGCCTTCATCAGGTGGGAGCCATCCACATTTCCCTTGGCTTCCATGTCCTGGGCCACCGCCTTCATCTGGGCGACCTGGCCGGGCAACTCGGTGTTGACCTGGTTGAGCATGGCTTCATAGGCATCGTCGTCCAGCTTGTCGAGGCTGGCCGCAACGTACGGTGTGTCGGCCGGCACGAAGGCCAGCGGGGCGTCCTTGTCCTTGTGGCCGCAGGCCGCCAGCAGCACGCTGGCGACGCCGAGCGCGATGAGTCGCTTCGTCGGTCGCATTTCGTATCCCATTGTTTGAGTTGTCCCTTGGTCCGGCCATTATGCCGGAAGCCGGGCCGGGCGCGGGATCAGCGTCCCATGACCTCGGCCAGGACCGCCATCCGCACGAACACGCCGTTGCCCACCTGTTCGAGGATGCGCGACTGGGCGCCATCGGCGACGTCGGTGGCGATCTCGATGCCGCGGTTGATCGGGCCGGGATGCATGACCAGGCAGCCCTTGGCCGCGCGTGAGAGGCGTTGCGTGTCGAGGCCGAACCGGTCGAAATAGGCCGCCTCGTCGGGCAGGTCGGTGGTGGCCATGCGTTCTTTCTGAAGGCGCAGCATGATGACGGCGTGGGCCCCTTCGATCGCCTGGTCGAAGTCCTCATAGAGGCTCACGCCTTCCAGTTCACCTTCCGACGGCAGCAGCGACGCCGGACCGACGAGTCGGACATCCTTTGCGCCCAGTGCGGTGAACGCGTGCACATCGGAACGGGCGACGCGTGAGTGACGCACGTCGCCGCAGATCACGATGCGCAGCTTGCGAAAATCCGGGTGATGGTTGCGGATGGTCAGCGCGTCGAGCAGGCCCTGGGTCGGATGGGCGCGGTTGCCGTCGCCGGCGTTGACCACGGCCACACCGCTCATCGCGTGCTTGACCAGGGAATCGGGCGTGCCCGATTCCTTGTGCCGCACGATGATCGTGTCCAGGTGCATCGCTTCGAGCGTATGCAGGGTGTCGAACAACTCCTCGCCCTTCGCCGTCGACGAGAAGCCGATGTCGAAGTTGATCACGTCGGCGCCGAGCCGGCGCGCGGCCAGCTCGAACGAAGTGCGCGTGCGCGTGGAGGGTTCGAAGAACAGGTTGAGCACTGTACGCCCGCCGAGCAGGTCGAGCTTGCGTGTGCCGTGCGCGGTCGCTTCGCGCATGCTGTTGGCGCGATCGAGCAGGCGCTCGATGGTTTCGCGCGGCAGGTTCTCGAGGGTGGTCAGGTGGCGCAGGCGTTGTGACATGACGTCGACGTCCTCAAGGTGGAATGCATCGGTTTCAGGATTGTGCGAGGTGCGATTCGAGAATGACGGCCGCGGCTTCGGCATCGATGGATTTCACGTCCGATCGTTTGCGCGTACCGGCCGCGCGCGCCGCGGCGAACCGGCGTGCCGCTTCTTGCGAGCTCATGCGTTCGTCGGCGAAGGCGATCGGCAAGCCGTAGCGCTCGGCGAGACGCTCGGCGAAGCGGCGTGCCGTGCGCGTCATGGGTTGTTCCTTGCCGTCGTTATCGAGCGGCAGGCCGACCACGAGTTCGGCGGGCAGCCATTCGCGACGCAGTAGGTCGAGGGCTTGCCAGTCCGGCTCGCCGTTGCGGACGGGAATGGCGGCCAGGGCGCGCGCCGTGCCGGTCAGGCGATTACCGACGGCGACGCCGACGACCTTCGTCCCGACATCGAATCCGAACAGACAGCTCATCGCGCCCCGTGCTCAGGCGTGGCCGGCATAGCCGGCGATCTGCGAAGGGTCGGTCACGCCCAGCTTGCGCGCGGCGGCGGTCCAGCGTTCGTCGAGGGGGGTGTCGAAGATGATGCGTTCGTCGGCGCGAGTCGTCAGCCAGGCGTTGTCCATGACTTCCTGCTCGAGCTGGCCGGCTTCCCAGCCCGCGTAGCCGAGGGTGACGACGGCGCGACGCGGACCTTCGCCCTTGGCCATGGCGACGAGGATGTCGCGCGACGTCGTGACCGACCAGTCTTCGTTGACGCGGTAGCTGGAGTCCCAGTGGCCCGGCTCGCGATGAAGCACGAAGCCGCGCTCCTGTTGCACGGGGCCACCGATGAGGACGGGATAGTCCGCGATTTCCGGATCGTCGCAATCGAGTTTCATCTGCGCGAGCACGTCGCCAAGACGGTATTCGGAGATCTGGTTGATCAGCAGGCCGACCGCTCCGTCTTCGCCGTGCTGGCAAAGGAACGCCACACCACGCGCGAACGGAGGTTCGGCGAGGGAGGGCATGGCGATGAGGAATTGCCCCGCGAATGTATTGGCGATCGTCATGGCCTCATTGTAGCCGCTACGACCATGACTCGTGCGCGAATGTTCAGCGCTTTCAGGGTACCGTATCGGTCCATGCATAAGGAGACAGGTTCATGAGGAAGATCATGTTTGCAAAGGCTTTTGTCACGCTTGCCGGAGGCTTCGTCGCGTCTGCCGCGCTGGCTTCCTCACCGGCTGCCTGGAAGGACTATGACCAGCGGCTGATGAAGGCCTGCATCGCCGCCAGCGGCTTGAAGGATGTGAAACCGGTGGGTGGACCGATCCAGTACGACGATCGGGTGCCGGTCACGGCGCTGGTTCTGGCAGGACGCTATCCCCAGAAGCACATGAACAACCGGCCCGGGCGCGAGCTGTGCGTATGGGATCGCAAAGCGGAGAAAGCTTACGTGAGCGAAGCCGACCAGCTACTGAAATAGGGACATGTAGGAGCCGATTCATCGGCGATCAGGACATGTGGGAGCCGATTCATCGGCGAAAAGCCAACGGAGCGAAGATGCGGGAGCATCGATTGTCTCGAGCCCACCTGGCCCGCTGCCGCGGGATCGCCGATGAATCGGCTCCTACCGAGCGGGACTCAGTAATTTCTTAGGACATTGCCGGGCAGGAATTGCCAGGTGCGCGTGATGTACAGCTCGTCGACGCGGGTCTTGTCCGTGGGCAGGGCGGGGAAGGGGGCGGCCAGACGCACGATGCGCTGGGCGGCTTCGTCGAGAAGCTTGTGCCCCGAACTCTTGATCACGTCCATGCTCTTGATCGTGCCGTCTCGGTTGAGGCCTACCGTAAGCACCAACTCGCCGTAGACGCCCTGGCGTCGTGCTTCGTCCGGGTAATTGAGGTTACCCACTCGCTCGACGCGTCCTACCCAGCCCTTCATGTAGGCGGCGTAGACGTATTCGCGCGTGTTGGACGAGATGAATTTCTTCTTCGGGCGCTTGGCATAGGCCTGGGACTGCTCGCGTACCTCGGCCGACAGCTTCGCCATCTCCAGCTTGCGCTGCACATCCTCGTCGGACACGGGCACGGGGCGCTCCTTCTGCTCGTCCTGCTCCTTGGTCGTGTCGACGGCAAAGCCGGTCTCCCCGGAGGTGGTCAGTAACTGGGCAGGGGTGCGCTCGGTCGGCGCCGGTGCCTGTGCTTCCTTGGGCTGCGCCGTCAGGCCCTGGTTGGGCGTGGGCAGGGGGCCGGACACCGGTTCCGACGGTCGCGCCGCCTTGTCCTGATCCCCGCCCCCTGCATTGCTCGCCTGGGCCAGGAAGTCGGCCTTGTCCGGCTGCTCCTGGTTGGCAACGTCCACGAGCGTGACGTCGAGCGTGGGCACGCTCGGTTTGGGCTTTTCTGCATCGAAGGTGATGCCAAGGATGACGACACCGTGCAGCAGCAGCGAAAACAGCAGGGTCGCGCCGAACAGATCGGCGCCGGTGGTGCGGGTCGTCATCGGGCCTCGATTGCGTCGAACATCAGCCCTGCGATGTTAATGCCGAACTGGGCATCCAGTTCGCGGATGCATGTCGGAGATGTGACGTTGATCTCGGTCAGGTAGTCGCCGATGACGTCCAGGCCGACGAAGCGCAGGCCGCGACGGACCAGTTCCGGAGCGACCTGGGCGGCGATCCACCGGTCGCGGTCGGACAGCGGGATACCTTCGCCGCGGCCGCCAGCAGCGAGGTTGCCGCGAAATTCGTCGCCCTGCGGGATGCGGGCCAGCGCGTAGGGCACCGGCTCGCCGTCGATCAGCAGGATGCGCTTGTCGCCCGCGGTGATTTCCGGGATGTACTTTTGCGCGATCGCGAAGTGGCGGGCACCGTCGAGCAGGGTTTCCAGCATGGAGTTGAGGTTGGAGTCGCCGTGCCTGACCCGGAAGATGCCGCGTCCGCCCATGCCGTCCAGCGGCTTGAGCACGGCTTCACCGTGTTCGGCGACGAACCGGCGCAGCTCGCCGGCGTCCCGGGAGACCAGGGTCGGCGCGATGCACTGGGGGAAATCCAGGGCGAAGAGCTTCTCGTTGCAGTCGCGGAGGCTGCGCGGGTCGTTGACGACCTTGCAGCCGGCGCGCTGGGCGCGCTCCAGGACCATGGTGTCGTAGATGAACTGGGCATCCACCGGCGGATCCTTGCGCGCCAGGACGATGTCGACCTCGGCGAGAGGGCGCCAGGTGGCCTCGCCCAGGGTGAACCAGCCGGTTGGGTCTTCCTTTACGGTGAGCGGGCGCAGGCGGGCCCAGGCCTCGCCGTTGCGCAGCGCCAGGTCGCCCTGCTCCATGTAGAGCAAGGCGTGGCCACGGCGGGAGGCCTCCAGCAACATGGCGAAGGTGGAGTCCTTGGCGATCTTGATGGCGCGGATCGGGTCCATCAGGACGGCGACGGAGAGCGACATGGGCGTGTCCCGGAAGAGCAGGAAAGGTGCCAAGTCTAGTGGGGGAGGGGTCGCAATTTCACAAGGAATTTCCCCTTTAAGAACAATTCATCTTGACGGCGACCCGGCCAACCATTAAACAGCGAACGGGAGGAACGCCGAAGAGCGGGCCACCGGAGCCCAGGTTCCGGACGACGACCCAGCGCACGGATAAGCCGGCATGAAACCAGCTATCCTGCGGTGGGATTTGCGGTTTTTTTGTGCGTGCTACGGGGGCGCAGTGAACGAAAACGGACGTGGTACCGATCTGACCGGCTTGCGGGTCATGGTCATCGACGATTCGAAAACCATCCGACGCACGGCCGAAACCCTGCTGAAGAAGGAAGGCTGCGACGTTCTTACCGCGGTCGATGGGTTCGAGGCGCTGGCAAAGATTTCCGACCAGAAGCCGAACATCATCTTCGTCGACATCATGATGCCGCGCCTGGATGGCTACCAGACCTGCGCGCTGATCAAGAACAACGCCCAGTTCCGCGGAACGCCGGTGATCATGCTGTCCTCCAAGGATGGCCTGTTCGATAAGGCGCGTGGCCGCATCGTGGGCGCGGAGCAATACCTGACCAAGCCTTTCACCCGCGACGAGCTTCTCGGCGCGATCCATCGTTATGCGACGGCGAGCTGATAAACATCCGCTTTTCGACGTCCAGGGGGACGTGTGGCAAACATTCTGATCATTGACGACTCGCCGACCGACGTACGCGTGTTCACCACGCTGCTGGAGAAGGCGGGTTTTTCCGTTTCCAGTGTCGACAATGCCGAGTCGGGCATCGATCGCATCCGTGCGAGCAAGCCCGACCTAGTCATCATGGACGTCATCATGCCCGGCATGAATGGTTTCCAGGCCACCCGAACGCTGAGCCGCGACCCGGCCACGGCGGACGTGCCGGTGGTGATGATCACGACCAAGTCCATGGAGACGGACCGCGTATGGGGCCTGCGCCAGGGTGCGAAGGCCTTCATAACCAAGCCGGTGAACGAGAAGGAACTGCTCTCGACCATCGCCAGCCTGCTGCCGAACAAGCACTGAGGGCACCATGATCGAGAATGCGGCACTTACGCCTTTCGAACTGCTCGCCCACTACGAGCGCGCCTGTCTGGCGCACTCGGCGGGCACGCCCGAACGGGTCGAATCGCTGGGCCTCTGGCGAGGCATCGGTTTCCGCATCGGGCGTCGTGCCTTCGTCAGCGGTATCGAGGAGATCAACGAACTGCTCGCGGTGCCGCCGCTCACCAATGTCCCGGGCACGCAGCCGTGGCTGATGGGTGTCGCCAACGTGCGCGGCAACCTGGTGCCGGCGATCGACCTGGGTCGGTTCCTTTTCGACGAGCGGACGCCGTCTTCCGAGCGTACGCGCCTGCTGCTGGTTCGCCAGCACGGCGGTACGGTGGGCCTGCTGGTCGACGAGGTATTTGGCCAGCGCACCATGGACGAGGCGCAGCGCGGTACCGGTAGCGAGGAACACGACCCGCGCCTGGCGCGGTTCGTCGCGGAAAACGTACAACTGGGCGAGCAATCGTTCGGGCTTTTCAGCATGAGCCGCCTGGCTCGTGCGCCGGATTTCCGGCAGGCGGCGCTGTAAAGCGCCTCCAGGGGGGACGGGACGGCCGGGTGGCCGCCCCGCACCAGGATCGGCGGGGGCGGTAACGTCCTCGCGATGGGAACGGAGGGGCGGCCAGTGCGGCCGCTTCGTCATGCCGACGGCCTCATTCGGGGCGCCGGTGACTAGCTTTGCCAGGTTTGGTCGAGGTGAGTATGAGTACGACAACAGGGGGCGCAGGCCGGGAACGTGGCTACACGATGGTTATCGTGGCACTGCTTCTGGCTATCGGTTTGGCGTCGGTCGACTTCTGGTGGCTGAATATCAAGAACGGTGAGGATCGCGAAGCCATCGCGCTGACGACCCAGGTGCAGGTGCTTTCGCAGCAGACCGCGAAGTACGCACTCGAGGCGTCCGACGGCAACCGCGACTCCTTCCGTGAGCTGGCGGCAACGCGCAACACCATCGACTCGGCGGTGCAGCGACTGGTCAAGGGCGACGACAAGACCGGCATGCCCTCGTACGCCGAGAACGACACGACGCCATCCGGTCGCTCGGTCAGTGCCCTGGCCAACGCCTGGCACCAGCTCGACGCGGACATCGGCAAGATCCTCTCGAACAAGGACCTTGTCCTGAGTTCCGGTGAGCGCGCCGATCTCTTCTCCAAGCAGATGCCCCTGCTGAACTCGCGCACCGACGAAGTGCTGAACATCGTCCAGCAGAAGAACGCCTCTTCGGAGCAGACCTTCACCATCGCCCGCTGGATGCTGATGGCTGACCGTATGATCCGTCGTGTGCAGGAAATCCTGCAGGGTGGTGACGGCGCGCAGTCCGCGGCCGACGGTCTCTCCCGCGACGCGCAGCTTTACGGCGCGGTGCTCAAGGGCCTGATCGACGGCAATGCCGACGGCGGCGTCCGCGCGATGACCGACACCAACGCACGCAAGATCCTCGAAGGCATGCAGACCTCGTGGGGCGATCTGGTCGACCCGGTGGCCCAGCTTGTTGCGGCATCGCCCAACCTGCAGGACGTGAAGCGTGCCGGCAACCAGGCATCGCTCGACTCGCAGACCGTGTTGCTCCGCGCAAACGAATCCGCGGACCAGATCGCCAAGAAGTTCCGCCTCTTCCCGAACGTCGGCTGGGGTCTCGTCGGCGCACTCGCGACGGTGGCCTTCGCCCTGCTGCTCGTCGTCACCCTGGTGCGCGACCAGCGCCAGCGCCTCGAAAGCACGTCCGAACTGAACCAGCGTAACCAGACCGCGATTATGCGGTTGCTGGACGAGATGGGTACGCTCGCCGAAGGCGACCTGACCATCAAGGCCACGGTCACCGAGGACATCACGGGCGCCATCGCGGACGCCATGAACTCCGCGGTCGACGAGATGCGCAACCTCGTGACCACGATTAACGAGACGGCAGTTCGCGTCTCGGCGGCGGCACAGGAAACGCAGGCGACCGCCATGCACCTCGCCGACGCGGCGGAACAGCAGGCGCAGCAGATCACCTCGGCGACCTCGGCCATTAACCAGATCGCAACCTCGATGGATACCGTGTCGAAGGATTCCGCGGAATCGGCCGACGTGGCCCAGCGCTCCGTGCAGATCGCCTCGCGCGGCGCGGAAGTGGTGCGCGAGACGATTCAGGGCATGGACTCGATCCGTGACCAGATCCAGGAAACCTCGAAGCGAATCAAGCGACTGGGTGAGTCGTCGCAGGAAATCGGCTCGATCGTGGAACTGATCAACGACATCGCCGAGCAAACCAACATCCTCGCTTTGAACGCAGCCATCCAGGCGGCATCGGCCGGTGAAGCAGGCCGCGGTTTCGCGGTCGTCGCGGACGAAGTCCAGCGCCTCGCCGAACGTTCCGCCAGCGCGACCAAGCGAATCGAAACGCTGGTGCAGACCATTCAGTCCGATACCAACGAGGCGGTCAGTTCGATGGAACAGACCACCGCCGAGGTGGTCGCCGGTGCGCGACTGGCCGAGGATGCGGGTACCGCACTGGGCGACATCGAGCGCGTCTCGAACGATCTGTCGGCGCTGATTCAGAACATCTCGGCCGCGGCACGCCAGCAGTCCGCTGCGGCGACCGATACCTCGGCAACGATGAACGTCATCCAGGAGATCACGTCGCAGACGTCGTTGGGCGCGAGCCAGACGGCGGAATCGATCGGCAACCTGGCCCAGCTCGCGAACGACCTGCGCCTGTCCGTCGCGAACTTCAAGCTGCCGGGCTGATGCAGTGAGACTTCAAGACCATACCGATTTCACGACGCTGCATTGGGTCAAGGCGGAGCTCGACGACGCCCTGTCCAAGGCACGCCAGGCCCTCGAGTCGTACGTCGAGGATTCTCGCGACGCCTATGTCATGCACACGTGCGCTGCGGACCTGCATCAGGTCCACGGCACGCTGCGTATGGTCGAGCTCTACGGCGCCGCGATGGTTGTCGGCGAAATGGAGCAGCTGGTTGCCGCCCTGATCGACGATCGCGTCGCGCATCGTGATGACGCCTATGCCGCGCTGATGCGCGGCATGATGCAGATGCCCGATTACCTCGAGCGTCTGCAGAGCGGTCATCGTGACGTACCGATCGTCCTGCTGCCCTTGCTCAACGATCTGCGCGCGAGCCGCGGTGAGCAGTCGCTGCACGAATCCGCGCTGTTCACGCCCAATCTCGACACCATGCTGCCGCTCGGCGCGCCCGGTGCGAGCGACCCGTCGGTGGCCGAGGCGCATCGCGCCGAGCTGGCCGAGCTGCGCGTGCGTTTCCAGCAGCAGTTGCTGGCATGGTTCCGCGGGCAGGGCAATGAACGCCAGTTGCTCGGCATGCGCGCCACGCTCGATGGGATCGCCGCGCGCTGCTACACGATCGCTGGCCGCCGCCTGTGGTGGATCGCCGCCGGCGTGCTCGAAGGCCTCGAGCGCGGCGTGTTGCGTGCCCATGAAAAGGACGTCCGTCAGCTGATCGGCCGCGTGGATCGTTCGATCCGCGAACTGGTCGATGGCGGTGAAGAAGTCCTTCTGACCGGCGAATCCGACGATCTCGCCCGCAAGCTCCTTTACTACGTCGCCCAGGCCAAGACCGGCAGCGATCGTATCGAGGAACTCCGCCAGACCTATCGCCTGGACGGCCTGCTGCCGCGCGCCGCTGAGCTCGAGCACGCCCGTGGCTCCATGTCCGGGCACAACCGCGCCCTGCTCGACACCGTGTCGGTGGCGATCAAGGAAGACCTGCTGCGGGTCAAGGAATCGCTCGACCTGTTCCTGCGTCGTCCCGATGGCGATCCCGCACAGCTCGGCCCGCAGGCCGAAGTGCTCGACCGCGTCGGCGACACGTTGGGCATGCTCGCCCTGGGCGTGCCGCGTCGCGTGGTCGGCGAACAGCGCCGGATCCTCGGCGAGATCGCCACGGGCCAGCGCTCGCCCGACGAAGAGGCATTGCTCGACGTCGCGGGTGCGCTGCTGTACGTCGAAGCCTCGCTGGACGATCACATCGAGCGACTGGGCGCGGAAGGCGAGGGTGAACCCCAGGTTTCCGATTCGGGCCCGTCGCCGCTGCCGCGCAGCGAAGCGCGCCACATTCTTTCCACGCTGATGCGTGAAGCCACCGCCAACACCTCCAAGGTGAAGGACGCGATCGTCGCCTTCGTCGAGTCCTCATGGGACCACGCGCAGCTCGACGGCACGCCCGAACTCATGGGCGAGATCGGCGGTGCGATGAACATGCTAGGCGCGCCGCGTCCGGCCGAGCTGGCCGATGGCATTGGCCTGTTCATCCACCGCGAACTGCTCGGTGATCGTCGCGTGCCCAACGGCGCGCAGATGGATCGCCTTGCCGACGCGCTGGCCGCCCTCGAGTATTACCTGGAAGCGGCGCGCGAACATCGCGGTGGCCTCGAGCACATCCTCGACGTGACCCAGCAGAGCCTGGCCGAACTCGGTTACTGGCCGGTGCCGGTCGTGGAAGACGAGGTGTCGCTCGGCGATGCTGCCCTCGAAGCGATCGATACCGCCGCCATCGAACATATCGCCGTGCCGTCGACCAGCGTCGACGCAGGCGAGACCGTGTCCAGCTTCGCCGACACCTTCGACCTTCTCGACGAGCCGCCCACCGAGGCGGAGATCGAACATGCCCAGGCACACGCCAGCGAAGCGGTCACGCACGACGTGGCCGTCGCCGCGACGGGCGAGGAAGACTGGGTCGAGATCGAAGAGGAAGTCGAGCAGGAAGTCGGTGGCACCGGCAATGCCGAGTTCGCCGGATTCCAGATCACGGTCGATGGCATCGACGACGAAATCCGCGAGATCTTCCTCGAGGAAACCGAAGAAGAGATCGGCAACCTGCTCGCTGCGCAGGACGCGTGGCTGAAGGATCCCGAGCGGATCGAGGCGCTCGTTCCGATCCGCCGGTCGTTCCACACGCTCAAGGGTTCCGGCCGCCTGGTCGGCGCGCGCCTGCTGGGCGAGTTCGCCTGGAAGGTCGAGAACATGCTCAACCGTGTGCTCGACCACACGATCACCCCGCACGACGGCGTGCAGGCGCTCATTCGCCACGCCGTGGATGCGCTGCCCCAGCTCAAGTCGGCGCTGGAAGGCGAGTCCACACCGGGTGCACCGATCGCCGCCATCATGGAGACGGCCGATCGCCTGGCGATGGGCGACAGCGCCTTCGTGGAAGACGTCGCGAAGAGCTCGGTCCACACGGTTCGCACGCGGGTCAAGCGTCGCGTACCGCGCGACACGATTGCCGCGGTGCCGACGGCTGCGTTTGCCAGTTACGGCCATGTGCCGTCGGAGCCTGTCGAAGCGGCACCGATGGATCCCCCGTACGTGGCTCCGCCGCTGCCGCCGGTCGACGCGGTACTGCTGGATATCCTGCGCACCGAAGTGGCCCAGTACCTGCACGTGATCCGCGCCAACCTCGCGCTTGCTGGCGACGGCGAGTTGCCGGTGGACGACGGCTTGCTGCGCGCCGTGCATACCCTGCACGGTGCCATCGGCATGGTCGACATCCCGGTGCTCATCCAGGTGCTCGCGCCGCTCGAAGGCCTGATCAAGCGCGTCCGTGCCAGCGGCGTGCCGCTGCGTCCGAAGGGCGTCGATGCCCTCACGGATGCGGCCGACCTGGTCGATCACGTCATGGAGCAGTTCGATGCGCCGGACCCGCGCGTCCCGGACGTCTCCGCGCTCGCCGCGCAGATCATCGCGCTGCGCGACGAACAGCCCGAAGCCACGGTTGCCCACATCCTGTACGAGCCGGACCCGCAGCCGCTGGAAGACGAAGTCGCAGCGGATGCCCCGGTGGTGCACGACGAGGCTTTGATCGCTTTCCAGGATCCGGTGGCTTTCGAAGACATCGAGGCCTTCGACACGCTGGACGTGGTCGAAGAAACGCCGGTCGTGACCGACGAGCGTCTCGACGACATCACGTTCGATGAAGACGAGCTCGAGGCGCTTCTGCGTGACACGTCCCGGTCGGACGAGCAGTCGCTCGTTGTCGACGAGCCGGCTGTCGAGCCGTCGGTTGTCGAAGACGTTCCGGTGGCGTCGACCCCGATCGAGGCCGAGGCGCCCCCGCACGAGAATTTCGAGGCCGAACTCGAGGCCATGCTGTCCGGCGAGCTCGCCGCACGCGAGTTGGCCGACGCCGAGGCGCAGGCTGAGCGCGCACGTCAGCAAGTCGCCAGCGACGCGTCGATCGAGCCGGTCACGCCGGTCGATGCGCACGACGAGCACGCCACGATTCCCGGCGTCGAACTCGAGCCGATCGACACCTCCGACCTGTCCAGCGAGACCGCCGATCTCACCGCCGAACTGCTTGCTTCGTTCGAAGGTTTCCAGATCGACAAGCCCGAAGGCGAGGTCAAGCCGATCCTCAAGTACGACGCGGAAGAAGACGCCGCGTGGCGTTCGCTCATCGGCGGCCTCGACGACGAGGCGGTTGCGCCGGAAGAAACCGACGCCTTGCCTCAGCCGATGTCGCATGACGGCGACGTCCTGCACAGTCACGATGGTCTGGTCGAGCCACGTCTGATCGACGACGAAGAGGCGATCGACGAGACGATCGACGAGACCGCTTCCGAAGAAGAGGGTTTCCTCGCCGACGAGGCGTTCGCCCTGGACGCGTTGCCGACCGAGTCCACCACGGCCGAACCGGCCGCGGTCGAGCCGACGGAACTCGCAGGGTTCACTGAACTCACGGAACTCGCGAACGTCGACGAGTCCGTCGAGGCGCCTTCGGACGTCGAAGTCACTTCGAACGCCGAAGCGACTTCGGATGTCGAGGAGCCGTCGTTCGTCGCGGCGTCTCATGACGAGCCGGTAGACGATACCGTCGTCATCGAAGATCAGTCGCACGAGCCACTTGCCGAGCCGGTCCACACGCCGGTCGACGAGCCCGTCGACGAGCCTGTCGTGGCGATGATCCCGGAGCTGTCGCCGTACGCCGATATCGACCCCGACCTGCTCGAGGTCTTCGTCGAAGAAGGACGCGAGATCCTCGATCACGCCGATGGTGCCCTCGCGGCATGGCGTACCGAGCCGCAGATGGCTGAGCACGTGACGGCCCTCCAGCGCGACTTGCATACGCTCAAGGGCAGTGCGCGCATGGCTGGCCTGGCCGTCGTTGGCGATCTGGCTCATGCGATGGAAGCCTTGCTCGATGCGGTGGCCGGTGGCCAGCGCGAGAGCGATCGCCCCGCCATCGAGGCGACCGAGGTCGGCTTCGACCGTCTGCACGGCATGATCCAGAGCATTGCCCTGGGTCGCCCCATCGCACTGAACGATGCCGACATCGAGCCGTTCGCGCGCCTTGCCGGTGCGCCGATCGCGCCGGATACGCTCACGGCCGAGAGCTATCGCGAAGAACGCGAGGCCGCGATCATCACCGTCGACCCGGCGCCGATCCCCGGCTTCGAGCCGCTGGCCGACGCCGAGACGATTCCGGTCCTCGATCGCGACCTGCCGGAGCTGCTGCCGGAGTTCGAGGAAGAAGAACTCCAGCGCTCGTCGCAGGAACAGATCCGCGTCCGCGCCGACATGCTCGACACGCTGGTGAATCACGCCGGCGAAGTGTCGATCTACCGCTCGCGCCTGGAGCAGCAGACGGCCAGCTTCCGTTCGACGCTCACCGAGCACGAACAGACGGTCAGCCGCCTGCGCAGCCAGCTGCGTATGCTGGAAATCGAAACCGAAGCGCAGATCATCGCGCGTTACCACCAGGAACACCGCGAAACGGGTGCGACGAACTTCGACCCGCTCGAGCTCGATCGCTTCTCGCAGCTGCAGCAGTACTCGCGCGCACTGGCCGAGTCGGTATCCGATCTCGTGTCGCTGCAGACGATTCTCGATGAGCTGACCCGTCAGTCCGAAAACCTCCTGCTCCAGCAGCAGCGAGTGAACGCGGAACTGCAGGAAGGTCTCATGCAGACGCGCATGTTGCCGTTCGACGCGATGGTGCCCAACTTGCGCCGCACGCTGCGCCAGGCGGCCGGCGACGTCGGCAAGCGGGCCCAGTTGGTGGTGGAAGGCGCCAACGGCGAAATGGACCGCAACATGCTCGACCGCATCAAGGCGCCGTTCGAGCACATGCTGCGCAATGCGGTCGCCCATGGCATCGAGACACCGGACACCCGCGAGGCCACGGGCAAGAATCCCGAAGGCACCGTACGTATCCAGGTGTCGCGCGAAGCGACCGAGGTCGTGGTTCGCCTGTCCGACGACGGTGCCGGCATGGACCGCGACGTGATTCGGGCCAAGGCGATCGAGCGCGGCCTGCTGCGTCCGGACGCGCGCGTCTCCGACGACCAGATCTTCCAGCTCACCCAGGTACCGGGCTTCTCCACGGCGGAGAAGGTCACCCAGGTGGCGGGGCGCGGCGTCGGCATGGACGTGGTCGCGAACGAGATCAAGCAGCTCGGCGGTACGCTGGGTATCGAATCACAGAAGGGCGTCGGCACGACGTTCGTGATGCGCCTGCCGTTCACCCTCGCGGTGACCCAGGCTCTGATCGTGCGCATTGGCGAAACCAACTTCGCGATCCCGATGACCTCGGTGCACGGTGTGGCGCGCGTGGCTCCGAATGAGCTGGCGCATCGCATGGCCGAGGAGAACCCGAGTTTCGACTACCTCGGCGATGACTACACCATCCACGATCTGCCGCAGCTGCTCGGCGTGCACGTGGTCTCCTCGCCCGAGGAAGGCGACGTACCGCTGCTGCTCGCCCGTTCGGGCGACCTGCGCGCCGCGATCCGCGTCGACGCCGTGCTGGGCTCTCGCGAAATCGTGGTCAAGCCGGTTGGCCCCCAGGTCAGTTCGGTGCCGGGCATCCTCGGCGCGACGATCATGGGCGACGGTTCGGTGCTCATGATTCTCGACCTCGCACCGATGGTGCGTCACGGTGTGGCACGCCGTGCATTCGAGGCGGAGGCCGCCGTGCCTCACGCACCGCGCGTGCAGGACGAGGTCCGCGTGAAGCCGCTGGTCATGGTGGTCGACGACTCGATCACGATGCGCAAGGTCACCGGTCGCGTGCTTGAGCGCCATGAGTTCGAAGTGATGACGGCAAAGGATGGCGTGGACGCCCTCGAGAAGCTCAACGAGCGCGTGCCCGACCTGATGTTGCTCGATATCGAAATGCCGCGCATGGATGGCTATGAACTGGCGACGCAGATGAAGGCGGACGAACGCCTGGCGGGTGTGCCGATCATCATGATCACCTCGCGCACGGGCGATAAGCATCGCCAGCGCGCGTTCGATATCGGTGTCGAGCGCTACATCGGCAAGCCTTACCAGGAGAACGACCTCATCGTGCAGATCAACGACGTGCTCGGAGTGACCCATGGCTGATCGCGAGCCGTCGGTCGCGTTGCTGTTCGACGACGCGGCGCTCGCCGCACACCTGCGTGACGCCCTCGTCGCCCAGGGTGCGCGGATCGTCTACGAATCGGACCTGCGGGCGTTCGCGCCGGCCGAGCTGGTCGGTTCATCGGCCGATGTGGTCGTGGTCGATCTCGACGACCCCAGCGATGGCGATCTCGATCGCCTCTATGACACGGTTGAAGGCGGCCATCCGCGCCTCGTCTTCAACGATGCCGACGCCAGCCGCAACCTGGAAGGCTGGGATCGTGCCCGCTGGGCCAGGCACCTCGCTGCCAAGCTGGTCGGTACGAACCCCATGGATCCGCCGCGTCCGGAAGATGCGCGCGCCATCGAGCCGCGCCTCGAGGCGATCGCCGGCGTGGCCGCACCTGCGGAAGAAACCTTCGACGAGGCCCTTTCGGACGATCTCGCCATTACCGGCAGTCACGGCTATGCCGAGGCACCGATGATGACGATGGCCGAGGACGTCGGTTTCGTTGCGATCGAGGACGACGGCGACGCCTCCGACAACACTGACGATCTGGCTGACTCCCTCGATTTCTCGGCTACCCAGACCGATGCCGTGGAAGACGACGGGGAAGAGGGCGAGGGCAGCGATCCGGTCAGGCTCGCCGCCGAACTCGAGGCCCTGCTGGCCGACAGCGACGCGAATTCGATCAACGGCTCCGACGGACTGGAAGACATTCCTTCGGCACCGCTGGAGCTGACCGAACTGGCCTCGCTCGATCTTTCGGGTTTCGAAGTGATCGACGAGGCACCCCCTCCGGCCCCCACCGTGGAACAGGAATTCGACGTCAGTCAGTTCAGTCTCGCGACCGACGCGGAGAGCGTGACAGTCGCTCCCCCGGAAAGCGTGCCCGCTCTCCAGATCGAATCGCGTGCCACGGAATACGTACCCCCGCCGGCTCCCGAGTGGGATCTGGTGGATCACGACACGATCGTTCTCGATGTGCCCGCGCACGGAAGCCCGGCCGACTTCGGCATCGAAACCGTCAGCGCCGCCGAGTACCTCGCGCAGGACGTGGTCGACGACGGCTCGCACGGGCTCGAGCCGGGCTTCTCGCTCGAGCTCGTGTCGATGGAAGAGGCCATCGCGCCGCGTACCGATGGCGACTTCTCCCATGAAATGTTCCTTGAGGGCAGCGCGCGCGCGGTGCGCCGCATCGTTGCGTTGGGTGGCTCGCGTGAAAGCGAAGGCGCCGTGACCGCCTTCGTCGCCGCCTTGCCCAAGCGCATGCCGGCGGTCATTCTGGTCGCGGTCCACCACGACCAGGATGCGAACGGTTTCGCGCAGCGCCTTGGCCGCGCACGCGTAGCCACGGATGGGTCGCATACCGAGCACGGTGAGATCCTCGTCGTGCCGCGTGGCACGCATGTGCAGATTCGCCGCGACGGCAGCGTCACCGTACGTGAGGATGGCAGCACGGGTTCCGCGACCGGTCCCTCGATCGATGGCATCTTCAGCACCCTTGCCGGCGGGTTCGGTACGGATGCGCTGGCGATCGTCTTCGCCGGTCGGGGTAACGATGCCGTGGCCGGGTCGCAGGCGGTGTACGACGCCGGCGGCCGTGTCTGGGTCGAGACGGTCGCGCCCGAGGCCGAGACCGGGCATATGGTGGCCGGGATTCGCGAGGAACGCGTGGCCGGATTTGCCGGCGACGTTCACGCGTTGGCACAGAAACTGATCGAGGAATTCCCATGAGCGAGCCGTTACCGCGCGAAATCCGCTGCGTCCTGATTCCCAGTGGCGGTGTGCGCCTGCTGTTGCCGAACGCCGCGGTGGCCGAAGTGATCACGTTGGCCGGCATCGAGCCGGTGGCCGACGCGCCGGCCTGGCTGGTCGGGCGGATCGCCTGGCGTGGCTGGCGTATCCCGCTGGTGCGTTTCGATCACGTTGCTCCGCTACCCGAAGACGGTGTGAACCAGGCGCCTCGCGTGGCGGTATTGAAGGGCGTGACCAATCATCCCGAGATGCCCTATGTCGCGGTCCTGACCCACGGCTTTCCCCGCCTGACGACACTCAACGCGGAACTCCTCCTGCCGACCCATGATGGCCACGACCTGCCGTTCGGCGTCCGCGCCCGTGTCCTCGTCCGTGACGACACGGCCGTGATCCCGGACCTCGAGGCGCTCGAGACGACACTGCTGGACATGCACGCCGACGCATGACGCCTGGCTGCAGCCTTTGTGGGGAGCCGCTCCAGCGGCGATAGCAGGTCAACGAAAGCCCGACTCAGTTCGGGCTTTTTTTGATTCACCCCTTGACGCGTAAATGAGAATCGTTATCATCAAAGACGAACCTCTTACCCGGAGCTGAGCCATGTTGATGAGATCGCTTCCCCTGACCGATAACGGCGGCCGTGACAAGGTCGTTGCGCTGCGTGCCGCCCCCGCGGTCGCCCGTCGTATCGAAAGCACGCGTCTGCTCGACGGCTCGCGGGAGCTCGTGATCGAGCACCAGGGCAACGAGTACCACCTGCGCCTCACGCGCAACGACAAGCTCATTCTTACCAAGTAAGGCCTGCCCCCGTCAGGCCTGTTTCGCTGAGGCCTGCTCCGCCAGGCACCTTCTCCCCGACGCCAAGCCACGCTGGCCCTTCCAGGCCGCCCAGCCAGGCATCCTTTTCCGGCAGTCACCCGGGAGACGCGCTATGTTCGGCTGGTTAGCTTCGTTCGGCATGCACTCGCGTGCCCGTTCCACTCCCGCCACGCGCTGGCTGGCGATCACGCCACGCACGCTGGTCGAGGGTCTCGGTCAGCTTGGTGGTGTCCTCTACCTCGCGCCGGGCGCGAAAAGCTGTCCCTTCCAGGATCACGAGTCTTTCGGCTGCCTCGTCGAATCGGCGGACCTCGCGCCGCTGCTGGCCACGCGGTACGTCGGCCTGACCTGCGCGATCACCGCGGAAGGTCCGCGTGAGTGGATCGATTGCGTGGGAGGTGAGGGCGAAGCGCTCGCCCGCATCTATCTGCTGCCGGACACCGACTACCTCGCCTGGGATGGGCTCTTCGTCGATGCGACGCCGGTCGATGCCCCGACCCGGGAACTACCCGACCGCGAGTGGTTGCGTGCATGGCGGGCCCGGGTACTCTCGTTCACGCGCCGGCGCATGGTCGGTTTCACCGTGCTGGGTGCGCGCGACGTGCTGATTTCGTCGCTGGGCCGTGGCGTGGCGCGCGACATCGCAGTCTCCGAGTCGGTGGGCATCACGGTCTGAGCGAACGCCTGTCCGACCGGCGCAGTGTCCGGACACTCTGTCCGCGGACACGACGCCGAAACCGGAAATGCGCCATAACCTTATGTTTTAAAACAATGTCACGGCTTGGCACGCGGCTTGCTCTCTTCCCTCCAAAGAGAATCCAGGGAAGCCAGCATGATCCGCGATACCTCCGCCACTGACCGCCTCGTCGAAGTCGGGTCCAACCGCAAGCGCAAGCTGATGATTTACATCGGCGCCGGCGTTGCCGTCGTCGCCGGGCTCGCGTTCGCGCTGCCCCATGTCGCCACGATGTTCTCCGCGGACAGCTCGGTGAGCGCCTCGCGGCTCAGCTTCGCGACGGTGTCGCGCGGACCCTTCGTCCGCGATATCGCCGCCGAGGGCAAGGTCGTGGCGGCCGTGAGCCCCACCTTGTATGCGACGTCCGCCGGCGCGGTCGTGCTGACCGTGCACCCGGGCGACGTGGTCAAGAAAGACCAGGTGCTCGCCACCATCACCAGTCCCGACCTCGCCGCCAAACTCGCCCAGGAACGTTCCGCGGCCGACGCGGCGAAAGTGGAATTCCTGCGTGCGCAGATCGACGCGACGAAGAAGCGCTCCGAGCTGCAGAAGGCGTACGACAACGCGGTCATCGACCAGACCGCCGGCCAGCGTGATCTCAAGCGTTATGAAGGTGCCTTTGCGAAAGGTGCCGTACCGGTCGCCGATGTCGACAAGGCCAAGTCCACGCTCGACAAGGCCGACGTCACGGTGAAGCACGCGCAGTCCGATCTCACCACTGACAACGGCAGCCTGACCTTCGACATCCAGGCGAAGAAGCTGGCGTATGACCGCCAGGTACTGCTGGTGCAGGACCTCGAGCGCCAGGTCGAAGAGCTCAACGTGAAGTCGCCGGTCGACGGCCAGGTGGGCCAGGCGTTCATCGCCGAGCGTGCCACGGTCGCGAAGGACGCACAGCTGCTCAGCGTCATCGACCTTTCCGCCCTGCAGGTGGAGATGAAGGTGCCCGAGAGCTTCGCGCGGGATCTCGCGATCGGCATGCCGGGCGAGATCAGCGGCAACGGCAAGGTGTGGAACGGCAAGGTCAGTGCGATCTCGCCCGAAGTGGTCAACGGCGAAGTCGCCGCTCGCCTGCGCTTCGACGGCGCCACGCCGAGCCAGCTGCGCCAGAGCCAGCGTCTCTCCGTCCGCGTGCTCCTCGACAAGCGCGACAACGTGCTCACCGTGCAGCGCGGCTCCTTTGTCGACGAAAGCGCTGGACGCTACGCCTACGTCGTCGCCGACGGCATGGCTGATCGCCGTGACATCCGCGTCGGTGCGAGCAGCATCGACAAGGTCGAAATCCTGAGCGGCCTGAAAGAGGGCGACAAGATCGTCATCTCCGGCGCCGACACCTTCGGTGACGCGAAACACGTCGCCATCAGCCGCTGATCCAACGTCATTCCCTTACCCACGAAGGAACCGCCATGCTCAAGATGACCCATCTCGCCAAGGTCTACCGCACGGAAGTCGTCGAGACCTACGCCTTGCGTGACTTCAACATCGACGTGAAGGAAGGCGAGTTCGTCGCCGTCACCGGTCCCTCGGGTTCGGGCAAGACCACCTTCCTGACGATTGCCGGTTTGCTCGAAACCTTCACCGGTGGGCAATACCACCTCGACGGCGTCGAAGTGAGCCAGCTSGACGACAACGCCCGTTCGCGCATCCGCAACGAGAAGATCGGCTTCATCTTCCAGGCCTTCAACCTGATTCCCGACCTCAACGTGTTCGACAACGTGGAAGTGCCGCTGCGCTATCGCGGCATGAAGGCGGCCGAGCGCAAGCAGCGGATCATGGATGCACTGGAGCGTGTCGGCCTCGCTTCGCGTGCCAAGCACTATCCGGCGGAACTCTCCGGCGGTCAGCAGCAGCGCGTCGCCATCGCCCGTGCACTCGCCGGTTCGCCGCGCCTGCTTCTGGCCGATGAGCCGACCGGCAACCTCGACACGCAGATGGCCCGCGGCGTGATGGAACTGCTCGAAGAGATCCACCGCGAAGGCGCCACCATCGTCATGGTCACCCACGATCCCGAACTCGCCGCACGTGCCCAGCGCAACGTTCACGTGATCGACGGCCAGGTGGTGGATCTGTCTGAAGAACCGCGTTTCCACACGCAGCCGCACGCCGCCCTTTCCTGATCCGTCCGCCCAACGCTCCGGGGAACTCCATGTTCAGTTACTACCTCCAGCTCGGACTGCGCAGCCTGCGCCGCAACCCGGTCCTCACCGGGTTGATGGTGATGGCCATTGGTTTTGGTGTCGCCGCCTCGATGACCACGTACTCGGTATTCCGCGCGACGTCGCGGGATCCGATTCCGCAGAAGTCGAGCCAGCTGTTCAACACCCAGCTGGACAACTGGGGTCCCGACAAGATCGAGAAGGGCGAGCCGCCGCAGGCGCTCAGCTACAAGGACGCGACGGCCCTGTTGCGCGCTCATAAGGCGAAGCGCCAGACGATCACCTACCCCATCGGGGTCTCGGTGATTCCCGATAACGCGGGCCGCTTGCCGATACGGGAGGGTGCCTACGCCACCGGTGCGGACTTCTTCCCGATGTTCGACGTGCCGTTCCTGCAGGGCACGGGCTGGACGCTCGAGGACGATGAAAAACATGCGAGTGTCGTGGTCATTGCCAAGTCGCTCAACGACAAGCTGTTCGACGGCGGCCAGAGCGTCGGCAAGCAGTTGAACCTCGACGGCCACCTGTACCGCATCACCGGTGTCATCGAGGACTGGGCGCCCCAGCCGTTGTTCTTCGACGTGCCCAATACGGGCGGCTTCGACGAGGGCGCCAAGGTGTACGTGCCGTTCAATCGCGCTGTTGACCTGAAGTTGCCCAATGCCGGCAACAACAGCTGCATCGCCGAGCCGGGCGAAGGCTGGGACAACTACCTGCGGTCGGAATGCATCTGGCTGTCGTTGTGGAGCGAGTTGCCCACCAAGGCGGAAGCCGACAGCTACCGTCAGTACATCGAAGGCTATGCCGCCGACCAGCAGCGTGCAGGCCGCTTCAGCTGGGCGCCGAATATCAAGGTGCGTGACGTGATGACCTGGCTGGACGTCCAGCATGTGGTGCCGAAGGAATCGCAGGTGTCGCTGATCGTCTCATTGGGCTTTCTGGTGATCTGCCTGGTCAACACCATCGGCCTGTTGCTTGCGAAGTTCATGCGCCGCGCTCCGGAGATCGGTGTGCGTCGCGCCCTCGGCGCATCGCGCAAGGACATCTACGCGCAGTTCCTGATCGAAGCGGGGACCATCGGCGTCGCTGGCGGCGTGCTCGGGTTGATTCTGACGGGCGTGGGTATTCTCGGTGTCGGCCTGGTGTTCCCCGAGCCCGTCGCCCGTCTGGCGAAGCTCGACCCGGTCCTGATCCTGCTTACCCTGGTCGTTGCGATCGTCGCCTCGCTGATCGCCGCTTTCTACCCCACATGGCGCGCCGCCCAGGTCCAGCCGGCCTGGCAGCTGAAATCCAACTGAGGACATGATCATGCAGATCAAGCCCATTCTTTCCGCGTTGCGCCGGCACAAGTCAGGCACGATCCTCATCGCGCTGCAGATCGCGCTCACACTGGCCATCGTCTGCAATGCGCTATTCATCGTGCACGAGCGCGTCGACAAGGTGAATCGCACGACCGGCCTGGACGAGACCAATCTCATCGCGGTCTCGAACGATTACGTCGGCGCGCCGGAAGACTTCACCCCGCTCATGAAGACGGATCTGCAGACCCTGCGTTCGCTTCCAGGTGTCGTGGATGCGTACGTCACGAACTCGTATCCGCYTCGCCAGGGTGGCTGGTCCACAGGTGTGCAGACCGATCCGGATTCGAAGGCGAAGGGTCAGTCCACTGCGCTCTACTTCGGTGACGAGCACGCCCTGAAGACGCTCGGTGTACGCCTGATCGCCGGGCGTAACTTCACGGCCGGTGAAACGGTGACCGTCGGGCGCCAGCAGCAACCGGGCACGGCGCAGGTGATCGTCACCAAAGCCCTGGCGGACAAGGTCTTCCCGGATGGCAACGCGCTGGGCAAGGTGATTTACCTGGCTAAAGGAAAGCCCTCGACAATCATCGGCATCGTCGAAAAGCTGACGACGCCCTGGATCCAGAACGACTTTGTCGAAGGCGACTACGTCACCATCATGCCGGTGATGTTCAACAGCAGCTTCCAGCAGTTCCTCGTGCGCACGCAGCCGGGTCAGGAAGACGCGGTATTCAAGGCCATCCCGCCCGCACTCTATGCAACGAACCGCATGCGTGTGCTTCCGGACAAGGTGGGTATCCGCAAGTTCGAGGAAGTGCGCCGGCGTGCGTATGACGCCGACCGCGGCATGGCCATCCTGATGAGCGTGGTCTGCGGTGTGCTCCTGGCGATCACGGCGGCCGGTATCGTCGGCCTGTCGAGCTTCTGGGTCGGCCAGCGTCGTAAGCAGATCGGTGTGCGTCGTGCGCTCGGTGCCCGTCGCAGCGATATCCTCAGCTACTTCATGACCGAAAACTTCCTGATCGCCCTGGTCGGCGTCATCGTTGGCGTGATACTCGCGGTCGGCCTCAGCCAGTGGATGTTCACCCACTTCGAGATGAAGCGTCTGTCGCTTACCTATGTCGCGATCGGTGTCGTTGCCTTGCTCGCTCTCGGCCAGGCGGCCGTGTTCGCGCCGGCGTTGCGTGCCTCGCGGGTGTCGCCCGTCGAGGCGACGCGCAGCGTCTGACGTTTCATCACGGAGAACGGAATGTTTGGTTATTACATGGAGCTCGCGCTTCGCAGCCTCAAGCGAAGCCGGGCACTGACGGCGCTGATGATCCTTGCGATCGCCCTGGGTATCGGGGCGTGCATGACGACGCTGACCGTGCTGCACGTGTTGTCGGGCGATCCACTGCCGGGCCGCAGTGCATCGATCTTTTATCCGCAGATGGATCCGCGCGACATGAAGGACTATGCGTCGGACCAGGCCTCTCCGAGCCAGGAATACCCACGGCAACTGACCTGGGCCGATGGCATGAGCCTGCTGCATTCGCACCGCGCCGACCATCAGGCGTTGATGGTCGGTGGCAAGGTCGCCATGCAGACGACCGATGCCCGCATGGATCCGTTCTTTTCGTCGTCACGCTATACCACCGCCGACTTCTTTCCGATGTTCGAGACGCCGTTCCGCTACGGCAGACCCTGGACGTCAGTTGAGGACGATAGCCGCGCCAGGGTGGCGGTGATCGGCAGCGACCTCAATGACAAGCTCTTCCATGGCGAAGACAGCACGGGCCGCACGGTCCGCGCGGACGGTCACGACCTGCGCGTGATCGGTGTGCTCAAACCCTGGCGCCCGGTGCCGCATTTCTTCGACCTGAACGTGGGAGCATTCTCGGAACAGGACGATGTTTTCATCCCGTTGTCGACATCACGCGACTTCCTGCTCAGTCGCGCCGGCGGCATCCAGTGTTGGGGCAAGGGCTCGGGCGACGAGAGTTCACTGGAAACCTCCGAGTGCGCGTGGCTGCAATTCTGGGTGGAGCTCGACAGTCCGGCCAAGGTGGCCGCTTACCGTGACTTCCTCTCTCATTACGTCGCGGAGCAGAAAGCCATCGGGCGCTTCGAGCGGCCGGCGCATACGCGGATGCTCGACCTGATGGGCTGGCTCGATCACGAAAAGGTCGTGCCGAGCGACGTGCGGCTGCAAGTGTGGCTGGCGCTCGCGTTTTTCCTCGTGTGCCTGATCAACACCGTGGGCCTGATGCTCGCGAAGTTCATGCGGCGCTCGGGCGAGGTCGGCGTGCGGCGCGCGCTGGGTGCCTCACGCATCAGCATCTTCAGCCAGCTGTTGACTGAAGCCGGCATGGTCGGCCTCGTGGGTGGTGTTGCCGGGGTGTTGTTGTCCTGGCTCGGTTTGTGGATGGTTCGGTTGCAACCGGTGTCCTACGCGAAGCTGGCTCACCTCGACCTGATGATGCTCGGCGTGACCTTCGCGATGGCGATTGGCGCGACGGTCGCCGCTGGCGTGCTGCCGGCGTGGCGCGCCTGTCGTATCACTCCTGCGCTGCAACTGAAGAGCCAATGACATGCTGAAGGACATCGGTCCCATTCTCTCCGCCTTGCGCAAGCACCGGCTTACGGCCAGCCTGGTGGTCCTCGAAATCGCGCTCACCTGCGCCATCGTCTGTAATGCGGTGTTCCTCATCAGCGACCGCCTTTCGATCCTGGATACCCCCAGCGGCATCGACGAGGCGAACGTGGTGCATATCGTCGCCTCCGACATCGGCAGGCATGGCGACGATCATGCGCGTGCCGAAGCCGACCTCGCTGCGCTGCGCGCCATCCCCGGTGTGGCGGCCGCCACGATCACCAACAGCCTGCCGCTTGGCGACACCAGCTGGGGTAGCACCCTCAACCTCGCGCCGAACCAGGCGTCTTCGACCGTGGACGTAAAGAATTTCTACGGCGAGGGCGTTGGCGAAACGCTGGGCACGCGTCTGGTGGCGGGGCGTTACTTTGAGCCGGGCGAGTACGTCTGGCTCGACGATCTGGTCACGGGCAAGGCCAAGCCATCGCCGGTCATCGTGATCACCCAGGGTCTCGCGCACCATCTTTTCGGTAACGCGTCGGCGCTCGGGCGGTCCGTCTGGATAGGCAGCAGCAACACCGAGATGCGTGTGATCGGCATCGTGGATCACCTCGCCAGTGCCGGCGGCGTCGATCGCTCCGTGGCCGAGTTCTCCACGTGGCAGCCCTGGCGCGAAACGACGGCTACCGACGGCTCCTTCATCATCCGCAGCCACCCGGGTGAGGCCGATCGGGTACTGGCCCTCGCCGTCGAAAAGCTCAAGCAGATCGACCCGCGTCGCGTGATCGTCAAGAAGGAAAAGTTCAGTGCGGTCCGCGACGAACGCTTTGCCGGCGACCGCGCCATGGCCGGCCTGCTGGCGGCCGTGTGCGTCGTCCTGCTCGTGGTGACCGCCCTGGGTATCGTCGGCCTGGCGAGTTTCTGGGTGGGGCAGCGACGGCGGCAGATCGGCGTTCGGCGTGCCCTCGGTGCCCGCCGCGTCGACATCCTTCGTTACTTCCAGACGGAAAACTTCCTGCTCGCCAGCATGGGTATCGCGCTCGGCATGGCGCTGGCGTATGGGGTCAACCTGTTCCTGATGAGGGAATACGAACTCCCGCGGCTGCCCCTGTTCTATCTGCCCCTGGGGGCCGTGCTGCTCTGGCTGCTCGGCCAGATCGCCGTATTCGCACCGGCCATGCGCGCGGCGTCGGTTCCCCCTGTCGTGGCCACCCGTGGCTAGAATGGCCCTGGGAACGAATAAAGTGCCGATGGGGTTGCAACCCTTTCGGCGGGGGAAGCATCCATGACTCCATGCGAAGGGAACAGATGCGCTGCGTACTGATTATCGACGACAACCCCGCGGTGGGCGAGGCGCTGTCGCTTGCGCTTTCCCTGCGGGATATCCGCCCCCTCGTGGCGATGACGCCCGAGGATGGTCTCGCCACGCTTGCGACCGAACGCGTGGACGTCGTTATCCAGGACATGAACTTCACCGCCGATACCACCTCGGGCGAGGAGGGCGTGGCGCTGTTCAAGGCGATCCGCGGCCGCTATACCGACCTGCCGGTGATCCTGCTCACCGCGTGGACGCACCTGGAGGCCGCGGTGGAACTGGTCAAGGCCGGCGCCGCCGACTACCTGGCCAAGCCTTGGGACGACACCAAGTTGCTCGCCACGGTGGAGAACCTGCTCGAGCTTTCGGAGTCCACGCGCGAAGTGACTCGTGCGCGCGTCGAGCGCCGCAAGCGCCGCGAGATCCTCGAAGGCCGATACGACCTCGACGGCCTGGTGTTCGCTTCCGAGGCCATGAGCCGAACCATCGAACTGGCCTGCCAGGTCGCGCGTTCCGACGTGCCGGTGTTGATCACCGGACCCAACGGCTCGGGCAAGGAGCGTATCGCCGCGATCGTGCATGCCAATTCAGGGGTGCGTCGCGGCCCGTTCGTGGCGGTCAACTGCGGCGCGCTACCCGGCGAACTGATCGAGGCCGAACTCTTCGGCGCGGAAGCCGGTGCGTATACGGGTGCCAACAAGGCGCGCGAAGGCCGCTTCGAGATGGCCGACGGCGGCACCCTGTTCCTCGACGAGATCGGCAACCTGCCGTTGCCGGGCCAGATGAAACTGCTGCGTGTGCTGGAGACGGGGCAGTTCGAACGCCTCGGCTCGGGCCGAACACGACAGGCCAAGGTGCGCGTGCTGAGCGCGACGAACGCCGACCTGAAAGCGATGATCGCCGCGGGCACCTTCCGCGAGGATCTCTATTACCGCCTCAACGTGATCGATGTGAACCTGCCGGCCCTGGCCGATCGTACGGACGATATCCTGCCGCTGGCCGAGTTCTTCCTGGCTGGCCAGGCGGAGCTCAGCGAGGACGCGCGCGAAGCGCTGCTGTCCCATCCGTGGCCGGGCAATGTGCGTGAACTGAAGAACGCGATCGCTCGTGCGGCGTTGCTTGCCAGCGACGGACGCATCGAGCCAGGGCACCTGAACCTTCCACCACCCCCGCAGAGCGTGAGCCGCAATCTCGACGAGCCCAGCCGCGAATCGGTCGAGGCAGCACTGGCGTCGGCGGGCGGCGTGGTCAGTCGCGCCGCGACGAACCTCGGCCTGTCGCGACAGGCGCTGTACCGGCGCATGGAGCGTTACGGACTGGCGGTGTGATCTGCTAGCGTCCCCGCCATGAAGACGCTCTCGCTCGAAGGACGAATGACCCTGGTCGTCGCCAGCTCGGCGATTGTCGGCGCGCTGGTGTTCGCCGGCGTATCGATCTGGCCCTTTCCGCAACTGGTGGCGTGGATGCGCGAAGCGCCGGCCAAGCCCGGTGCGCTTCCCGACGTCGTTCCCGTCGAGTTCTTCGACGGTGGCACGGCCTTGCTCATCTGCCTGCTCGTGCTGGTGCCGTTGTCCGTGTGGGTCGCCCACGCGCTGGTCGAACCGCTGCGCCGCCTGATACGCGCGCTCGAAAGTGCCGTGGCCAGCTACCGCGACGGCGACTTCAGCATGTCGATCGGTACCACGCGACGTGACGAACTCGGCGACCTGATCCGCATGCACAACGCCTTGGGGCAGACGCTGCGCGACCAGCGCCAGCACCTGGCCCAGCGAGAACTGCTGCTGGACACCGTGGTGCAGAACACGCCGGTGGCGCTGGTCCTCACCGACTCGGCGGACAACATCACCTACGCGAACATCGCCGCGCGACACCTGTTCAACGAAGGCCGTTCGCTGGCCGGACTCGATTTCACCACGGTGCTGGCGAGCATGCCCGAGAGCCTGCGTGAAGCGGCGGCGACCGGCGAGGACGCCTTGTTCTCCGTCGAGATGGAAGGGAGCGAGGAGACGTTCCACCTCTCGCAGCGTGGCTTCCGGCTGCAGGGACGTCCGCATCGTCTGCAGCTGTACCGTCGCATGACGCGAGAGCTCTCCCGTCAGGAAGTGCATACGTGGAAGCGCGTGATCCGTGTCATCAGCCATGAGCTGAACAACTCGCTGGCGCCGATTTCGTCGCTGTCACATTCGGGAGCCGAGCTTGCCCGGCGAGGCGACCTTGCGCGGCTGCCCGGTGTGTTCGCATCGATCGGCGACCGCGCCAAACACCTGCATACCTTCATTTCGGGCTATGCGAGCTTTGCCAAGTTGCCTAATCCGCAGGCGCGGGCCGTGCCATGGGGGCCCTTCCTCGACGCCCTCGGACTGCATGCGTCGTTTCGCCTTGCGTCGCCGCCACCCGAGCATCCCGGCTGGTTCGACACCACGCAGGTGGAGCAGGTGTTGATCAACCTGATCAAGAACGCCCACGAGGCGGGTGGAGAGGCGAGCGAAGTCACGGTCGCGGTCCACGCGGTCGGTCGAGAGACCCTGATCGAGGTGTCCGACCGTGGTCCAGGGATGAGCGAGACGGTCCTGGCCCAGGCCTTGCTGCCGTTCTACTCGACCAAACGCTCGGGTACGGGGCTTGGCCTGGCCCTGGCCCGTGAAATTTCTGAGGCTCATGGCGGCCGCATCGCACTGTCCAACCGCGAGGGCGGCGGTCTGCGCGTGACCCTGGTACTTCCCGCCGGAACGCCCTGACCTGCTTCGCCTATACTCCGGGACATATCCGGATGAGGGAGTGCAAGGGCAATGGGAAGCGTCGTCGCGTTAGTCGTCGTCATCGTCGTGGTGATCGTGCTGGCCAAGCTGATCCGCATCGTGCCGCAGGGTTACGAGTGGACGGTCGAGCTGTTTGGCAAGTACACGGGCACCCTGACGCCGGGCCTGCATTTCCTCATTCCGTTCGTCTATGCCATCGGGCGCAAGATGAACATGATGGAACAGGTGCTCGAAGTCCCTTCGCAGGACGTCATCACCAAGGACAACGCGGTCGTCCGTGTCGACGGTGTCGTCTTCTACCAGATCCTCGATGCCGCCAAAGCTGCCTATGAGGTTGCCAACCTCGAAGGCGCGGCGCTGGCACTGATCATGACCAACATCCGCACGGTGCTCGGTTCGATGGATCTCGACGAGAGCCTCAGCCAGCGCGATGCGATCAACGCCAAGCTGCTCGGCGTGATCGACGAAGCGACCCATCCCTGGGGTGTGAAGGTCACGCGCATCGAGATCAAGGACATCTCGCCGCCGCGCGATCTCGTCGATGCCATGGCCCGGCAGATGAAGGCCGAGCGCGAGAAGCGCGCGAACATCCTCGACGCCGAAGGTTACCGCCAGGCCGCCATCCTGAAAGCCGAAGGCGAGAAGCAGTCAGCGATTCTCTCGGCCGAAGGCAAGAAGGAAGCCGCCTTCCGCGAGGCCGAGGCGCGAGAGCGCCTTGCCGAAGCCGAAGCGAAGGCGACCACCATGGTCTCCAACGCGATCGCCGGCGGCAGCGTCAATGCGCTGAACTACTTCGTCGCCAACAACTACGTCGAGGCGCTGAAGGAGATGGCAAAGTCACCGAACCAGAAGACCCTGCTGTTGCCGATGGAAGCGACCGGCATCCTCGGTTCGCTCGCCGGGATCGCCGAGCTGGCCAAGGATTCCCTCAGTGCCCAGCGCGCGACGGCCGCGCCGGTTGCCGGCACCGATCGTCCACCGTTGCCGCCGCGTTGATGCCATGACCGAACTGGCCCTGCATTACTTCTGGTGGATCGCCGCGCTGGTGCTGATCGGCGGCGAAGTCGTCCTTCCCGGCTACTTCATGCTGTGGATCGGCATCGCGGCCGCTGTCATGGGTGGCTTCGTCTTCGTCATGCCTGACATGGGTGCGCTCACCCAGGCCCTCGTGTTCGGTGTGCTCGCCTTCGTGTCCTGCTTCGCCTACTGGAAGTTCGTCCGTCCACGGCTCGAGCGCATCGTGCCGATCGGTAACGAACGCCTGAACCGTCGCGGCGACCAGCTCATCGGCCAGCGCTTTGCCCTGTGCGAACCCATCGTCAACGGTCGCGGCAAGGCTCGCGTCGGTGACGGCATGTGGCTGGTCGTCGGCCCCGACCTGCCGTTGGGCGCGACGATCGAGGTGGTCGGTATCGATGGCACGACCCTGCGCGTGAAGGCGGTGGACGTTGCCTGAGGCCGTGCCGATGAGCGTGCCGGTGAGCTTCGCCACCACGGCGATCAACACCCGCATCGCGTTCCTCACCGAGCTCGCCCGTCGTCTGCATCAGTACGGAACCACCGCGCCACGCCTCGAGACAGCCATCGCACGCTCGGCGCAGCGCCTGGGACTCTCCGCCGAAGTCTGGTCGAGTCCCACGGCGATCATCGTGTCGTTCGCGGACCTGGGGCAGGGCGACGACGGCGTCGCCCAGGTGACCCAGGTGATGCGCCTGCCGCCGGGCGACGTGAACCTGGCGCGCTTGTGCGAGGCCGATCGCATTGCGGATTCGGTGATCGATGGCCAGATGGAATTGCGTGAAGGCTTCCATCTGCTGCGCAAGCTGGGTGCTCCCGAGACGTTCCTTTCCCAACTCGGCGTCATTGCAAGCTATGGCCTGTGTGCCGCCAGCGTCGTTGGCCTGCTGCTTCACAGCTCCTGGCCCGACCTCATCACCGCCTGTGTGATCGGTGTCCTGATCGGCCTGATCACGGTCGCCTCAGGCAGCCGACCGCGTCTGGCGGCCGCCAGCGAAGCCATCAGCGCGATGGTGGCGACGATCGTGGCGACGGTGGTCAGCGCTTATGTGGTGCCGCTCGCCCTGAAGTCGGTGATCCTCGGCAGCCTGATCGTGTTGATGCCCGGCATGGCCCTGACCACGGCGGTACGTGAGATTTCCAGCCAGCACCTGGTGGCCGGCGTGGCTCGCATGGGCGGCGCCATCGCGACCTTGCTCAAACTCACGTTCGGCACCGTGGCCGCCAGCCAGCTCTGTGAAGCCATCGGCATCATCCCGCGCAATTACGCATTGCCCCCCTTGCCCGGCTGGGCGGACTGGCCGACGCTGATTCTCGGCGCGTTTTCGTTTGCCATCCTTTTTCGCGCGGCAAAGCGCGACTGGCTGGTCGTCATGGGGTCGGTGGTCCTTGGCTACCTCGCCACGCGGTGGGGCGGAAGCATTTCCGGTTCGCTACCGGGGGCGCCTTTCGGCGTGTTCGTCGGCGGGCTCCTGCTCGGATCGCTGAGCAATGTCTACGCCCGTTACGCACAGCAGCCCGGGGCAGTCGTACGCGAGCCGGGGATCATCCTCCTGGTGCCCGGATCGGTCAGTTTCCGTAGCGTTTCCTACCTGCTGGACCGCGACGCCTCGCTGAGCATGGACACCGGCCTGCTCGGGGTGACCTTGCTGGTCTCCCTCGTCGCCGGCCTGCTGTTCGGCGACCTGATCGTGGCACCCCGCCGCTCCCTCTGATCAGCGGGCTGTTGCAGCCGATGGGTCGGCGAATAGGTAAAGGTAGGAGCCGATTCATCGGCGAATCGGCACATGTAGGAGCCGATTCATCGGCGAAAAGCCAACGGAGCGGTGAAGCCGAACAGCATCGCCGATAAAATCGGCTCCTACCAAAAGCCAATTCGCGCAATGCAGCCGATCAGACCAGCATGTCGCTTTCTTTCGTGCCGGCCTTCAGCGCTTCATTGAACCAGCGCGGGCGCTTGCCGCGGCCCGACCAGGTCTGCTCTTCATTGCCAGGATTACGGTACTTGGCAGCGACCGTGGTACCGGCGCGCTTGGATTTCGGAGCGCGGGCGCCAAATACGTCGTCGAAGGTAAACCCCTCGGCCTTGATCAGCGCGTTGATCTTCTCGCGCAGTTTGCTGACCTTTTCCTTGCGCAATTCCGTCTGGCGGACTTGTGCCTTGGAAATCAGCTCGTTGAGCTGGTTGTGATTGAGGTTCTTGATATCGACAGCCATTGGGGTCTCCCGTGGAGGATTAATGTGCGCGCCGGGATTTTTAGCTGGTTACGCCACAAAAAGCAAAATGCCGGATGTTTCCATCCGGCATTCACGTGCATTAGCTGGCTTTTACCTACAAACAATAGCGATAAATAACCACGCCACTAATAGCCGTATTACAGGGCACCAAGCAGTGCCAGTAGTTCCTGGCGCGTCACGTTCCGGCTTTCGCTATCCGTCCGGGCGCGGTATTCGAACGTACCGGCTTCCAGCCCACGTGCGCTAACCACCACGCGGTGCGGAATGCCGATCAGTTCGATGTCGGCAAACATCGATCCCGGACGCAGGCCACGATCGTCGAGCACGGCGTCGACGCCAGCCTGCGAAAGTTCGTGGTAGAGCGACTCACCGGCTTCGGCGACGACGGCATCGGTGTTTTTCGGATTGATGACGCACACCGCGACACGCCATGGCGCCATGGCATCGGTCCAGATCATGCCGGCGTCGTCGTTACGCTGTTCGATCGCGGCAGCGACGATCCGGCTCACGCCGATGCCGTAGCAGCCCATGTACATCGTGGCCTTCTTGCCATTGCTGTCGAGCACGTCGGCACCCATGGCCTCGGCATACTTCTGGCCAAGCTGGAAAATATGGCCGACCTCGATGCCGCGTGCCAGACGGATATGGCCCTTGCCATCCGGTGACAGGTCACCGTCGACGACCTTGCGGATATCCGCGACACGATTGATGCGCGCGTCGCGCTGCCAGTTCGCACCCGTGAAATGGGTGCCGTCCTGGTTGCCGCCGCAGACGAAGTCGGCGAGCAAGGCCGCGCTGCGGTCCACGATCACCGGGATCGACTCGGGCAGGCCCACAGGACCGAGTGAGCCAGGGCGCGCACCGGTAGCGGCAAGGATTTCTTCTTCGCTGGCCAGCTCCGAGTCGTCCGGCAGCTCGGGCAGGTGAGCGGCTTTGACTTCGTTGATCTCGTGGTCGCCGCGGACACACAGCGCCACCAACCCTTCGCGGCCGCGCACCAGGATGGTCTTGACCAGCTGGGTTGCCGGCACGCCGAGGAAGGCCGTGACCTCGTCGATCGTGCGCTGCTTCGGCGTGTCGACGCGGGTGAGCTCGGCCGAGGGGGCAGGGCGCTCACCGGCGGGCGCGAGCGCTTCGGCTTTCTCGATGTTGGCCGCGTACGACGAGGCATCGGAGAAGGCGATGGCGTCCTCGCCCGAGTCGGCGAGTACCTGGAATTCGTGGCTGGCGCTGCCGCCGATCGCTCCGGTGTCCGCGTCGACCGCGCGGAATTCCAGCCCGAGTCGGGTGAAAATGCGCGAATAGGCGTCGTACATCACCTTGTACGTTTCGCCGAGCGATTCCATGGTCAGGTGGAAGGAGTACGCATCCTTCATGAGGAACTCGCGCGCACGCATCACACCGAAACGGGGACGGATCTCGTCGCGGAACTTGGTCTGGATCTGGAAGAAGTTGAGCGGCAGCTGCTTGTAGCTCTTCAGCTCGTTGCGCGCGAAGTCGGTGATGACCTCCTCGTGCGTGGGGCCGTAGCAGAACTCCTGCTCCTTACGGTCCTTGATCTTCAGGAGCTGGCCGCCGAACTTCTCCCAGCGGCCGGTCTCTTCCCACAGCTCGCGCGGCTGCACGGAGGGCATCAGCACTTCGATCGCACCGGCGCGGAGCATTTCGTCGCGCACCACGTGCTCGACCTTGCGCAGCACGCGCAGGCCCAGCGGCGACCAGGTGTACAGGCCGGAGGCGAGTTTGCGGATCATGCCCGCGCGCAGCATCAGCTTGTGGCTGGCGACTTCCGCGTCGGCGGGGACTTCCTTGACGGTGGCGAGATGGAACTGGCTGAGGCGCATGCGGGATGTCTTTCGGGTGAAAGCGGGGATTATAGGCCGGCTGGCCACCCCGCGAACGGCCCGATCACTTGCAGTAGAGGGTCATCTGCGCCTGGGTGGTCTCGACCTGGCGTGCCCGGCCGGCATCGTCGAGGACCCGGGAGCCGCCCTTGCCATCGTCGACGGACACCACCTTTTCCTTGCTCAGCGTATCCGCGTTCTTGCGCAGCTGCTCGCACAGCTTGGTGCGGTTGGCCGGCGTATCGGCCACGGAACTGGCCGAAGCCGGCTTTGCCGCCGCCGCGGCGGTCGAAGCCGGCGCCGGATTGCCTGCCGGCGGGATCACCACGCCGCTGGTCTTGATCTTCTCGACCTTCGTGCCGGCCGGCGGCGGGGAGTCCGAGTAATGCGTGACGCCCTGGGCGTCCTTCCACTTGTACGCCTGGCCGAACGCCAGGGGACAGACAGTCACGAGAAGGGCGAGGACGAGGTAGCGGCGCATGCGGGCCATCCGGCAGGGTGATGAGTGGCGCAAACAACTATCACCGGATGGGGGGACACGCAAGCGACGGAGTGAGGTTTCGTGCGGCAGCGCCCACGTCGGCGCCGGACTGACGCTTCACGGTGCCTGGGCTACACTGTCGTCCCACGTCACGGCATTGGCCCATGAGCGATCCGATCCAGGCCCAGGGGCCGCGACATCGCGGCATTTACCTGCTGCCCAACCTGTTCACCACCGGTGCGATGTTCGCGGGTTTCTACGCGATCGTCTCGGCGATCGGTGGGCATTACCAGACGGCAGCGTTGGCGGTATTCGTCGCCGCGATCCTGGATGGCATGGACGGTCGTGTCGCGCGGATGACCAACACGCAGAGCGAATTCGGCGTGCAGTACGACTCGCTTTCCGACCTGGTCAGCTTTGGCTTGGCCCCCTCGCTGGTCATGTACACCTGGTCGCTGTCCTCGCTGGCTCTCTATGGCCCGGTGTGGGCCAAGATCGGCTGGGCGGCCGCCTTCATCTACGCGGTGTGCGCCGCCCTGCGTCTTGCCCGCTTCAACACCCAGGTCGGCGTCGCCGACAAGCGCTACTTCCAGGGGCTGGCCAGTCCCGCCGCCGCCGGGCTGTGCATGTCCTTCGTCTGGACGATGGAAAAGTTCGATGTGTCCGGTCCGTCGGTGGCGTTCTTCACGATCCCGCTGGCGGTGATCGCGGGCCTGCTCATGGTCAGCAACGTGCGTTACTACAGCTTCAAGGCCTGGCCCAAGGGTGATCGCGTGCCCTTTATCTGGCTGATCGCGGCGGTGCTGATCGTGGTGCTACTGCTGGTCGACACCGCGCGTGTCCTGTTCGCGGTGGCGGTGTTCTACACCCTGTCCGGACCGATCCACACCCTGTGGGGCCGTGCCACGCATCGTCGTCGCGTTCGTCGTCACGCCAAGGCTTCGGAGTAAGCGCACCGATGCCAGCCTTCGCCGAGCGGCGCGAACGTCTTCTCCGGGTCATGGGTGTCACGCCATGGCGTCTGCGGGTGGGTGAGGTAGCGGCGGGTGGCGGCATCGCGCCCGCTGCCAATGAGGTAGTCAGCGGCGATCAGGTGGGCTGCGTCGTGATCCTTCCGGCCGGCAGCAGTGCCCGCGAGCTCGACCTGCTCGGCAAGGCGCTGCGTGCGTTCGGCCCGGTCACCGGTCGGGCCGCACGGCTCGAAGTGGGCGAGGGTGGTCTCGGCCAAGTGCCCGTGGCCGCTGCCTATCTGGTGTTTGGCGACGCACAGGCCCATGCCCTCGGTCGCGACCTGTCGGCCGCCGCATTGAGCGCCGCACAGATCGTGCTGGTCGACCCGCCCTCGACGATCCTCGTCGACGCGGCCGCCAAACGCCGTTTGTGGAACGGCCTGCGCGCGCTTGGACGCGCCTTCGTCACGGCCTGACACCATGGTCGCCGTGACCCGCCCCTCGACGGAAGTACGCGCGATGCGTCGCGAGGACCTCGACGCGGTCGTGGCGATCGAACACGCGTCCTACGAATTCCCTTGGAGCGCGGGCATCTTCCGCGACTGCCTGCAGGCCGGGCATAACTGCTGGGTGCTGGTTCACGAGGGTGACATCGCCGGTTACGGCATCCTCTCGGTGGCCGCCGGCGAAGCGCACGTGCTTAACGTGTGCGTCGGCGACGCGCATCGCGGTCTGGGCTACGGCCGGCGGATGATGCGCCGGTTGATCGATCTCGCGCGCTGGTATGGCGTCGAGCGGATTTTCCTCGAAGTCCGTCCGTCGAATCCGGTGGCCAAGACGCTCTACGACACGCTGGGCTTTACCGAGATCGGTCGCCGCCCCGCGTACTACCCGGCCAAGGGCGGACGCGAGGAAGCGATCGTCATGTCGCTGGAAATGCGGATTTCCGGCTAGGCCTCAGCCCTCACGCAGCAAGGCCATCGGGGACGTCCTCAGTACGCGACGCGTGCCGAACAGGCCGATGGCCATGACGACCAGCGCCGCCAGCACGGCGGCCCCGGCGAGCGGCCAGACGGGCGGGACGAAGTGCTCGATGTGGAAGACGGCGTTGCCCAGCCAGAAGCCCGCGCCGCTCGCGCCGAGCGCCGCGGTCAGGCCGGCGACCAGGCCAAGCAAGGCAAACTCGCAGGCGGCCGCGGCGCGTAGCTGCGCTCGCGTCGCACCGAGGGTGCGCAGCAGGGCGGCTTCCTTGCGCCGCTCCTGTGCGCTTGCCGCCAGGGCGGCGGCGAGCACCAGGGCGCCGGCGAGCAGGCTGAAGCCAAGCACCCAGCGAACGGCACCCCCGACGCGATCGACGATTTCACGCACGCGGTCGAGCAGGGCGTCCACATCGATCAGGCTCAGGTTGCCGAAGTCGCGCGAGACCTTCGCCAGGTCGTCGGCATGCCCTCGTGGCAGGTAAAAACTGGTCAGCCAGGTATGTGGCAGCTCGGTCGCATGGGCCGGATCGATCATCAGGAAGAAGTTGACCCGGAACGAGCCCCAGTCGACCTGGCGCACGCTGGTCAGGCGCGCATCCACCGTGCCCTCGCCCACCTCGAAGCGCAGCGTGTCGCCGAGCTTGAGGTGGAAGCGGTCGCGCCAGGAGGTGTCGACCGATACCTCGGCCTGCGCGGGAGAGGCGCCCGGCCACGTGCCGGCGACGACCTTGTTCGACGGCGGCAGCTCGGCACTCCAGGACAGGCGGAGTTGTCGGTCTGCCGCATCCTTCGCCTGGTCGTCGACGAACGCGATGCGATCGACCGACTGGCCGTTGATCGCGGTGAGCTTGCCCACTGCCAGCGGCATCATGTTCGTCTTGCTGGCACCCATGCGTTGCAGGGCGCGAGCGAAGTCCTCGCGCTGTTCGTCCTGCAGGTTGAGCGCGAACCAGTTCGGCGTATCCGCCGGCAGTTCGCGTCGCCATCCATCGAGCAGCGACGGTGCGATCACGGCCAGCAGGAGCAGGGCGCAGAGGCCGAGGGACAGCGCCGTGGCCTGGACCAGTGAGAGGCCGCGGCGACGGGCGAGCGCAGCCAGTCCCAGGCGCAAGGCGGGATGGGCGCCCGGCGCGATACGCCGGGCGAGCACCAGGAGCAGGCCGGACAGCAGGGCGGCGACCACCGCCACACCGGCGAGGCTGGCGGCCAGGATGCCTGCCAGTTTTGCCGAATCGCTCTGCAACCAGACCAGGGCCACGGCGGTGAGCACGGGCACCAGGTAGAGCGCGTCGAAGCGGCGCACGCGGCGCTGCATGGATTCGCGGAACACCGCGACGGGCGGTACTTCGGCCAGGCGCACCAGGGGCGGCAAGGCGAAGCCGGCGAGCACGGCCAGGCCCATGGCCGCCGCGGCGAAGGCCGGACCCAGGGGCAAGGTGGTGGGGATGTTGTCGAACAACTGGCTGGCGAAGTACCAGGCGCCTTGTGCGAGTCCAAGCGCGATCGCCATGCCCAGGGCCGCGGCGGGCAGGGCCAGTGCAGCGAGCGTCGTTACCAGCAGGGCGGCGATGCGTCGACGTGGCGTGCCCAAGGCGCGGAGCAGGGCCACTTCGGCCGCCTTGCGGCGCGCGTAGCGTGACGAAGCGAGGGCGATCGCGACGCCCGCGAGCAGGGCCGAAAGCAGGGCCGTCAGCCGCAGGAAGGCGCTGGCCCGGTCGAACGCGGAACGCATGCGTTCCTGCATCTTTTCCGGGGTGATCAGCTCACCGCCGTGGGGAAGCGATCCGTGTTCGACACGGGTGCGCCAGGCGGTCACGGCGGCGGGCGATCCTGCCACCAGCAGGCTGTGGCGCGCGCGACTGCCGACCGACAGCAGGCCGGCTTCGTTCGCGTCGTCGAGGTTCATCAGTGCGCGAGGCGCCAGGGCGAACAGCTCGCCGCCGTCCGGCTGGCGGATCAGCTCCGCGCCGACGGTGAGGTCGCGGCCGCCGATCTGCAGTTTCTGTCCGGGCGTGATGCCCAGGCCGACGAGGGCGCGGTGGTCGAGGAACACTTCCCCGCGGACTGGACCATGGCTGGCGTGATTGCCACCCTTCGTGTCGCGAACCTCCAGGGTGCCGCGCAGCGGGTAGGCCGCGTCGGTCGCCTGGACGTCGAGCAACTGGCTGTGCTCGCCGACAAAGGCGACGCTGCGGAACGCGGCGCCACGCGTCGTGCGCAAGCCATCGTCGGTTGCCGTACGCAACAGCGGCTCAGGCAGGGGCGCAGGCGCGGAGACACCCAGATCGCCGCCGATCAGCTCGGCGGCACTGGCGAGGATGCCGCGTTCGATGCGCGTGGACAGCGTCGCGACGACACCCAGTGCGATCACTGCCAGGACCAGCGACGCGGCCAGCGTGCGTAGCTCGACGAGATGCCACTCGCGCCGCAGCGTGCGCAGGGCGAGCCGGGTGACGTTCACGCGGGCACTCCGAGACGGCCTTCGTGCAGTTCCGCCGAGCGCGCGCAGCGGGCGGCGAGGCGGGCGTCGTGGGTCACCAGGATCAGCGTCGTGTTGTGCTCGCTGTTCATCGCGAAGAGCAGGTCGCCGATGTGCTCGCCGGTGTGCTGGTCGAGATTGCCGGTGGGCTCGTCGGCGAAGAGGATGCGTGGCCGGTGCACGAAGGCGCGGGCCAGGGCCACGCGCTGCTGCTCGCCGCCGGACAGCTGGGCCGGGTAGTGGCGACGCCGGGCGCCAAGGCCGACCGACTCGAGCGCCGCATGCGCCCGGTCGCGCGCCGAGTTATCGCCTTCCAGTTCCAGCGGCAGCATCACGTTTTCCTCGGCCGTCAGCGCCGGGAGAAGGTGAAACGACTGGAAAACGAAGCCCACCAGTCGACGGCGAATCGCGGCGCGGGCCTCCTCGTCGATCGCCTCGAGGGCCTGGCCGTCGAGTCGTACGCTGCCCCCGGTGGCCACGTCGAGGCCGGCCAGCAGGCCGAGCAGGGTGGTCTTGCCCGAACCCGACGCACCCACGATGGCGAAGCTCTCGCCGGCTGCCACGCTGAGGTTCACCCCGGACAGGATGTCCAGCCGTCCCTCCGGGCCGAAAACCGACTTGCTAACATCGGCTACTTCTAGAAGACCTCGGGAAGAATCGCTCATGCGTCGTTGCCTGTTCCTGTTGCTGTTCGTCTGGTGCGCCATTGCCTCCGCGGCGGATGCGCCGCGCAAGGTACTGGTGCTCGGGGACTCGTTGTCGGCGGCGCACAACATCCCGGTGGACGCCGGGTGGGTGCGTCTGCTGGATGCTCGCACCTCGAAGATGGCGACGCCGTGGACGATGGTCAATGCCAGCATCAGCGGGGAGACCTCGCTGAGCGGGCGTAACCGGCTGCCGGGCCTGCTGCAGAAGCAGCATCCCTCGGTGGTGGTGATCGAACTGGGTGCGAACGATGGCCTGCAGGGGCTGCCCCTGGGTCAACTCGCGGGCAATCTCGACGGCATGATCGAGGCGGCCAAGAGCGCGGGAGCGAAGGTGCTGCTGCTCGGCATCGAGCTGCCGGTGAACTACGGACCGCAATACCGGGACGGCCTGCGCAAGGTCTACGCAGACGCCGCAAGGAAACACGATGTCGGGCTGGTTCCCTTCCTGCTCGACGGCGTGGCGCTGGATCCGTCGCTGATGCAGGACGATGGCCTCCATCCCACAGCGCAGGGTGAGCCCCGTGTGGCGGACAATGTGTGGAAAGCGCTTACGCCGCTGCTGCGTTAAACGACATAACGTCCACGTTCTCGTCCGCAGAATGAACGCTTGTTTTCGGTCTTCACACGGTTCTCACTGGTCCGGCCGTTAACTCTTCACATTTGTGAATCACAGAGGAGTGACACCCGATGAGCAACCGCGACGAACAGGCCGGCCTGATCCTTCTTGTCGAGGACAATCGCCAGATCGCCGAGATGGTGGGCGAATTCCTTGAACGTCGGGGCTATTCGGTCGACTACGCCGCCGATGGCGTGAGTGGCCTCCACCTGGCGGTCTCGAACAGCTATGACGTGATCGTGCTGGACCTCATGCTCCCGGGCATGGACGGCCTGGATGTCTGCCGCAAGCTGCGCAAGGACGGCAAGAAGTCCACGCCGGTGCTGATGCTCACCGCACGCGACACCCTGGAAGACAAGCTGGTCGGCCTCGAGGCCGGTGCCGACGACTACCTGGTGAAGCCGTTCGAAGTGCGCGAGCTCGAAGCCCGCCTGCGTGCGTTGATCCGCCGCGACCGTCGTCAGGTGTCGTCGGAAGTGCTAAACGTCGGCGACATGACCCTCGACACGGCGACGCTACGCCTGACCCGCGGCGGTCAGGAACTGACCGTCTCGCCGATCGGCCTGAAGCTGCTCGCGATCCTCATGCGCGAATCCCCGCGCGTGGTCAGCCGTCGTGACATCGAGCGGGAAATCTGGGGCGACACCTTGCCCGACTCCGATACGCTGCGTTCGCACCTCTACAACCTGCGCCGCGTGATCGACAAGCCGTTCGACCGTCCGCTCCTGCACACGATTCACTCGGCGGGGTATCGGCTTGCCGATCTCGATTCCGAAGTCGCCGCGTCGCAGACGGCATGAAAGCAACGCGGCACCGGATGTAATCGATGGAAGGCAGCAAATCGCAGGGGACGAAGCGTCGGCGCGGCTCATTCCGCGCCCGTATCGCCATCGTCTTCATTCTGCAGACCCTGGTCGTCGTCATCGCTTCGCTGATGGCAGCGAACAATGTCGCGCCGATTGGCGCCGCGATCGCGATCATGCTGTCGTCGGGCGGGCTTGCATGGCTGGCCGTGTCGCGAGAGTGGATGCCCATCGCGGCACTCGCACGCCTGCTCGATGGCTGGGATCCTGACAAGCCCGACATGGCCCAGCTCGATCAGGAAAGCGGGAAGCGGTCCGACGGCGACGTGGGGTCACTTATTCGTGGCCTGCACGGTCTGGCGTCGCGCATCGACGGCTACGGCGAGCGCGAGCGCAACTTCACCCGTGACGCCAGCCATGAGCTGCGCAGCCCGCTCACGGTGATCAAGATGTCGTCGGATATGCTGGCGGACGAGTCGGACCTCTCCGACTTCGGGCACCGTTCGCTGGAACGCATCCGCCGTTCCACGCGCGAACTGGAAGCACTGGTCGAGGCCTTCCTCATCCTCTCGCGGGAATCCGACCAGGGTCTCGCCGAAGAAGACTTCGTGGTCAACAAGGTCCTTCGACAGGAAGTCGAATATGCGCGCGAGCTGATTGCCGGGCGCCCGGTGCAACTGATTCTCGACGAGCCGGCGAGCTTCGCCTTGCACGCCTCGCCGCGTGTGTTCGCCGTGCTCTGCGGACAGCTGATTCGTCATGCATTGCAGCAGACCGACCAGGGCGTGATCGTCGTGACGGTGATGCCGGGCAGCGTGAGCGTCATCAATCCCGCAGTCGACATGCCCGAAGAGGGCAGCCGTCGGCACGCCTCGGTGGATCGGCATGGCTTCGACCTGGCGATTGCCCGGCGACTTTCGGATCGCTTCCAGTGGCCGCTGGAGCTGCGCTCGCTGCCGGGTGCGAATCGCGTCGCGAGTGTCAGGTTCCCACATCCGCAACCCGTCGAGGCGTGATCGCAAATCGCCGATGAATCGGCTCCTACGAGGGGCGCTCTTGTAGGAGCCGATTCATCGGCGATCCAGCATGCCTCACTTCACCAGACGGCTAATCCGCTCCGCACTCAACGCCCCACTGAACGCCTTCCGCGTCCCGTCCGCACGAATCACCAGCGTGCGCGGCGTCTCGCCGCCCCACTGGGGATCGATCAGGTAATTCATCCGGTCCGGTGTCGCCTCGGCGTAGGCGCGCGACGGCACGCTGTCCAGTCCCGCCGCCTTCAATCGCGCACTCAGCGCATCGCGCTGGCCGATCGAGTCGGTCGCGACGAAAACCAGGTCGACATCGGCGTGCTGGCGCTGCCAGGTGGCCAGGGCCGACAGGTTCTCCTCGCAATAAGCGCAATCGAGGGCCCATAGCGCCAGGATGCGTACGCCCTTGGCCGGTGGTGCGACGAGCGCCTTGACGTCGGCCGGGGTGAAGGCAGTCGGCGGCGCGGCGATCGCGGGCATCGCGACGGTCAACGCCGCCAGCAGCAGTAACCGCTTCATCACTTCAGCGCCTCCGTCGGTACCAGGCGGAACTCGCCTTCCGGATTCCACGCCACGAAGGCGCGGTGATCCCAGAGGACCAGTTTCGGCCAACCGGATGCGTTCGCGGTATGGGCGATCTGGCGTGGTTCGTCGAAGCTGGCGCCACCATCGCGCGACTCGCGCACCATCAGTTTCAAGCCGTCGGACGACATCTGGTGATACGCGATCCAGTCATGCGTGCCGTCGGCAAGGAGGTCGGCGTGGGAGGCGCCCGCCGTGGCAACCGTGCTCAGATGCGCCGGCGGCGCCCCGGGAACGAGCTGGCCGTACCAGATCGTCGCTTTGCCATCGGCGGCGCTGAACCACACGGCGTGTCGCGTGCCCTTGGCATCGATCGACAACGACGGGCCGTGATGTGGACAGCCTTCGATGTGCCACTGCGTGAACGTCGCGCGCTCCACCTTCGGCGAGGCACCACCCGCAGGTAGGGTGGCAAAGGCATGGTCACGGATGTTGTCGCCATAGATCGCACGAAAGAACGCGTCCACCGAGCCATCGGGTGCGCGTGCCAGCGCGATGCGGCAGCATTCGCAGCTCTCATCGACGATCTTGCGCTCCGGCGCGAAATGCGCGCCGCGGTCGGTCGACCAGCTGTAATACGTGGCCGCGCCGAGATACGGCTTGCCCGCCGTCTTCGCGGCTTCGACATCGCGCTTGTCGATCCAGGCCACGATGACGTTGCCCTTGCCATCCACGGCGAGCGAATCGAAACGATGGGTGATTTCCGCGCGATCCGTGTGCACGGTGGTCGGCGTGTCGAAGTGCGCACCACCATCCAGCGATCGCGAAAAACGCACGAACCCCGTCCATGGCAGCTTGCGTGGCTGCGACCAGGTCACATAGAGCTCGCCCTTCGGGCCCAGGGCGATCTTGGGCCGATTCTCGCCCTCGGCGTAAATCGGCTCACCGGTGGGATTGACGATGGTCGAGACAGTGAAGGAGCGGCCCATGTCGTCGGAACGGCGCGCGCGCACGTGCTCGCCCACGGTGTCGACGACCCACAGGTGACCAGCGGCATCGATCGCCGCGTCGAAGCCCAGCGGGGCCTCATGTCCCATGGCCATGCCGTGCATGTCGTCGGCATGCACCGAGGGCAGACCGGCAAGGACCAGCGAAGCGGAGAAAAGGAGGCGGCGCATGTTCAGCGCTCGTCCGGACGTTCGCGCACCGGATGCTTGCTCAGCTTGCGCTGCAGCGTGCGGCGATGCATGCCCAGACGGCGGGCCGTTTCGGAGATGTTGCCCTCGCACTCGGTCAGGACACGCTGGATGTGTTCCCACTCCAGGCGACGCAACGGCAGCGGTGCATCGGGTGCGTCGACCAGGTCGTCGGGGTCGGCAGGGCCCGAATCGCCGTCGAGCAGTGCGCGGACCACGGCGTCGGCGTCCACGGGCTTGGCGAGGTAGTCGTGTGCGCCGCGCTTGATGGCTTCCACCGCGGTGGCGATCGACGCATACCCGGTCAGCAGCAGGACCCGGATGTCCGGCACCAGCGACTGCAGTTCGGGAATCAGGCGCAGCCCATTTTCGTCGCCCAGCTTCAGGTCGAGCACGCAATAGCGCGGCTGGTGCCGGCGGGTGAGTGCGCGCGCGTCGTCCGCGTTGTCCGCGGTGATGACCTCGAAGCCACGCGAGGTCATGGCACGTCCCAGCACGCGGGCGAAGGTGGGGTCGTCATCGACGATCAGCAGCGGGCGACCGCCGGGCGGGACGAGTTCATTCATGCCGGATCTCCAATAACCGAAAGAGGCAGGCGCAGGCGCATCTGTGCGCCATGGCCGGTATTGCTTGCGGCAAGTTCGCCCTCGAGCCGCTCGGCGGTCGCTTCGGCCAGCGCAAGGCCGATGCCGAGGCCGGTCGCTTTTTGCGACAGGCCGAGCGTGCCGAGTTCGTCGAACTCGTCGAAACCGGGGCCCTCGTCGCTGACGACGAGTTCCAGCCAGCGGTCATCGCGGCGAATGGCCAGCGAGACGGCGGCGCTATCGTTCATCGCCGAGGCGTCGGCGGCGTTGTTCAGCAGGTTGATCAGCGCATGGCGCAGCCCCGGCGGTGAGCGCAGGCGCAGGCGTGCCGCATCGTCCGCGACCGAGAGAGTCACCTCGGCTTCGGGGCGCAGCAACTGGAAGCGCTCCATGCAGCCGTGGACGAACTCGTCCAGCGTGAGACGTTCCGGCACCTGCGACAGCTGTGCCTGGCCGAAGGCGACCATTTCGCGAAGGATGGTGCGGCAACGCTCCACCTGGCCCTGGAGGAGGTCGAGGTCGTCACCCAGCGCATTGTCCGCGACGTGCTCACGGCGGATCTCGGGCAGCAAGGTGCGCATGGTCGACAACGGGGTGTTGAGTTCGTGTGCGGCACCGGCGGCCTGCGTCGCGATGGCAAGGATCCCCTCGTCGCGCAGGGCGCGTTCGCGCACGCGTTGCACCTCGCCCTGTTGATGGCGGATGGCTTTTGCGAGGTTGCTGATGAACACGCCGAGCAGGATCGCCATGATGACGAAGTTGACGCCCATGCCGGCCACGTAGAGGTCCAGATCCAGGCTGCTGCTGCCCAGCGTCGGCAACGGCAGGTGGTACGGCACGAGCAGGACGTAGGCCACGCCGGTCAGGATCGCCACCAGCGACACGCCGGCGATCGACAGCGCGGCCGCCGACAGCGCGATCGGTACGAGCAGGAGGGTGACGAACGGATTGCTGGCGCCGCCGGTGAAGTAGAGCAGGTAGCCCAGCACCAGCGTATCGGCGGCGATGTGCACGATGGCTTCGCCTTCGCTCACCTTCCACGGCATGCCGAGGCGGAACGACGCGGCCGCCGCGAACACGGCCAGTACGCACACGCCGATCATCAGCGGTAGCAGGGGCACGTCGAGGTTGAGCAGGGTGACGCAGGAGAGGATCGCCACGCTCTGCCCGGCGATGGCGCACAGGCGGAGCCAGGCAAGGGTACGCGCGAGTGCGAAGGGACCGGAGCGGGATGACGGCGAGTGCAGATTGTCGCTCACGGGGGTCTCTTCAAAAGGGAAGGGCCGCCGGGTGGGCGGCCCTTCGGCGCGTTACAGGTCTTCGTTGTGTACCGGCGGGAACGGCGGCACGTTGGCCAGCGCATGATTGAGCGAAAGCTTCTTCATCAACGGCAGCATGCCGACGGCGATGCCCGTGCACAGGATGCCGACCATGCCGAGCTTGTTGAACAAGCTCGTGTAGATCGTCAGCGACTGCAAGGGGTCGGTGATGTTGTCCGGGATCGCCGCATAGTTGGCGACCACGCTACCCATGTACTGGGCGACGCCCGAAGCGACGTAGTAGGCACCCATCATGAAGCCGCCCATGCGCGCGGGCACGTAGCGGGCGATCATCGCGAGGCCGAGGCCGCTGACCAGCACTTCGCCCAGCGAGTACAGGCCGTAACCCCAGACCATGTACCAGGACGAGATCTTGCCGGCGATCGCGGTGGTGGCGCCGAGGCCGTACATGAAGAAGCCGGCGGCGACGGCTGCGAAGCCCAGGGCGAACTTGGCGGCGACCGGGAAGTCCTTGCCGTGCTTGCCGAGCGTGTTGTACAGCCAGACCAGGATCGGCGAGAGGATCACGATCCAGATCGCGTTCAGCGACTGAAACTGCTCGGGAATCCACGTGAAGATATTCCAGCCGAACAGGTTGAACTGCAGGTCGACGTTGCGCTGGGCGAACAGGTTCAGCGAGGTCGACATCTGCTGGTAGAAGATGAAGAAGAAGATCGTCTGCACGGTCAGCACGAGTGCGGCGATCAGGCCGGCGCGCTCGCCCTGTGCGCTCGAGCGGATCAGGTGCACGAAGATGCCGAGGATCACGACACCGGCGATGTACACGCAGGCCTGCGCGACGCCCTGGTTCTGCAGGATGTAGGCCGAGGCGGCGATGATCAGGATGCCTGCGCCGATGATGGCGAGGATGTTCTTCACCTTCGGCGGATGCTCGTCCGGCTCGGAACCCACGTGGGCCAGCGTGCGGCGCATGAAGAAGTAGTTGATCAGGCCGAGGATCAGGCCGATGGAGCAGACGCCGAAGGCGGTGTGCCAGCCCAGCGCATCGCTGTAGCGGGTGCCGACGTAATCGCGGATCCACGGGGTGAGCAGCATCGAGATGGTCGAGCCGACGTTCACCGCCATGTAGTAGATGGTGAACGCGCTGTCGATCTTGACCTCGTCGCCTTCGTAGATCTTGCGCACCAGGTTGCCGGCGTTCGGTTTGAACAGGCCGTTACCCAGGATGATCACGCCGAGGGCGATGTACAGGAAGTAGGTGCTGTTGGTCGGGATCCAGAGCAGCGCGTAGCCGATCATCAGGACCACGGCGCCGGTAAGCATCGTGCGGCGCGTACCGAGGAATTTGTCGCCGATCCAGCCGCCGATGGCGGGGGTGGCGTAGATCAGGGCAGAGGCGGCGCCCCAGACCAGGTTGGCATCGACGTCGGGAAAACCGAGCTTCTTCACCATGTAGGTGACCATCAGCACCTGCATGCCGTAGAAGCCGAATCGCTCCCACATCTCGATGAGGAAGACCGTGCTGAAGGACTTGGTCTGTGAAACGGGCGGGTTCTGGATTGCCATGTATTTTCCGGAAGCATTGGAAACAGCGAGCCGGGTGGTGGAACCCTGGCTCCCGTCGCCGTGACCTGAACGAAGTCACAACCGTTCAAGCGTAATACAAATGGTCCACCGGGTTGTGCTGCAGCGCCAGAGGGGCGCGGCGATACGCCACGGAGCGGGGTTTCAGCGGCGTCGGAGGCGGGCTATGGCATCATAGGGGGCCTACCGTCACGCCAGCGCCCGAGCCATGGTCCCGAACCCCGTCCTTTTGTCCGCTTCGGCGACCTGACCGCCCATGGCTTCCACGATTCCGCGCGGGCCGCGGCAGGTGTTCTCGGCGTTCCAGTGGTCCATGAAGGGCCTGAAAGCCTGCTACCAACATGAGGCCTCGTTCCGGCTTGAGGTTTATCTTGCCGTGATCCTCGTGCCACTGGGCTTCTGGCTGGGCCAGGGCGGTGTCGAAAAGATCGTGCTGGTCACCTTCCCGATCCTCGTTCTTGCCGCCGAACTGCTCAATTCGGCGATCGAAGCCGTGGTCGATCTGGTCAGCCCCGAGTTCCATGAACTGGCCGGGCGAGCCAAGGATATGGGCTCCGCTGCGGTCTTTTTCCTCCTGCTGATGGTCGGCGTCAGCTGGGCCCTGATCCTGATTCCCCACTACAGCCACTGACGCGGCTCCATGTAGGAGCCGATTCATCGGCGATGCTTTCCCTGCAAATTCCTGCGAGCTCCCCGGGTTTGGGTTAACTTGTGCCCCGCACCCCAAGGAATCGCCGCCATGAAGACACTCGTCCGTGCTTTTGCCCTCGTTCTGCTCGCCGGCTTCCTCTCCGGCTGCGGTTACAACGCCATCCAGCGCGAGGACGAATCGGTCAAGGCCGCCTGGTCCGAAGTACTGAACCAGTACCAGCGCCGCGCCGACCTGGTCCCGAACCTCGTCAACACCGTGAAGGGCTATGCCCAGCATGAAGAGCGCGTGCTGACCGAAGTCACCAACGCCCGTGCGAAGGTCGGCCAGACCCAGATCACCCCGGAGCTCGCCAACGACCCCGAGGCCCTGGCGAAATTCCAGGCGGCCCAGGGCCAGCTGTCCGGCGCGCTGTCGCGCCTGATGGTGGTCAGCGAGAACTATCCGCAGCTCAAGGCGGACGGCTCGTTCCGTGACCTGCAGGCCCAGCTGGAAGGCACCGAGAACCGGATCACCGTGGCGCGTAACCGCTACGTGGCGGCCATCCAGTCCTACAACACGCTGATCCGATCCTTCCCGAACAACCTGACCGCCAAGGTCATGGGCTACAAGGTCAAGCCGAACTTCAGCGTCGAGAACGAGAAGGCCATCTCCACCGCGCCGACCGTGGACTTCGGTTCCACCCCGGCCCAGGCCCCCGCACCGGCTCCCGCGGCCAGCCGCTGATGTGGCGGTTCGCGGCGCGGCTGTGGCTCGCCGTCGCCCTGCTGGTGCCGCCCATGGCGGCACTGGCGGACGGCGATGCCGCCGTGCCGACGCTACAGCGCCACGTCACCGACCTCACGGGCACGCTCAGCGCCGATCAGGTCAGCCAGCTGGATACCCGGCTGGCCGATCTGGAAAAGCGCAAAGGCGCCCAGGTCATCGTGTTGATGGTGCCGACGACCCAGCCGGACGATCTGGAGGGTTACTCGCTCAAGGTCGCCGAGGCCAACAAGATCGGTCGCAAGGGGCCCGACGACGGCGTCCTCCTGTTGGTGGCCAAGAACGATCGCCGGGTGCGCATCGAAACCGGGTACGGCCTCGAAGGCGCGCTGCCCGATGCGATCGCCTCGCGCATCATCCGCGAGTACATGGCGCCCAAGCTGCGCACGAACGACTACTACGGCGGCATCAGCGACGCGCTGACCGCGATCACCCAGATCGTCGACGGCGAGGCGTTGCCGCCGCCGGTCAGTCCCGACGAAAGCCATGAGCGCAAGCGTAGTGGCGGCAATCTGTTCCTCCCCCTCCTCTTCGGCGTGATCTTCCTCCGCGGCATTCTCGGTCGTGCCCCGCTGTGGGCGCGCATGCCGATCGGCGGAGCCGTCACCGGCGGCCTGGCGTGGCTGATCATGAGTTCGATCTTCGGCGGGGTCGTCGGCCTCGTCGCCGGCGCCTTGTTCATGGCCATTCCGGGCGGCGCCGGCCGCTCCATCGGCGGTGGCGGCTGGGGTGGTTTCGGTGGCTGGGGCGGTGGTGGCGGTTTCGGAGGCGGCGGCTTCGGCGGTGGGGGTGGAGGCGGCGGCGGCGGCTTCGGTGGTGGTGGCGCGTCGGGGAGCTATTGATGGACATGCAACGGATCGTCGCCAACCTGTTCGGTGCCTGGTTCCAGATGGGGCGTCAGTTCGGGTCGGACACCCTCGATGCCATTGCGGGCACGGTATCCGCAGGCGAAGCCACGCATCGCGGCGAATTGCGTGTGGCCATCGAATCGCGCTTGCCGGTCTCTGCCGTCGCATCCGGCGTCACGGCCCGCGATCGCGCAGCCATGCTGTTCGCTCATCTGCGCGTCTGGGATACCGACGACAACTGTGGTGTCTTGCTGTACGTCCTGCTCGCCGAGCATCGCATCGAAATCATCGCGGACCGCGGCATCGCCAGCGTTGTCACGCCAGCGGAGTGGGAGGCCATTACCGTGCACATGCGGGATGCCTTCGCCGAAGGTCGTTTCCGCGAAGGGGTACAGATCGGTGTGGCGGATGCTGGAGCCTTGCTGGCGCGACACTTTCCGGCCAACGGTCGCCCGCGCGAGAACGAACTGCCCGACCGGCCGCTGGTGCTGTAACCCTGGCGTTACGCACCCCGGGGCAGGGGGCATATTCCCTTCGGGGAATGGTCTCGCGGGGCTCGCCGTAGCACGCTTCCTGAGTCATCCCCGTCCGGTGCGACGCATGAAGACCTTCCTGCTCCTGCTCATCCTGTTGCTCGGACCGTCGCTGGCCCAGGCCCAGTCCGGCAACGACGAGGCCGCGCTCACGGCGCTACCCCAGGCGTTCATCGATGCGTGGAATCGGCACGACGGTCATGGCCTGACCGTCCTCACCGAACGCGACGTGGACTTCGTCACGGTCGACGGCAAGTGGATGCGGGGGCAGAAGGATTTCGAGACGTACCACACGCGCATCCTCGGCACACGCTTTCGCGACTCGGTGAACCGCGTCATCGGTACCAACGTGCGTTTTCTCGGGCCGGATCTCGCCTCCGTGCATTACACCTGGCAGATCACCGGCGCCACCGACGACGCGGGCCGGGCGATCCCGCCCCGTTCCGGCATCATGATGTTTCTCGCGCGCAAGCAGCACGGCCAGTGGTTGATCGCGGTGGGTCAGAACACGAATGGCGCGCCTGTGCGTAGCGAAGGGGCGGATATCGTTTCGCCGTTGGCCTTGGTGCCTTAGCGCATGGCCTAACTAAGCCTGGTTTCGTGAGGTCAGAACTTCTGCTGGTAGCCGACGTAGAAGTAGYGATCGATGTCGAACGCGGGGTTGTACGGCGGGCTGCCCCCGCCGGCGCTGGATACGTTGTAGTAGAGCGGTCCCTTGCGGGCGAAGACGTTGTTGATGCCGACACGGAAGTTACCGTTCCACGGCGCCTGCCAGCGCAGCTGCGCATCGTGGAAGGCGACCGAGCCCTTGCGGCTCACGCCGGTGACGCCGGTGATCGCGTTGAGTTCATTCGGACGATTGCACTCAACCGTGGACGACCAGCACGAGTCTTTCAGGCCGTCGAAGTAGCGCACGGTCCACGTCGCGCCGAAACGCCGCCACGACCAGTCGAGCGAGAGGTTCGAGCGGACGCGATACAGGCCTTGCACGCCGTTCATGTAGCCGGCCAGCTGGCGTGGCGGTGAACCGGGGCTGCTCGATTGCGTGTAGTCCTTCAGATAGGTGCTATCCGAAAGCAGGGTGAACTCGCCGTAGCGTGTTTCCGGGAAACGGTAATGCGCGCCGAGGTCGTAGCCTTCGGTACGCAACGTGCCGAGGTTGGCCAGGCTTTCGTCCAGCGAGGTGATATGGCCGTCGGCCGCACGCGTGAAGCGTCCGCAATACGTCGGATCGTTCCGCACGTAGCAGAAGTTGAGAATGTCGCCGGCGAGGATCGGCGTGATGACATCGCGGATGTCGACCTTGTAATAGTCGAGCGTGACGTCGAGGCCATCGAGATAACCGGGGCTGTACACCAGGCCGGCGGTGCGCGTGATCGACGATTCCGGTTTCAGCGCGGGATTGGCGCCCGTACGGAAAGCGACGGGATTCTGGCCGCCGGTGGCGGAGTTGACCTGTGCGCCCGACTGGTCGACTTGCCGGTAGTTCGCGGGGACAGCTGCCGCGGCACAGCGGCCACGCACGCCTGCATCGGATGCGGCGGCACCATAGGCGCTGTCGCACGGGTCGAGGAAGCTTTCGAAACTCTCGCTCGAACCCGCGTAGAGATCGGCGACCGTCGGCGCGCGGAATCCTTCCGCGTAGGTGCCGCGCAAGAGGAGATCGTCGAACGGCTTCCAGCGGAAGCTGTACTTGTTGTTGGTGCGGCCACCGAAGGCCGTGTAGTGCGAATAGCGAGACGACGCATTCACAGCCAGTTCCCGCGCGAAGGGAAGGTCGGCCAGCAGCGGCACGTCGAGCTCGAGGTAGGCCTCGTTGACGATGTAGCCGCCGTTCGTCGGATTGCTGGCCAGTTGTGTCGTCAGGCCGGCGGAGTCGGCAGGATCAGGTTCATAGCGTCCGTTCTCGGTGCGATGCTCGAGGCCCCCAGCCACGCGAACGGTGCCGGCGGGCAGGTCGAACACGCCGCCGGTCAGGTTGGCGACGACGTCGTTGGTCCTCGTCACCTGGCGGGCGGTGGTCGTGGATTGCACGTAGTTCCATACGGCATCCGGCGTGCCGCCGGGACCGGCAAGGATGTTCCACGGCACGCAGCCGGCCGCGCGATCCGCAGCATTGGCGCAGACGACGTTACCGTTGACGACCGACGTCGGTCCCAGCGCTTTGGCGGCATTGACCAGATTGATATTGCCGCTGTCGGTGCGGCTGTCGCGCGCCTCGGAATATCCGTAGGTGACGTCCCAGTTCCAGGTGCGCTCATTCCAGAGGAAGCTGCCTTCGGCGCCGGCATCGACGTGGAAGGCCTTGCTCTTCGCCCAGCTGATACGTGGCAGTTCCGTCGTGCGGCGGAAGAAGTCGGTGCCGTAGCCTGGGAACGGGTTGTACGCGTTGCCTGCATCGATAGTCAGGTCGCTGGTGCGTCCAGAACCGCTTTCGAGAGGATAGCCCGCCGCCTGGCTGCGCGTGTCGCGCACGCCGTAGTTGGCCATGCCACGCAGGGCGATGTCGTCGGTAATGTTGTAGCGGCCCGTCGCGAACAGATTGCGCAGCTTGCTGCTCGCGCGGAAGGTCATGTCCTGCGGCGTCGAATACTTGTCGGCGTTGCTGTTGACGTCGTAGGGGTGGTAGTTGGCAAGGTCCGCGGTGTTACCAACCACGCCGCCCGGATGGTTGACGACGTAACGGTTGGGCGCCCACGAGCCGTCGGCGGTGTACGCGCCGGCACCGGCCGTGCCGGCGGCGCGAGGATCGACCACACCGCCGTAGGGGCCCATGCCGAATCCATCGTCCGGATGGCGCGGACCGTAGGCCGTGCGGGTCAGTGAGCGCTTGCTGTCGTCCAGTTCGTCGCCGTCTTCGTAACTGGCGCCGAGGATGATCGAAGCGCGCTCGGTACTCTTGCCCCAGGTGAACGTGCCGTTCTTCTGGGTGCCGTCACCCTTGCCGTTGACGCCGTAGAGCACGTCGGCGGACGCGCCTTCGAAGCGATCCGTCGTGACGATGTTGACGACACCGCCGATGGCATCGGAGCCATAGATCGACGAGGCGCCATCCTTGAGGACTTCGATGCGCTCGACGATCGCCACGGGAATGGTGGAGAGATCGGTCAGGCCGTTCAGGCTGGTGGTCCAGCGCCGGCCGTTGACCAGGATGAGGGTGCGCACCGCGCCAAGATTGCGCAGGTTGGCGTAGCGGCCACCGGCGTCGGTGCTGGACGAGAGCGTGTCCTGCGGGGTCACTTCGGGCGTCGCAGCGGAGGGAATACGGGCGATCACGTCGGCCAGGCTGGTCAGGCCCGTGTCGCGGATGGCCTGGCGATCCATGGTAAAGACCGGCTGCGCGGTTTCGACATCGGTGCCACGAATGYGTGAGCCGGTCACGCTGACGTTCACCGGCGCGAGCATCTCCGCCGACGGAGGGGTTTCCTGCGCGTTGACGCCGACATAGGGCAAGCAGGCTCCGAGCGCTACGGCAAGCGCTACGCGTCGCCCTGCGACGAGGCGCTTGTGCCCGGAACTGACGTACATACCCTGAAGCCTCCCAAGCCCCGCCATACCCCACCCGGGCTCGACGATCACACGAAGATAACGCGTGCGGCGTGACGGGGGCAACCGACGGAAGTCATGGACGACCGCCGGTTGGGACTCCGTCTCAGTTCGACGCGGTGCTGGCCTCGCCGCCACCGATATTCTTGTCGAGGAACGCCTGCAGCTTGTTATAGAACTCCTCGACGTTCTCCGGCTTGACGAAACCGTGCTTTTCGCCGGACTTGGTCAGGACGTCATAGGGCTTGTGGGCCGCGTCCATCGCCGCTCGCATGGCCTTGAACTGGGCAAACGGGGCGCGCTCGTCGTCTTCACCGTGGATCAGGAGCACGGGGACGGTGATCTTGTCGGCCAGATGCACGGGCGAATTCGCCGCCAGGTCGGCCTCGTCGCGGCCGATCACCGTGGTGAGGTAGCTGCGGCCGGTCTTGGTCGTCTTGATGTCGCCCTTGTTGTACATCATGTCCAGATCGTAGATGCCCGCGTAGCCAACGGCGCACTTGAACAGACCGGGCTCACGGATCGTGGTCATCATGGCCGAGTAGCCACCAAAGCTGGCCCCATAAACGCAGATGCGTTTGGGATCGGCGTAATTCTCTGCAATGGCCCATTTCACGCCATCGATCAGGTCCTGCTGGACCCTCGTGCCCCACTTGAGGTACGCGGCCTGCTCGAAACCGTTGCCACGGCCACCGGAGCCCCGGTAGTTGACCTGCAGCACCAGGTAGCCGCGGTTGGCCAGGAACTGCGCGTCTTCATCGTAGAACCAGTCGTCCTTGATGCCGATCGGGCCGCCATGGGGGACGAGCACCATCGGCAGGTTGCCTTCGGACTTGCCCTTGGGGAAGGTCAGGATGGCCTCGAGTTCCGTACCGTCGCTGGCCTTGAAACGCAGCGGTCGGCGCTCGGCCATCTTCGCTGGGTCGATCCAGGGCGCGACGGCGAACAGGTTGCGCACCTTGAAGGTCTTGGTGTCGATCAGCATGTAGCGGCCGGGATCGCGGTCGCTGGCCAGACCGAACATCAGCTGGCTGCCATCTTCACTGAAGTCGATGAAGTTGACGAAGTTACCCGGGAATTTCAGCGACAGTGCCTGGTGCAACTTGGAGTAGGTCTCCTTCGGGTCGACATAGGTCACCTTGGGGACGCCGCTGGTGGCGTACGTGCCGAAGGGACGCAGGGGCACCGGTGTCCACAAGCCGGCGGACGTGACGGTACTGAAATCGTCCTTGCTGATCACGCGACGGTTGCCGCCGTCCTCGTCCTGCTCAACAAACTCGCCACCCATGCCGCCGGGGCTGTAGCGGGCATACATGCGGTTGCTTCCCGCGACGGAGGCGACAGGTACGAAGCGCTGCAGGTCTCCGTTCTCCGGGACTTTGGCCCAGCCAGTGCCTTCGCGGTGGAACACCACGTACTTGAAGTTGTCGTCCGTGCCGTAGGAGAACTTGGCCACGCCTTCGGGCGAGACCATGAAACCCATGTCGCCGATGCCGATGTTGGCCATCTCCTTACGTGTGCTGGTGGTCGCGTCGACGTCGAAGAGGGTGCTTCGATTCTTGTCCGACCACGAGGTGGCGCGCATGTAGAAGTGGCCGTTGCTCTGCACCGGCGTGCCTTCGATCTCGCCCCAGCCGGAGTCGGTCTGGCGGGTACCCGAGCGCTTGCCGACGGCCTCGTAGCCATACAGGTAGTCGGGATTCTTGCCATTGATGTCGATGGCCATGATCTCGCCGGTGTACGACGTGTTGCCGATCGAGCCGTCCTGCTTGCCGCGCGCGACGACCAGGCGTGTGGCGCTCGCCCAGACGATGTTCGCCGGCAATTCGTACGGAGGCATGCGGATCAGGCTTCCCGGCTTGGTCGGGTCGTCGACCGAATAGATCGCGATCGCGTGCGTCTTGCCGTCCGGGTCGTTGTAGACCACGGAGAAGTGTTTGCCGTCGGGCGAGAGACGCGGCATGGTCAGGGGCAGGCGACGGGCGAAATCGGCCGTCGGGATGAGATCGGCGGCGGCGACGCCCGTGGCGCACGCGGCGAGACACAGCACGGCCAGTAGCGGCCGCGCGAAGCGGTACTTCATGTTCGACTCCCCTTGCTTTGGTGTACTTCCCTTACACGCTGCCCTCCCCGGACAGCGCCCTCGCCGGATATAGCCGATTCCGGAGCCGCCCACAAGGCGGCCCCCTCGGCCGGAGGGGGCGCTACACTTGCCGCCTGCGTTCTATCTGGGCCTTCCATGGCAACTCCGTTCGTCGTCAATATCGATCCCGTCGCGCTGTCCCTCGGACCTCTTCAGGTCCATTGGTACGGGCTCATGTACCTCGGCGGCTTCCTCGGCGGATGGGCGCTCGGCGAGTATCGCCGCCGACAGGGGCGTTTGCCTGTCAGCGCAGACCGCTTCGGCGACCTCATGTTCTATTGCATGATGGGCGTGGTGCTGGGCGGCCGGGTCGGCTACATGCTGTTTTACACGGCCATTTCCTGGATCTGGACCGACCCCCTCGCCATCTTCCGCATCTGGGACGGCGGCATGTCCTTCCACGGTGGCCTGCTCGGCGTGGTCGTGGCCGGTATCTGGTGGTCGCGGCGCAACCACGTCAAGTTCTTCGACACCATCGACTTCGTCGCCCCGCTGGTGCCCCTGGGCCTCGGCCTGGGCCGCCTGGGCAACTTCATCAATGGCGAGCTGTGGGGCAAGCCCACCGACCTGGCCATCGGCATGATCTTCCCGCATGCCCCCGACGCCCTGCCGCGTCATCCCAATCCGCTCTATGAGTTCGCTCTCGAAGGCGTGGTGATGTTCACCGTGCTCTGGCTGTTCACGCTGAAGCCGCGCCGGCGTTATGCCGTGTCGGGCCTGTTCGCGCTGATGTACGGCAGCTTCCGCTTCATCATCGAATTCGTCCGCGTGCCCGACGCCCAACTGGGTTATCTGGCTTTCGGCTGGGTCACTATGGGGCAGGTCCTCTCGTTGCCGCTGATCGCGCTCGGCATCCTCTGGCTGGTGATGTCGCGCCGTGCGCCGTACGCGCCTGTCGCTCCCGTCGCGGCCACCGCCGCGACCGCGACCTGATATCGTCCCGAGCCATGCAGCCCTATCTCGAACTCCTGCGCCATGTGCGCGACCACGGCACCGAGAAATCGGACCGCACCGGCACGGGCACGCGCAGTGTCTTCGGCTGGCAGATGCGTTACGACCTGGCCAAAGGCTTTCCGCTGGTCACGACCAAGAAGCTGCATCTGCGGTCCATCGTCCATGAGCTGATCTGGTTTCTCCAGGGCGACACGAATGTCGCCTACCTGAAGGAAAACGGGGTCAGCATCTGGGACGAGTGGGCCGACGCCAATGGCGACCTCGGCCCTGTCTACGGACGCCAGTGGCGTGCGTGGCCGACGGCGGACGGCAAGGTGGTCGACCAGATCGCCTGGGTGGTGGACGAGATCAAGCGCAATCCCGATTCGCGTCGCCTGATCGTTTCGGCGTGGAACGTGGGCGAGCTGCCGAAAATGGCCCTGATGCCGTGCCACACGATGTTCCAGTTCTACGTGGCCAACGGCAAGCTATCCTGCCAGCTCTATCAGCGCTCGGGCGATATCTTCCTCGGCATCCCGTTCAACATCGCCAGCTATGCCTTGCTCACGCACATGATCGCCCAGGTGACCGGGCTGGAAGTGGGCGACTTCGTGCACACGCTGGGCGATGCACACCTGTATTCGAACCACATCGAGCAGGCCGACAAGCAATTGCTGCGCGAGCCGCGTCCGTTGCCGCGCCTGTCGCTCAATCCGGACGTGACGTCGGTCTTCGATTTCCGCTTCGAGGATGTCGCCATCGTGGATTACGACCCGTATCCGGCGATCAAGGCACCTGTGGCGGTGTAGGCCGCGCGGGATCGGAGGACCAGGCTAGAGCTCGCCCGTCAGCCGCGTCCAGTTGGCATGGGCGAATCCAGCCTTGTCGTGTTCGCTGAGTCCACAATTTTCCAAAAAGCGTCTTGCGTCGTGGCCCGGTCGATACTGATAGGGAAAGTCACTCGAGAACAGCAGGCGGTCGGTGCCGACAACGGCGGCGGCACGCTCGAGGTAATGCGGCAGATACATCCCGCTGGCAGTGACGTAGAGGTTCTTTCGCAGATAGCTGGCCATCGGCTGGGCGAGCCCGGACACTCTGTCCATGGCGGCGAGACGTTCGGCGTAGAACAGCACCACCTCGCCCCAATGCCCGAGAATCATCTGAAGTCCGGGCATGCGATCGAACGTGCCGGCGAGTACGAGACGAAGAAACTGGATGCCTGCGTCGTAATGCCAGCCCAGTCCGTACGTGGCGAAGGCCGCGTCGACCGCGGGTGCGAAGCCCGAATAGTAGGCAGCTCTCACGGCGGTGTCGGGCACGCGAGGGTGGATCAAGATCGGCACGCCCAAGGCGTGGGCGCTTTGCAGCACAGGCAAAAGGGCGGGATCGTCCAGATGGCGCTGCCCCACTTTTCCGCACAGTACCGTGCCTTTGAAGCCGAGCGTCTTGACGCAGCGCTCCAGTTCGATGGCTGCTTCGTCCGGCATCGACACGGGCAAGGTCGCCATGGCCTGGAAACGCGTGGGGTGGCTTGCAACGGCCTCAGCCAGCGCGTCGTTCGTACGTCGAGCCAGATCGACGCTCTCCGCTCCGAGGTCGTGGAGTGCGGGAGTCGTCAGTGACAAGACCTGCATATCCATGCCGGTCTCGTCCATGAGCGCAAGTCGATCGTGCGCTAGATCGAGCAGGCGTCCTTCGATGGCGCCCGAATGAAACGCTACGCTGGGATCGCTTGCGTCGAGGCCGCGGGCCGTCCAGGCGTCGCGAATGCCGGAGGTCAGAAAGTGTTCTTCGATACCGATCAGTTTCATGGCTGAGCCCTTGAGACGAGTGCCGCCGATTCTCTTCGCGAACAGTTGGTTGCACCAGACGCACGGTATGCAATAGTTGATTGCACCGAAGTCAACGATCTGAGCGAAGGGCGCCTGATATGCAAGACGTAGACTTGAATCTTCTGACGGCCCTGGATGTTCTGCTCGCCGAATGCAGCGTGACCAAGGCGGCGCGCCGACTCGGTCTCAGTCCCTCGGCCATGAGCAGGACCCTTTCCCGGTTGCGAATGGCCACGGGCGATCCGTTGCTGGTGCTGGCAGGTCGAAAGCTCGTTCCGACGCCGTATGCCGAGCAGCTCAGCGAGCAGGTCCATGAACTCGCCCAGGGCGTCAAGGCGGTGCTCCGACCGGCGAATCGTACCCTGGACGTTGTCGCGCTAAATCGGACATTCACGATTCGCGCGAACGATGGCTTCGTCGAGCTGGTCGGCGCGCCGCTGCTTGCGGAGCTGGCACGTGCCGCTCCCAATGTCCGTATCCGCTTCGTACCCAAGCCGGATAAGGATGCGGCTCCGCTCCGGGAAGGCAGCATCGACCTCGAGGTGGGCGTGCTCGGAACCTCGGCACCGGAACTGAAGACCCGGCTGCTGTTTCGCGACCGGTTTGTCGGTGTTTGTCGGTCCGGGCATCCTTTCCTGACAAGCATGAGCGCGAAGCATTACGCCCGCTTCCAGCACGTGGTGGTCTCGCGGAAGCGGCAGTACGCCGGTCCGGTGGACGATGCGCTGGAAGCACTGGGTCTGCAGAGAACCATCGCCATGGTGGTGCTCACTTACGCCAACGCTGTTCAGATCGCACGACACTCGGACCTTCTGGGACTTGTCCCGCATTCGAGCCTGGGCAGCACGCTATGGAGCAGCCATGGAAACAACGCAGGCGTCGAGCACTTCGAACTCCCGGTAAGAACGCCGGGAATCAACGTGTCCGCCATCTGGCATCCTCGCCTTGACGCCGACCCCGGTCATCGCTGGCTGCGCGATACCCTCGTCGCGATCTGCAGTCGTGCCACTGCATAAATCGGACAGGTTGTGATCCGTCGGCTCAGATCGTCCGCGTCGCCTCGACCGGAGGAACGCGTGACGCGCGCCGTGCCGGTGAGAGCACGGCCAGCTGGCCGAGCAGCAGCAGGATCACAGCCCCCGTGCCGACATAGAGCAGCGAAAGCCGTGACGTCTCGAAGGCGCGCATCATCCACGCGTTGACGCCGAATGCCAGCACGACGCCGGCGAGCGTACCGGCCAGGCTGATGAGTCCGTTCTCGGTGAGGAAATACACGAGGATGTCGCGACGCGTAGCGCCCAGCGCACGACGGATGCCGATCTGCCGACGACGTTGGCCTACCCAGAAACTGGTCAGTCCCACGATCCCGGCGGCGGTGACCACGAGCAGGGTGACGCAGATGCCGGCGAGCATCCAGGCCAGGCCGCGATCGCTGCGGTAGGCGATGTCGCGCACCTGACTGAAGGGCATGACGCCGTGTGGCTGTGGAATCACACGCCGTGTGCTCAATGTCTTGAGCGCCTCCGGCACGGAGCGCAGGAGCGCATTGAGCTGCCCCGGCTGCGCACGAACGACGAAGAACGCGCCACTGCCGGTGAGATGCATCGGCACGAAGATCGAATCCTCCCAGTAGATATCGTCGTTGCTATCGGTTTGCGGGGTTTGCACGTGCTCGACGATACCGACGATCGTGCTCGGACGAGAGTCGCTGTTGCCGATGTAGAACGCCTTGCCCAGTGCCTGGCCGTCGGGGAAAGCGCGCTTGGCCAGCGCACGCGTGATGATGATGGACGGTGCGTCGGGGCTGCCGTTGGGCACAAGGGCGCCGATGTCGTCGGAGCGGAAATTCCGCCCTTCGGCGATTTTTACACCAAGGGTGTTCAGTGCATGGTCGTCGACGAAGTAGATCGACGCACTTTCGCTGACGAAGTGCTTGCTGGTCGGATCCAGTCGCACGCCGCTTTGCCAGGCGCCGCCGATGAGCGGATACGCGTTGGTCGCGTACGCGTCCGCCACGCCGGGCAAGGCGCGCAGCATCGCCACGTCCGCCGCCTGTCGCGCGGGAAGTTCCGCCGCCGGTGCGACCCACTTGTTGTTGACGACCATCAGCTCGCTCTCGGCGATGCCCGTGTCGCGTGACAGGCGCTGCAAGCGTTGCTCGATGACGAAGATCGCGTTGCAGATGACGGCAAGGGTCAAGGCGACCTGCAGGGCGATGAGGATGGCGCCGGCCTTGTGATAGCGCAGCGCGGCGAGGATAGGGCGGAAAGGCGGCATATCGGACTCCGGATCAGCTGGCTTTGAGTTGCCATGCCGGCTGCACTCGTGAGGCGCGCCAGGTGGGATAGAAGGCGGCGACCAGGGTGCTCGCCAGGGCAACCAGGATCGTCAGGCCAAGCAGGGGCAGGCTCATGTGCACCAGGTCGGCGATGGCGGGGTCGAAGACGGCGCCGATGCACAGGGTCCCCAGGGCGGTGAAGATGACCCCGAGGGCGCCGCCGGCCAGTCCTACCGAGGCGGCCTCGAGCAGGAATTGCGTGTAGATGGCGCCGCGCGATGCGCCCAGTGCACGGCGTATGCCGATTTCCGGGGCGCGGCGCATGAATTTCGCCAGGAGCAGGCCGATGACGTTCACCAGGCAAATGACGAGGAAGGCCGCGGATACCAACAGACCCATGCGTGCCTCGGCGGGGACGACGTGACGGACGTTCAGCCATTCCATGACGTCACGCAGTCGCACGTTTGGCGGCCAGGTGAAGCGGCCGCTGCGCGTTTGTTCGGCGGCGTAGTCGTGCAGGAACTGCCGATAGGCCGTGGCGCTGGCGGCATCGGGCAGCTCCGCCCAGAAGCTGACGAACAGGCATTCGGAATGGACGAAGTTATCCCAGCCCGGTTTCGAAGGGCGGTTGCAGACGTTGCCCCCGGCCGGTTCCAGACCGTCGGTGATAGCCCGCGTGAACGGCATGTAGACCTCGCCTAGATCGCCGAACCCGTGCTTCGAATCCAGGTCGAAGAAGCGCGGCCGTGCATCCCAGTAGTCGGTGACGCCGACGACGCGGAAGGAGTGGCCGTCGAGATCGAGGTCGCGACCCACGCTGTCGACCCCACCGAACACGCGATCGTTGAGGCTCTTGGCGATTACGACGACGCGCGCCTGCCCGGCATCGTCGGCTGCCGACCAGGGGCCGCCGTAGATAAACGGCACGTCGAACATGGGAAACATGTCGGCCTGGACGGCGTAACCGCGTGCCGGCGAGGCCATCGTGTTCGGCTGATCGGGGACGACGGATACCCCGATGGGATACATCGGGGTCTGGCGTTTTGCCCGATGCGCGGCGGCCAGCGCTGTGGCATCACGCCAGGTCAACCAGTTCAGCGGTTCGCCATTGTCGGTGGAGTCAGGACCGTAGTTGTCGATCTGCGCGATGAACAGTTGCGAGGATTTTTCAGGTATGGGGTTGCCCGATGTCGCGCGGAATACCGCATAGCTCGTCATCGAGGCGGCGACGCCCACCCCGATCACCAGCACCATCAACAGCGTGAGCACCGGGTTGCGCCTGAGGCTGCGAAGCCCGAGTTGCACGTAGTAACCGAACATCGTTGGCGATCCCTGTGGTGTGTCCTTCAGGGCAGGGTAGCAAGGGCTGTGCCATGGCTTCGGCCGCGCCACGGGGCGACGCCCGGCCTAAGGGGCCTGTCCGCGGACAGATCGACGGCGGACAGGCGGACGTGGGCCGCCCGCGGGAACGCCGGCGTTAGTTTCTTCATCACACGCGGAGGACTACTATGCGGTCCGCAAGGGCCGCCGTGTGCGCCCGCTCCACCTCTCATCCGAAGGAAGCTACATGTCCGTTCACCTGGTTGCCGCGCTCGACGAGAATTTTGCCATCGGCAAGCAGGGAGGCCTGCCCTGGCACCTCCCCGAAGACCTGCGTCACTTCAAGCGCCTGACCATGGATAAGTCCGTGCTGATGGGGCGCAAGACCGCCGAGTCGATCGGCAAGGCGCTCCCGGACCGGGTGAACTATGTGCTTTCGCGCAAGGGCGAGGCCCCGTTTCCGGGTCAGATTACCGTGCGTTCGGTGGCCGAAGCACAGGCCAGCTGCAACCACGCGGGCCTGATGGTCATCGGCGGTGGTGAGGTGTTCCGCGAGGCGCTGCCGTACGCGCGCACGCTGTACCTGACCTGGGTCTATGCCGCGGTCGATGGCGCCGACGTGTTTTTCCCCGGCATCGACTTCAAGGAATGGGCCGAGGTCTCGCGCGTGCATCACAAGGCCGACAAGGACCACGCCCACTCGTTCGACATGGTCGAATACGTCCGGAACGTCTGATGCATGTCGTTGCCGGCGTCCTCGTCGACGGCGCCGGACGGATCCTCATCGCGCAGCGGCCGCCGGGCAAGCACCTGGCAGGGATGTGGGAGTTCCCCGGCGGTAAGCTCGAGGCGGGTGAAACGCCGCCGATGGCGCTCGAGCGCGAGCTGGACGAGGAGCTCGGGATTGCCGTCGACCCGCTCTCGTTCGAGGCGCTCGTGCGCATTCCGTGGACTTACGGCGAGCGGGCAATGCTGCTGGAGGCGATCCTGGTGCGCGCATGGGCCGGTGAGGCAAAAGCACTGGATGCGGCCGAGATTCGTTGGGCCGATCCCCGCGATATCGACCCTGCCTTGCTCGCTCCGGCCGACCGCCCGATCCTGGCGGCCACGCGGTTGCCGTCGCATTACCCGATCACGCCGCCTGATGTAACGGCCGACGCGGCCCTGGCTTTGCTGACCAGCGCGCTGGCGCGTGGCGAGCGGCTGCTCCAGCTGCGCGTGCCCGGCTTGCCGACAGAGGTGGTCCACGGCGTCGTCGCGCAGGTGTTGCCGGAGCTACGCGCGCTCGGCGCCACCTTGCTGCTGAATCGCGATATCGAAGGTGCGCATGCCTTCGGTGAAGGCGTCGGCGTGCATCTGGCGGCGTCGCAACTGAATCAGCTCGACGCTCGGCCGTTGCCGTTGTCACAGGTCGTCGCCGCGTCATGTCATGACGCGGACGAACTCGCGCGGGCCTCCGCATTGGGTTGCGACTTCGCGACCCTGTCGCCGGTGCAGGTCACGGCCAGCCATCCGGGTGCGGAGCCGCTCGGCTGGCCGCGCTTCGCGCAGCTCGCCGAGGGGGCTTCGTTGCCGGTGTATGCCTTGGGTGGGCTGGGGCCAGGTGATGGGATGGAGGCGCGGTTGCATGCGGCGCAGGGTGTGGCTGGTATTCGAGGGTTTCTGTAACTGTAAAAGCATCGCCGATGAATCGGCTCCTACAAAGGGCGGGCTTGTGTAGGAGCCGATTCATCGGCGATGGATCGCAAAGCGATCCTTTCCGACCTCAGGATTTCGACTTCAGCCGCGCAACCAACGCCCTCAACACACCCTGCGTTTCATCCGCAAAGAAATCATCGATGAAGCCAGGGTCGAGCAAGTGGGTCGTATCGCCCCAGACGGCGACCAGATCGGCGCGCGCGATGGCCCGCGTACGCAGCATCGCGTTCGGCGGCAGCTTCAGGATATCGGTCATCCAGATCACGGCGCGCTGGACGACCTGTTCGACGGTCGCCAGTTCGTCGACCAGGCCGATGGCGTGGGCCTGCTCGGCATCGACCATGGCGCCGGCGACGAGAAGGCGTTCAGCGCGGTAATTGCCGACGATGCGGCGCATGGCGAACTGGATCGGCTCGGGCACCGACAGGCCGACCTGTACCTCGTTGAGGCCGATCTTGTACGGACCGTGCGCCATGATCCGGTAGTCGCAGAACAACGACACCACGGCGCCGCCCGCGGGGCTGTGGCCGGTCACGGCGGCGACGGTGGGAATGCTCGATGCGGCGATCGCTCCGCAGAGGGCGAAGAATTCGTTCCAGAACTCCTGCACGCCGGCGCGATCGCGCTGGATCAGTGCCGGTACGTCCACGCCCGCCGAAAACATGCCCTGGGCACCGGAGAGAACGATGCCGCGCGCGCCGTTGGACGGTGCTTCGACGATGGCTTCGCGCAGCGCACGCACGAGGTGGATGTCGAAGGCGTTGACCGGCGCGCGTGCCATGCGGATTTCATGGATGCCGCCGTCGTGCGGAAGGATGTCGAGCATGGGCGCGTTTCCGTCGGTGATGTGGGGCCAATTATGACGCTTTACTGGTGTGGCAGGTCGGCGTCTGCCCAGGTGTAGCGCAGGGCGTAATCGAGATTGACCGAGCCGTTGGCCGGTACCTCCACCTGGAACTCGAGCAGGTCGGGCGTCGACTTCGTGGGCTTCACCGAGGACGACGTGACCGTCCAGGCGCGCCAGCGGCTCGGATGCTCACGCACCGTGATCGTTCGCTTTGTATCGCCCGCATTGCTCAGGGTCAGGCGGGTGCCTTCATCCATGCGATGCGAGGCGGCGTCCGCGCTGAACGATGTCTGTTCGCGCGTTGCGGTGAGGTCGAAGGCGTTGCCGAGCGAAATCGTCGCGTCCTTGTTCTTCGGGGTGTCGTCGAGACGGCCTTCGCCGAGCAGTTCCGCGTTGCCGTCACGATCGGTGGTGAGCACGCGCACGTAGCCCGATGGCAGCGCATCGAAAGCCTTGAAACGCAGGTTCGAGACGATCTGGGTCGACGGCGGCATGCCGATGTCGCGCTCCAGACGCGGCGCGTTGCCGTAGTAACGCAGGTTGGTGTCGTAGAGCGCCTCGCGCTCGCAATCGAGCGTGCGGCTGTCGTAAAGCGGCGTTTGCGTCACGCTGCCGTCGGGCAGGTCCACAGCGGCGGGCAGGGTGTACGTACGCAGGTCACCCAGGGTGGCCTGGCGCGGCTCCATGGAGGCGGCATCCATCGCCATCGCCGCCGGGGCGGCCCGGGCCATGAACACCTTGGGCTGCGGCGGCGCCTTGGCGCGCTGCGCGTCGCCGGCGACCAGTTTGAGGGAGACATCCTTCCAGTCCCGCCCACTGCGGTTGGCGATGCTGGCCGACGCATCGAAGTTCATCTTGCACGTGGCCCCCGGCGCGACGGTCGCCACGTAGGCGCCACGCCAGCCGAGGCCGGAGGTCGGATAGTCGAGCTGGGCGGTCGTGCTGCCCGCGCTGCCGCCGGCGACTCGCACCTGCAGCGTGGAGCCGCGGGCGAAGTCGGTGGCGTCGGCAGCGCGAAGGGCGCTGTAGCTCTTGATCAGGCTCGCCTGGCCACTGGCTTCGCGAATCACCAGGGTGTCGCCACCACGGACCAGGGTGCCGCTGGCGATCGGCTGGCCCGTGCTGCCGATGGCGGTCACGTTATGGCCGACCAGCCCGGCCACAGCGCCGTCGAAGCCCTGGCCTAGCAGGAGGCGCTGGGAGACGACACGCGTGCCCTTGCCGGGAAAGCGCAGGGATAGCGCTTCGCTGTCCAGGGCGGAGGGAAGGCCGTCGATGGAGAGGTCCTGGGCACCACCCTTCAGGTCGAAGTGGCGGCGCTCGTGAACCACCGCGTAGCCGTCACCCGACACTGCCTCGCCATTGGTGGCGAAAAGCTGATCCCCCTCGGCGCGGTAGAGGGTGAGCGCGGTGCGCTCGTCGGTAGCGGCGAAGGCCGGCAGCGCAATGGCACCGGCGATCGCGAGAACGAGTAAACGACGCGACATAGAGGCTCTCTCCGTGATGATCCTGCGGGATCATACCGGGGAGACGTGAACGGTGTAGGAGCCGGTGAATCGGCGATTGGGTGCTCGCGATAACCTGCCCGCTGCCGCGGGATCGCCGATGAATCGGCTCCTACAACAACGGCCTGGGGCCTACAAGAAAAACCTCAGCCGTTCTGTGMGTCGGCGACCGCGTCGCGAATGACCTGCGGCAGCGGCACGGGCCGGCCGGTCTTCGTGTTGATCCAGACCATGGTGACGCTGCCGTCGGCATGGATCTTCGTCGCGTCGTTGGAGTCGACGATGCGGTGACCGACGGTCATCGAGCTGTTGCCCATGCGGTTGGCGAAGAGTTCGATCTGAATATCGGCGGGCCATTCGATCGGCAGGCGATAGTTGATCTCGCTGTGCGCCATCACGGGTGCGCCTTCGTCGCTGTACCAGTCGCCGGGTAGCGCCTGCAGCCACTTCAGGCGGGCCTCCTGCAGGTAGACCAGGTAGTTGGCGTTGTTGACATGGTTATAGGCGTCCATGTCCTGCCAACGGACGTCCATCGGCGTGATGAACAGCGGAAGAGGCGTGTTCGAAGCGTCGGTGCTCATGCGGTTCGTTTCTTCTTTGCGGCCGTAGCCGCCTTCGCGGTGGATTTGACGGGCGCGGCCTTCGTGGCCGACGCCGCGGTTTTTGCAGATGCCTTCGTGGTCGCCGACTTGGCCGAAACCTGCTTGACGACAGCCTGCTTGGCGGCGGGCTTCGTCGCCGCTTTCGCTACCGTCTTGGTCACGTGCTTCGCCGCAGGCGTGGCGACGGGTGTCAGATGCGACTTCAGGAAGCGACCCGTGTGTGATTCCTTCGTCGCCGCCACCGTTTCCGGTGTGCCGCTGACCAGGATACGTCCGCCGCCGGACCCGCCCTCGGGGCCGAGATCGATCAACCAGTCGGCCGTCTTGATCACATCGAGGTTGTGCTCGATGACAACCACGGTATTACCGTGTTCGACCAGCTTGTGCAGCACATCGAGCAGCTGTTCGATGTCGTGGAAATGCAGGCCCGTCGTCGGCTCATCGAGAATGTAGAGCGTGCTGCCCGTGTCACGCTTGGACAGCTCTTTCGACAGCTTCACGCGCTGCGCTTCACCACCGGACAGGGTAGTCGCGCTCTGGCCGAGCTTGATGTAATCCAGGCCCACGGCGCGAAGCGTTTCCAGCTTGCGCGCGATTACCGGCACCGGCTCGAACAGCTTGAACGCGTCTTCCACCGTCATGTCGAGCACGTCGGCGATGGTGTGGCCCTTGTAGAGGACTTCGAGCGTTTCGCGGTTGTAGCGCTTGCCGTGGCAGACATCGCAGGGTACGTACACGTCCGGGAGGAAGTGCATCTCCACCTTGATCATGCCGTCGCCTTCGCAGGCCTCGCAGCGACCGCCACGTACGTTGAAGCTGAAACGGCCGGCCGAATAGCCGCGCTGGCGCGACTCCGGCACCTGCGCGTAAAGCTCACGCAGTGGCGTGAACAGGCCGGTATACGTGGCCGGATTGGAGCGTGGCGTGCGGCCGATCGGCGATTGGTCGATGTCGACCACCTTGTCGAACAGCTCGAGGCCTTCGATCGACTCATACGGTGCCGGCTGTTCGCCCGCACCGTTGAGTTCCATCGCAGCGAGGCGATAGAACGTGTCGTTGATCAGGGTGGATTTGCCGGAGCCGGACACGCCGGTGACGCAAGTAAAGGTGCCGACCGGAATGCGGACGTCGACATCCTTGAGGTTGTTACCCGTCGCGCCCTTGAGTTCGATCCATTTGTCGTCGCGCGGCTGCCGACGCTTCTTCGGCACGCGGATGCCGCGCTCGCCGGTCAGGTACTTCGCGGTCACCGAACGCGGCGACGCGAGGATGTCTTCCAGCGAACCTTCGCCGACAATTTCACCGCCGTGGACGCCGGCACCGGGGCCGATGTCGAGGATGTGGTCCGCCGCGCGGATCGCATCCTCGTCGTGCTCGACCACGATCACCGTATTGCCCAGGTCGCGCAGACGGGTGAGGGTGCCGAGCAGGCGTTCGTTGTCGCGCTGGTGTAGGCCGATGGACGGCTCGTCCAGCACGTACATCACGCCCACGAGGCCGGCACCGATCTGGCTGGCCAGGCGGATGCGCTGCGCTTCGCCGCCGGACAGCGAATCTGCCTGGCGATCGAGCGTGAGGTAGTTGAGGCCGACATCGTTGAGGAAGGTCAGCCGTTCGCGGATTTCCTTGACGATCTTGACGGCGATCTCACCGCGCCAGCCGGGCAGCTTGAGGTTTTCGAAGAAGCCGAGCGCGTTGTCGATGGCGAGCGAGGTCAGCTCCGGAATCGCACGGTCGGCGACGAAGACGTTACGTGCCGACGGGTTCAGGCGCTGGCCGCCGCAGTCCGGGCAGGGGTGGTCCGCGATGTAGCGCGAGAGTTCCTCACGCACGGCAGCGGACTCGGTCTCGCGGTAGCGACGCTCGAGGTTGGGCAGGATGCCCTCGAACTTGTGCTCGCGGGTGACCTTGCCGCCACGATCGGTGATGTAGCGGAAGGGGATGACGTCCTTGCCCGAACCGTTGAGAACGGCGTTCTGCATCGGCTTGGCCAGCTCGCGCCACGGGGTTTCCGGGTCGAAGCCGTAATACTTGGCCAGCGAGATGATCAGCTGGAAATAATGCGCATTGCGGCGGTCCCAGCCACGAATGGCGCCGCCGGCAAGGCTGAGTTCGGGATGGCCGACCACGCGCGAGGGATCGAAAACCTGGGTCACGCCCAGGCCGTCGCAGGTCGGGCAGGCGCCGACCGGGGAATTGAACGAGAACAGGCGCGGCTCGAGCTCCGGCAGCGAGTAGTCGCACATCGGGCAGGAGAAGCGCGAGGAGAACAGCTGCTCAGGCGCCTTCGCATCGTCCATGTCGACCAGGACGACAATGCCTTCACCGAGGCGGAGGGCGGTCTCGAAGGATTCCGCCAGGCGCTGCTTGATGTCGTCACGCGGGCGGAAGCGGTCGATCACGGCCTCGATCGTGTGCTTCTGGCGCAGCGTGAGCGGCGGCACGGCGTCGAGATCGTAGACCTCGCCGTCCACACGGGCACGGACAAAGCCCTGGGCGCGCAGCTGGTCGAAGACCTGCACGTGCTCGCCCTTGCGCTCGCGGATCACCGGCGCGAGAAGCATCCAGCGCTTGTCGGCATCGAGTGTCATCGCGGTGTCGACCATCTGGCTGACGGTCTGAGCCTCTAGCGCGATGCCGTGGGTCGGGCAGCGGGGTGTGCCGACTCGCGCGTAGAGCAGGCGCAGGTAGTCGTACACCTCGGTGATCGTACCGACGGTGGAGCGGGGGTTGTGGGAAGTCGACTTCTGCTCGATCGAGATGGCCGGCGAGAGGCCTTCGATCGTGTCCACGTCCGGCTTTTCCATGATCGAGAGGAATTGCCGCGCGTAGGCGGACAATGACTCGACATAGCGACGCTGGCCTTCGGCATAGATCGTGTCGAAAGCCAGCGAGGATTTACCGGATCCGGACAGCCCCGTGATCACGATCAGGCGATCGCGGGGCAGGTCGAGGTCGATATTCTTGAGATTGTGCGTGCGGGCGCCGCGGATGCGAATGCTGTCCATGTGCCGACAATGTGGGGGAAGCCCCCGACTATACCAAGGGTTTTCCGCCTTCATTCCGCCTCGACTTATGACGGTTCAGCACAGGTGATTTGCGGGATCGGTAGCTGGCCGTCAAGGCGTACCCGTCCGCGCCGGACGCGGCTACCATGGCCGCTACCCCGGGGAGGGGTGTGCCATCCATCCCAAAGAGGAACGTGACACATGCGTAAGTGGACAGGGATCGCCGTCGGCCTCGTGCTGGCGGGTTGTACGGGTCAGGCGCTTGCGGCGCAGCCCAGCGAGCAGCAGGTGCGCCAGTTGATGGACGCTGTGGGCATGGGCCGTATGCTCAGTCAGATGAACAGCCAGATGGCCGGTGTGATGCAGAACGCGCTGCCCTGCGTGCCGGCCAGCTACTGGCAGGGCTTTGTCGACGCCAATGCGACCAACCAGCTGATCGGCCGCATGGTGCCGGTCTACCAGAAGCATTTCACCGCCGAGGATATCGACGGCCTGCTCAAGTTCTACCGCTCGCCGCTCGGCCAGAAGGTGATCACCCAGATGCCGGCGACCATGGCCGAGGGCATGCAGATCGGCAAGGCCTGGGGCCAGGAGCGCGGCCAGCAGATGATTTCCCAGCTGCAGAGCCAGGGCACCCTGAATCCGCAGGGCCAGTGCCCGGCCAGCGGCACCGCCGCGAAGCCCGCTACGCCCGCAACCCCGGCGCCGGCTGCGCCGACGCCCTCTAAAAAGAAATAGCGCACCTGCAAGGCGGCGGTACACTGCCGCCAACAGGGTATGGGGTAGGAGCGGACTTGTCCGCGAACCCTCAGGCGCTCCCTTGGCGAATGAGGCTTTGCGCTGGCACAGGCCGGCTGTCCGATCTCACGGAGCGGGCGGTTGGCTCTGAGGCCTGAACAGCCGGCATGCACGAGGCGCCAGGCCTCCCTCGCCGAACCCGCCCCTGAGGGTTCGCCGCTGAAGCGGCTCCTACAGGGGTTTGGCATATGTCGTTGTTACGAAAGGTTTTAAGGGCTTTTGGCTCGACCGGCGCCCATCCCGCCCGCCTCGCCTTAACCATCTGATTGACCTTGCCTTTTCCCCTTGGCTATAATTCGCAGTTCGCAACACCCGTACGACCCTAAAAAGAACTACATAATCAGCAACAGGAAACAACCATGAGCTACGCAGTCATCAAGACCGGTGGCAAGCAGTATCGTGTGATGGCAGGCGAAATCCTGCGCGTCGAACTGCTCACCGCCGAAGTCGATTCCACCGTCCAGTTCGACCAGGTCCTCCTGGTAGGCGAAGGCGAGTCGGTCACCATTGGTGCCCCTCTGGTCGCCGGTGCCACCGTCAGCGCGACGGTTCGCGCCCACGGTCGCGCGGATAAGATCCGCATCGTCAAGTTCCGTCGTCGTAAGCACTACAAGCGTACGCAGGGACATCGTCAGCATTACACCGAAATCCAGATCACTGGCATCAACGCCTGATCTGCGGAGGATATGAGTCATGGCACATAAAAAAGGCGTAGGTTCCAGCCGCAACGGTCGCGATTCGAACCCGAAGTATCTCGGTGTGAAGATCTATGGCGGCCAGGCTGTTGAAGCCGGCAACATCATCGTTCGTCAGCGTGGTACCAAGTTCCATGCTGGCGTGGGCGTCGGCCTCGGCCGCGACCACACCCTGTTCGCCCTGATCGACGGCACGGTTGCCTTCAAGGTCCGTGGCGACAAGGGTCGCAAGTTTGTCGACGTCGTCACGGCGTAAGCCTGTTTCGACGCGATGACGAAGGCCCCGCCCACGGCGGGGCTTTTCGTTTGTAAAGCAGTATCACTTCTTCACCCAGGTTCCTTTCCCATGAAATTCGTCGACGAAGCACAGATCAGGGTCACGGCCGGTACCGGCGGCAACGGCTGCGTCAGCTTCCGTCGAGAAAAATTCATTCCGTTCGGCGGTCCCGATGGCGGCGACGGCGGCAACGGTGGTTCGGTCTGGCTCGTCGCCGACGAAGGGCTCAATACGCTCGTCGACTTCCGCCATATGCGCGCCTTCAAGGCTGAGCGCGGGCAGGGCGGCATGGGCAGCCAGATGTACGGCAAGGGCGGCGAAGATTCCGAAGTCCGCGTGCCGGTCGGCACCATCGTGATCAACGTCGACACCGACGAGGTGATCGGCGATCTCACGGCGCACGGCCAGCGCCTCAAGGTGGCGCAGGGCGGTCGCGGCGGTCTCGGCAATATCCATTTCAAGAGCTCGGTGAACCGCGCGCCGCGCAAGTTCACGCCGGGTACGCCGGGCGAAGTCCGCGACATCAAGCTCGAGATGCGCCTGCTCGCGGATGTCGGCCTGTTGGGCTTCCCCAATGCGGGCAAGAGCACGTTCATTCGCGCCGTGTCGGCGGCGACGCCGCGCGTGGCGGATTACCCGTTCACGACGCTGCACCCGAACCTGGGTGTCGTGCGCATCGGCTACGACCAGAGCTTCGTGATCGCGGATATCCCCGGGATCATCGAGGGTGCGGCCGAGGGCGCGGGCCTGGGTATCCAGTTCCTTCGCCATGTCTCGCGCACCAGCCTGTTGCTGCACGTGGTCGACATCCAGCCGATCGACGGCTCGGATCCGGTCGAGCAGGTCCGTACCATCGAGAAAGAGCTGGCGGAGTTCGATGCCGAGTTGGTCGAGCGTCCGCGCTGGCTGGTGATCAACAAGTCCGACGTCTTCTCCGACGAGGACGAGCTTAAGCGCGTGGCTGACGATATCGTCGCTCGTCTGGAGTGGAAGGGTCCCTGGTTCCTCGTCTCCGCCGCTGGCGAAATCGGTACCTGGGACGTCTGCCTCAAGGTGCAGCAGTTCTTCGACGAAGAGCGCGAAAAGCAGCGCGAGAACAAGGAACTGGCCGACGACGTGCGCATGCGCGAATAGGTAAATGTAGGAGCCGATTCATCGGCGAATAGTAAATTACCGCGCTGCGCAGCAGCGCTCCTCCAAGGTTGCTTGCGTTGGCCTCCTCGACGGAGGGGATCGCCGATGAATCGGCTCCTACCGAGCCAGGTCATCCTTACCGGGTCAAGCCACCGGAATCCACGCAACAAAAAAGCCGGCTTGCGCCGGCTTTTTTGCGAACTGCGATGTCGCGCAGGCAATTACGCCAGGTCGCGGATCTTCGCGTTCAGGCGGCTCTTGTGACGGGCAGCCTTGTTCTTGTGGATGAGGCCGCGTGCAGCGTAGCGGTCCATCACCGGCACGGCGACGGCATAAGCCGTGGCTGCGCCAGCCTTATCCTTGGCGTCGATCGCCTTGACGACCTTCTTCAGTGCGGAACGCACCATGGAGCGCGCGCTGACGTTGCGCAGACGGCGCTGCTCCGACTGACGCGCACGCTTCTTCGCGGACTTGATGTTGGCCAAGGTGAAGCTCCAGAGTTCTGTTGGTTTTAAGAAAGACGCCCATTTTGAGGCCAAAGACGGGTCGCGTCAATAGCTTAGAGCCCGCACGGGCGGGCCTGGAGGGCGGGCCGGGCTCCGTGCCCGGTAAATACCAGACCACAGACTGTCCTCCGCCTGCCCGCCGCTGTCAAACTAGGGGTTTGCAGTCACCCGGACACGGATGAAAACCCCCAGCCTTCTTCGCGGCGTGCTGTCTTTCAGTGGCATGACCATGGTCTCCCGTGTCCTCGGCCTGGTCCGCGACATGGCGATCAATGCCTCGTTCGGCGCCAATGCGGCCACCGATGCGTTCTGGGTGGCGTTCCGCATTCCGAACTTCATGCGCCGCCTGTTCGCCGAGGGCTCGTTCTCGACGGCCTTCGTGCCGGTGTTCACCGAGGTCAAGGAAACCCGACCGCACGACGACCTGAAGCAGCTCATGTCGCGCACGGCGGGAACGCTCGGCGGGGTGCTGCTGGTGGTGGTGGCCCTGGGTGTCCTCTTCGCGCCCCAGGTGACGGCGTTGTTCTCGCCCGGCGCGGTCGAGTCGCCCGACAAATTCGAGCTCACCGTCAACCTGCTGCGCCTGACGTTCCCTTTCCTGCTGTTCGTCTCGCTGACGGCCTTGTGTGGCGGGGCGCTCAACAGTTTCCACAAGTTCGGGCTGCCGGCGCTGACGCCGGTGATCCTCAACCTGTGCATGATTGCTGGCGCGCTCTGGCTGGCGCCGCGATTGCACACGCCGATCATGGCCATGGGCTGGGCGATCCTGCTCGCCGGCATCCTGCAGCTGGCGTTCCAGTTGCCGACGCTGCGCCGCCTCGACCTGCTCGCCGTGCCGCGCTGGGGCTGGAGCTCGCCGGATGTACGCCGGATCATGCGGCTGATGGTGCCGACCTTGTTCGGCTCCTCCGTGGCGCAGATCAACCTCCTGCTGGACACGGTGATCGCCTCGCTGCTGGTAGCCGGCTCGCAGAGCTGGCTGTCCCAGGCCGATCGTTTCCTTGAGCTGCCGCTGGGTGTGTTCGGTGTCGCCCTGGGCACGGTGATCCTGCCTTCGCTGTCGCGTCACCACGTGGGTGCGGACAAGGAAGCGTTCTCACGGGCCCTGGATTGGGGCCTGCGTACGACCTTGCTGATCGCGGTGCCGGCGATGTTTGCCCTGATGATCCTGTCCGTCCCGCTGGTAGCGACAATCTTCCAGCACGGGCGCTTCACCGCCTTCGATACACGCATGGCCTCGTTGTCGATTTCCGCGCTGAGCTTCGGCTTGCCGGCCTTCGCCCTGGTCAAGGTGGTGCTGCCGGCGTTCTACGCCCGCAAGGACACCCGGACACCGGTGCGCGCGGGCGTTGCCTCGCTGGTCGCCAACATGGTGTTCAACGTCGCCTTTCTCGCCCTGCTGTTCTACCTCTGGGCCACGCCGGCGCAGAAAGCCGGTTCCTGGTTCGCCGCGATTTCCGTCATTCCGGGCCTGCACATGGCCCTGGGCATGGCCAGTGCGCTGGCGAGTTACCTCAACCTGGCCCTGCTGTGGCGCTGGCTGGGCAAGGCCGGCGTGTACGAGCGCCAGCCCGGCTGGGCACGTCACCTGCTTCGCCTGGGTGTGGCCTGCGCGGCGATGATCGCCGTGCTCCTGGCCGGCCTGGCCCTTTGGCCGGAGTGGACCGACGTGGAGAAGTGGGAGCGGGTCGGGCGCCTCGCTGCGCTGGTCGTTGCCGGTGGCGGTGCCTACGTCGTGGCCTTGTTCGCGATGGGCTTCCGCCCGCGCGACCTGCGCACCCGTTGAGCCGACGACGAGGCCCCGGCGCGTCGCATTGTGCGGCGCAATGGGGCCGCTATACTGACCCGATGGCTTTTATTCCGCATCGCTTCCAGGACGCCTACGCATGACGCTGCGACTTCATCGCGACGTCGATGGACCCTGCCTGGCACCCGAGGGCAGCATCGTCGCGATCGGTGCTTTCGATGGCCTGCACCTCGGCCACCAGACCATCCTCGACGAGGTGCGTCGCCGTGCCGAAGCGCGGGGCCTCGTACCTGCCGTCATCACGTTCGAGCCCTTGCCGCGCGCTTATTTCTCGAAGGAGCCGGTACCGCGCCTGTCCGGCGTCCGTGAGAAGGCCGAAGGCATGGGCGCGGCCGGGATTCGCGAGTTGCTCTCGCTGCGTTTCGACGAGGCGCTGACCGCCATGTCCGCGGAGGACTTTATCCGCCGCGTGATCGTCGGGCGGTTGGCGGCCCGGGAAGTCTGGGTCGGCGAGGATTTTCGCTTCGGCCACCGCCGGGGCGGCGATTTTGCGCTGCTGCAGAGCATGGGTGCGGAGCTCGGTTTCACGGCCCACGCCGTACCGCCGGTGATCGTCGACGGCGAGCGTGTGTCGTCGTCCAAAGTACGGACCTTGCTCGGCGAGAGCCGTTTCGCCGAGGCCGCCCGCTTGCTCGGGCGCCCGTTCGTGATCGACGGACACGTCGAGCACGGGCAGCAGCTGGGCCGGACCCTTGGATATCCGACCGCGAATATCCATCTCAGTGAACGGGTCAGTCCCGTGCAGGGGATTTTCGCCGTACGCATCGGCGTCGGCGACGGCCCCTGCAGCTGGCCCGGTGTAGCGAGCCTCGGTTTCCGGCCGACGGTGAACGAGGTGCGTGAGCCCCTGCTCGAGGCGCACCTGTTCGACTTCTCCGGCGATCTCTACGGCCAGCGCATCGGCGTGGAGTTCGTACGGAAACTGCGTGACGAAGAGAAATTCGACGGCCTCGACGCCCTGACCGCGCAGATGCGCCAGGACGAGATCGCCGCCCGGCAAGCGCTTGGGATGAACCCCATCCTTGCCTCAGAAACCCACGGTTGACAGCGATGACCCAGGATTACAAGAACACCATCAACCTGCCGCAGACGGCGTTCCCGATGCGCGGCGACTTGCCCAAGCGCGAGCCCGGCTGGCTGGCCAACTGGGAGCGCGTGAATCGCTACGCGCAGATCCAGGAAAAGGCGGCCGACCGCGACAAGGTGTTCGTGCTGCACGACGGCCCGCCGTATGCGAACGGTGCGATTCACCTCGGGCATGCCGTGAACAAGGTGCTCAAGGATGTCGTCGTCAAGTCGAAGCTGATGGCGGGCTATCGCGCGCCTTACGTGCCGGGCTGGGACTGCCATGGCCTGCCCATCGAAATCGCGATCGAGAAGAAGTTCGGCAAGGCGGGCGACAAGCTCGACGCCGCTGCCTTCCGGCAGAAGTGCCGCGAATACGCGATGGCGCAGATCGACCTGCAGCGCGTCGACTTCAAGCGCCTCGGCGTCCTGGGCGACTGGGAAAAGCCGTATCGCACGCTCGATTTCACTTACGAAGCCGACATGATCCGCGCGCTCGCGCGCATCGTGGAGAACGGCCATGTCGTGCGTGGCGCGAAGCCGGTCTACTGGTGCTTCGACTGCGGTTCGGCATTGGCCGAGGCCGAGATCGAGTACGCCGACAAGACCTCGCCGGCTGTCGATGTCGCCTATGACGCGGCGGATCCGGTGTCCTTCGGTGCGCTGTTCGGTATCGCCGCTGGCGACGCCGTGATCGCCGTGCCGATCTGGACGACCACGCCGTGGACGCTGCCGTCCAGCCAGGCCGTGTCGCTCGGTGGCGAGATCGAGTACTCGCTCGTCGAAGGTCCGTCACGCAACGGCAAGCCGCTGCTCCTCGTCGTCGCCTCGGTGCTGGCGGAGAAGGCCCTTGCGCGCTACGGCGTCGATACCGTGAACGTACTCGGTCGCGTGCAGGGCGCGGTGCTCGAGAACCAGCCGCTGCGTCATCCGTTTTACGACAAGCAGGTCCCGGTCATCCTGGGCGAGCATGTGTCCGACGAAGACGGTACCGGCGCGGTGCACACCTCGCCCGACCACGGTGCGGAAGACTTCGTGGTCAGCCAGCACTACGGCATCGGCACGCTCAACTACGTGGATGGCCGCGGCGTGTACCGCAGCGACCTGCCGCTCGCGGGCGACGTGTCCTTCGCCGGCATGCATATCTGGAAGGCGAACGACGCCATCGTCGACCTGCTTCGCGATCGCGGTGTGTTGCTGGCTTTCGCCAAACTGACGCACAGCTATCCGCATTGCTGGCGCCACAAGACGCCGGTGATCTTCCGTGCCACGCCGCAGTGGTTCATCGGCATGGAACAGGCGGATCTGCGCCGCACCGCGCTTAGCTCGATCAAGTCCGTGCGCTGGGTCCCGGGTTGGGGTGAAGAGCGTATCGCCGGCATGGTCGACGGTCGTCCCGACTGGTGCATCTCGCGCCAGCGTACGTGGGGCGTGCCGATCGCTCTGTTCGTTGACAAGAACACGCATGAGCCGCATCCGGACAGCGTCGAGCTGCTGGAGAAAGTGGCGCAGCGTGTCGCCCGCGAAGGCATCGATGTCTGGTTCTCGCTGGATGCGCGCGAGCTGCTTGGCGACGACGTCGACAAGTACGAGAAGGTCACCGACGTTCTCGACGTGTGGTTCGATTCGGGTGTCAGCCACTTCGCCGTGGTCGGTGCGCGTCCGGAGCTGCAGGCGGGTGACGCCAGCGAATACAAGGTGATGTACCTGGAGGGCTCCGATCAGCATCGCGGCTGGTTCCAGTCGTCGTTGCTCACCTCGGCGGCGATCAACGGCCGTGCACCTTACGACCATGTGCTCACCCACGGTTTCACCGTGGACGCGCAGGGCCGCAAGATGTCCAAGTCCATGGGCAACGGCATCGAGCCGCAGGACATCATGAAGACCCTCGGCGCGGACATTCTGCGCCTGTGGATCTGCTCGACCGATTACCGCAACGAAATGTCGCTGTCGGACGAGATCCTCAAGCGCGTGGCGGATACGTATCGGCGCGTGCGCAACACGGCGCGCTTCCTGCTCGGCAACCTCGACGGCTTCGATCCGGACAAGCACCTGCTGCCGACGGCGGGCTGCCTCGACCTGGATCGTTGGGCCGTGCAGCAGGCCGCCGACACGCAGACGGCGATCGTCGCCGCGTACGAGCGCTATGACTTCCCGGAAATCGTCCAGCGCGTGCAGAACTTCTGCACGAACGAACTGGGTGCGCTGTACCTCGACATCACCAAGGACCGCCTGTACACGATGCCGACCGACAGCCGTGGTCGTCGCAGTGCGCAGAGTGCGATGTACCGCATTCTCGAAGCGATGGTCCGCTGGCTGGCACCGATCGTCACTTTCACCGCCGAGGAAATCTGGGCGAGCATGCCCGGTTCGCGCAGCGAATCCGTGCTGTTCGAGACCTGGTACGACGGCCTCGACGTGCGCGAAGACGGTGATGCGCGTGGCTGGTGGTCGACCCTGCTGGCCATTCGTGCATCCGCCTCGCAGGTGCTCGAAGGCATGCGCAAGGGTGGGCAGATCGGCGCCTCGCTCGACGCGACGCTGACGATTCACGCCGACACCGCCACGCAGGCGGCGCTGGCCGAATCCGCCAGCGAGCTGCGCTTCTTCTTCATCACCTCGGACGTCACCCTCGCGCCACTGGAGGGCCGTCCGGCCTCCGCCGAACGCGTGGAGCTCGACGGTGCCGAGATTTACGTTTCGGCGGATGTGAGCGAGGCGGTGAAGTGCATCCGTTGCTGGCACCATCGCCCGGATGTCGGCGTGGATCCGGAACACCCCGAGATCTGCGGGCGTTGCGTCGAGAACGTAACAGGGCAGGGCGAAGATCGCCGCTGGTTCTGAGGAACCGGTCCCGACCCGATCCACCCGCGCCGCCACACGGCGGCGCGGCCGCTCCGCTTCGACATGGCCTGTCTGAATGACCGAACGCCCTAAACCCAACGCGCTTTCCTGGCTCTGGCTTGCCGCCGCCATGATCGGCCTCGACCAGCTCACCAAGTGGTGGGCCTTGACCGCGCTGCAGCCGGCGGAGACCCCGCATCCGGTGATTCCGGGGATCCTCAACTGGACGCTCACCTTCAACACGGGTGCGGCGTTCAGCTTTCTCGCCGATAGCGCGGGCTGGCAGCGCTGGTTCTTCGTGGTGCTGGCGGCGGTGATCAGCGCCACGCTGAGCGTCTGGCTGTCGCGCACTCCGCGTGCCGACTGGCGCACGGCGGCTCCGCTGGCCCTGATCGTGGGTGGGGCCCTGGGTAACGTTATCGACCGGCTGCATGCGGCCAAGGTGACGGACTTCATCCAGGTGTTCCTGGGCAGCTACCCGTTCCCGGTGTTCAATGTGGCGGACTCGGCGATCAGCGTGGGTGCGGTTTCGATGATTTTGTTCAGCCTGTTCACGGGGCATGAGAAGCCGGCTTCGGGCTGAGGTGGGGAATCCGGGCCGCGCTGGGCGCGGTTCGCCGATGAACCGGCTCCTGCCAACGCCGGTGAGGCGCTCTCGGACCGCTCGGTAGGAGCCGATTCATCGGCGATCCCCGTCAAACGCGCCCGTCCGGCAGCCATGCGATAATTCGAACGTCCCGGCGTCCCAGGCGCCACCGCTCATTCGAGGTCCCCCTTGGACATCCTGCTCGCCAATCCCCGCGGTTTCTGCGCCGGTGTCGATCGCGCGATCGCCATCGTGGAGCGCGCGCTCGAGTCTTACGGTGCGCCGATCTACGTGCGTCATGAAGTCGTGCACAACCGCTTCGTCGTCGAGCGCCTGCGTGCCGATGGCGCCGTGTTCGTCGAGGAGCTGGACGAAGTGCCGGATGGCTCCACGGTGATTTTCAGCGCCCACGGCGTGCCCAAGGCCGTGCGTGAGGAAGCCGACCGTCGTCGGCTTAACGTGTTCGATGCCACGTGCCCGCTGGTGACCAAGGTGCATATGGAAGTCGCGCGCCTCGGGCGTGCCGGCCACGACGTCGTCCTGATCGGTCATGCCGGCCATCCGGAAGTCGAAGGCACGATGGGGCAGTGGAACCCCGCCAACAGCGGCAACATCTACCTGGTCGAATCGGTGGAAGACGTGGCGTCGCTGACGCCATCGCAGCCGCAGAAGCTGGCCTTCGTCACCCAGACAACATTGTCGGTCGATGACACGATCGCCATCATCGGTGCGCTGCGCGCGAAGTTCGCCGCCATCGAAGGTCCACGCAAGGACGACATCTGCTACGCCACGCAGAATCGCCAGGATGCCGTGCGGCGCCTGGCGGATGCGGTGGATCTCGTTCTGGTCGTCGGTTCGGTGAACAGTTCGAACTCGAACCGGCTCAAGGAGCTGGCGGAGAAGCAGGGCGTCACCTCGTTCCTGATCGACGGCGCCGAGCATATCGAGCGCAGCTGGCTGGACGGCAAGACGCGCATCGGCGTGACCGCCGGCGCCTCGGCACCGGAAAAGCTGGTCCAGGAGGTCATCGCGCGCTTGCAGTCGTGGGGTGCCGGTACCGTCCGCGAACTCGATGGCGAGGCCGAAAACATCACGTTTGCCCTGCCTAAAGAGCTCCGCCTCGCAGGTTAGGCTTGCGCCCCGCACCAAGCTTCCCTAAAATCCCCGTTCTCGCCGAAATAGCTCAGTTGGTAGAGCGCGTCATTCGTAATGATGAGGTCGTAGGTTCGATTCCTATTTTCGGCACCACCATTCTTCCCGGACTGCCGTCGAGCGGTCCCGGAGGCACAAAAAAACCCGCCGGTGCGGGTTTTTTTGTGCCTGAGATCCGGCGTGGATCACGCGGCGAGTCGCGCGTCCTCGGCGAGGTAGCGCAGTCCGATGGACAACGCCATGTTGTAACCCGCGCCTGCATTGCCCGGTACCACCACGCTGACCAGCGAGGGATGGCCAGGCACGAGCGCCGACGCATCCGCTTCATCGCTGCCGTCATGAATCTCGATATAGGGCACGCGCAGGTGGGCGAGGGCGTCGCGCAGCGGGGCGATGTCTTCCGGTGGCACGTCATTGGCGTCGACATCGAGCAGCACGAGCTCCGCGTGGTCACCGGTAGAGCGGTCGAGGTAGCCGGTCAGCTCGACGAAATCCTGGCAAGGCCGCCACAGCAGGTCGATGCCGGCGGCTTGTGCACGTTCCCACAGTCGCCACATCGCGTCATCCGCCAGATTGGCGTGTACCGCGTCGTGACGCGGGCCGGTGATCACGACGATCGACATCGTTCGCTGCTCCAACAGGTCGGGAGTGCAGTATCGAATCGCCATGCGTAAAAACGCTGCGCCGTTCGGGCGCTTTTCGGGTAATGCCTGCGTAAAGAAATGCTACCGTCCGCTGAAAACCCGTGAGGAACCCATCGTGGACGGTACACAGGACATCGCCATCGTCACCGCGCGCCTGCAGCTGGATCGCCTCGTCGAGGCCGACGCACCAGCTCTTTTTGCCTACCGCGGCGATGATGCCGTCGCCCGCTACCAGGGCTGGAAGCCTGCAGATGCGACGGCGGCCGAGGCCTTCATCGCGGATCAGGCGCGACTCGCGTTCGGCACGGCGGACAGCTGGTGCCAGCTGGCCATTCGCGACAAGGCGACCGGGGAGCTGCTTGGCGATGTCGGCGTGCATTTTCCCGCCAGCACCGATGAGCCGATCGAATTCGGGCTCTCCCTGCGGCCAAAGCGGCAGGGTCAGGGTTTCGCCCGTGAGGCCATGGCGGCCCTGCTCGACCTGGCCTTTGGCGAATGGGCGTACCGCCGGGCGGTGGGCTCGGTGGACCCGCGTAACGTGTCCAGCATGGCCCTGCTGCGGTCACTGGGTTTTCGGCAAGAAGCCCATCACGTCGAGAGCTATTTCTTCCGGGGCGAGTGGGTCGACGATGTCATTTTCGCGATGCTCGCGCGGGAATGGTTACGTCATCCCTGAGGCCGCCGGGCGCCGGATGCCGCTCGACACATACGCGATCTTCATGTTCGGGGTGCGACATAGGGCGGAGCCCTGCGCGGACATCACCATGAGCGAGCGTTACGTGCGCATCTACGTCGTCCAGCCCCCCGAGACCGGGGCGGAGTGGGCCGTGCGCGTCGACTCCGACAAGCCGCTGCGGTTTCGCCACGAGAAAGACGCCTTGAGCTATGCGCTGCGCCAGGCGCGGGCGCGTAGCGGAGAAGGTGTATCGGTCGAACTAAGGGTGGAAGACGATCATGGCCACTGGCGGTCCATGGCGCTTTGACCCACGGGAACAGCCATGCACACACCAGTTCAGCACTACAGGGGCTACGACATCCTCTGCAGCGCGAGCGGCTATACGTTACTGCGGCATGACGTCGAGGTACTGACCGTCGGGCCGCGCGATGCGGGCAACCACTTGCAGGACTGCGCTCATCTCGACCAGTTACTCGAGCAGGCAAAGGCGAGTGTGGACAAGCTCCTCGATCGCGTCTGATCGACCCGATCCCCAGCCGGCGTCAGGCGGCAGCGAGTCGGGCGAGAGCGGCGGCGCTGGGCGGGGCCAGATGGCCGAGGGCGGCGGGGGGCAGGAAGCGCCAGTCGCTCAGGCGACGGGGCAGCCGCGAACTGGCGTGAGTTTCACGCAAGCTGGCCACAGCCGTTTCCGGGGAATCGAAACGACCCACTTCGCTGTCGCCGCACAAGGCGCGCCAGCGGTGGCCGTGATGGACGATGCGGAAAAGACCGTCGGTCGAGGTAAAGACATATTGCGCGAGCACGGAACACTCCTTCGTGACCCGTGCATTGTCGCCGCGCGGTCGTGACCGCTTTGTTATCCCGAGGCTACGGTGTGGTGTCGGTGGTGGCCGCGTTGTGACGAAGATTACTGCGGCGGTCTGGCGTCCATCACGTTATTCACGATGATGACCACTTCCCGGCAGCTGCTCGCCGACAGTTCGGTGAGGTCGTCGTTGTTGTTGCGAAGCTTCTGGATGAGGTCGCGTGCGCTCTGTTGACCCGTTACATAATCGGAGCTGCTCGTGCCACCGCTTACCAGCACATTGACCTTGGCCCGGAAGCCATCGATCGTCGAACCGGGCAAGCCGCAGACGAACTGGCCGATGACATCGGCATGGCCGGCTTCACCCAGTGTCATGCCAGGAAGTGTTCCTGCGGACGCCGAGGCGACGGGCGCGATCAGGCAGGCTGCAATCAGAAGTGCGCGGATGGAACGCATGGATTTCCCCTTGGAAAAGCTGGCGGCGGCTGAAGCATGAGACCGTCCCGGCCGCTGCGCAAGCCCGGCCCGACAGGGAATGTGCGCTGCGCCACAGACCGTCCCGTTTGTCGGATTTAGCCTACCGCTCGTCGTCAGGCGCTTGATTGACGGCCTGGGGTTGCTAGCCTGAAGGTAGGGATAAGTAGGGGGACGCCTTCGTGGCACACAAGCAATTTCGGCGCGCCGTGCGAGGCGTGTCGCTGATCGAGGTTCTGATGGCCGTGCTGATCTTCAGCATCGGCCTCATTGGCCTTGCGGGCCTGCTCATCGTGTCGACCCGGTCCAACCAGGCCGCCTTCGTCCGTACCCACGTGACCTTCCTGGCCAACAGCATGGCCGACCGGATGCGTGCCAATCCGTACGGCCTTTGGGAAGGCGACTACACGGATACCTTTCCGGTCACGGGCACGATGCCCAAGTGCGATATCACCAACGCCTGTGTCCCGAAGGATGTCGCCCTGCGCGACAAGATCCTCTGGACCACCCAACTCCAGACCTTCCTGCCTGGGCTGGGCACGACGTCGATCGCTTGCACGCCCGCCACGGGCACCTCGTACAACCCCACCGCCCAGATTGGGCTGCGGCCGCCGTATGGCGGTACCTGCAGGATGATCATCACCTGGGCCGAGCGCGGCACCAGCGGTGGCACCGACGACAACACCGACAGTTCCGCCCTTCAGTCATTTACCTGGGTGTTCGAGCCATGATCACGCGTTCCCTTTTCCGCCGGGCAGCGCGCGGCATCACCCTGATTGAGTTGATGGTCGCCATGTTGCTGGGCATCATCGTCGCTGGCGGCATCATCACCGTCTTTCTGTCCACCTCGAACAGCAATCGCGTGCAGACGCAGCTGGCCCGTATGCAGGAAGACGGTCGCTTTGCGATCGGTCAACTCAACGACGACCTGGCCATGGCCGGCGGCGTCTATTGCAACAACACCGGTGGCATCGCGACGGTTTCCTCGTCGAACGTGGCGCTCGACGGCCTGCGTACCCCGAAGATCCTTGCGAACAATTTCCTGACGCTGCCGGCGCTGTTCGAAAACACGACGAACTGGGGCGCCACGTCGGGGAAGAACACGTATCCGGTTGCACCCACCACGCCGTATTACATGCCGTCGTTCATGTACATGCGTGGCTACAACTGCACCGGTAGCGCCGCCTGCACGCCGATTCCTGTCACTTTCCTGGGCGGCACGCTGAACACGGTCGGTACCGCCGTGGGCAATCGCGTCGTCGGCACCGACGTTCTCACCGTGCGCTACCTGAACTCCGCGCGCGGCTGGCGCCTGGGTGCGACCAATATCGTCAAGGGCAACGCCGCCGACGGTACGCTGACGGAGATCGACCTGAATCCGGCCGCTGGCGAACCTCTCGCGTCGACCTTCACGGGCAAGATGGCGCTCGTGGCCGACTGCTCGACCTCGCAGATTTTCGCGGTAAACGTCAGCGGTAGCGGCGTGATCACGCCGGATCCGAGCAAGAACTTCTCACCGCCGCTCAACCTGCAGCCGCAGTCGGCGCCGCGTGTGTACGATTTCATGAACGACATGCAGAACGTCACCTACTACGTGCAGGTCGTGAGCGACGATGGCACGGCGAACGGCGTGAAGACCGGTGCGCTGATGCGCCGTGTCAACGGCACGACTGTCTCGGTGCCGGACCAGGAACTGATCCGTGGTGTCGAGCGGCTGACTTTCCGCTATGGCATCGAAGACGCCACGGGCGGCGTGCGATTCCTGACCGCCGACCAGGTCGACTCGCGCAACAACGGTGCGATCACCTGTCCACCGACGGTCGCCAACACGAACCTGACTATCACCGACCCGGGTTGCCTGTGGCGCGCCGTGAAGAGCATCGAGGTGTCCATCCTGCTATCGAGCCAGGTGACGATGCCGAACCTCACCACGCCCGAGACGGCCTTCCTCTACACGCCCGACACCACGACCGGGACGCCCGCGCCGGTTTACCCGACCGAAGCCAGCACGTCCAAGCTCGCGATCCAGCCCTCGGCACAGGGGTTCCCCAACAACCGCCTGCGCCGTCAGCTGACCTCGTTGGTGATGGTCCGCAACTACAACCCCTGATATGCGTTCCGGAGACACCATGAAACTTTCCCGCTTCCGACCCTTGCAGCGCGCCCCCCAGGCGCAGCGCGGCGTCGTGCTCGTCGTGGCGCTGATCTTCCTGCTGCTGATCACCATCCTTGCGATGTCGGCTTCCGGCACGTCGTTGATGCAGCTGCGGCTGGTGGGTGGTCTGCGCAGCTCGCAGCTGGCGGACTTCGGTGCGGAATCCGCCGTCCGTGGCGCCGAGTGGCGCCTCTGGACGGCGAGTATCAACACGCCGCTGGCTTGCACGACGAACGGCCCGACTTGCTACATTTATGACGCCGCAACACCCAATACGGTGGTGGACACTTTCCGTACGTCGCCGGGCTGGGTTACGGCGGGTAGCTCGACGTACTCGGCCGGTACCATGACCACGGCAAGTGCGGACAAGACCTTCCAGCTGACTCAGAATCCGGTCTACCTGATCGAAGACCTCGGCGTGGAAGTGCCGCCGGGTCTCGGATCCCAGCACGAGTCCGGACAGACCGCAGCCGGCACGGGCAATACCAGCGTCGATAGTCACGTTTACCGCATCACCGCCCGCTCGACCGGCGCGAACGACAACACCGTTCGTGTGCTTGAGACGACGTTCGCGGCCAAGGCCAACTGAGAGATTCCGTCATGAGCGCACCCCATCGACTGCTAACGCTCGTCACCGCCATGGTCCTCACGGGCATGGGCGGATTCTCTGGCCAGGCCGCCGCAGCGGCGACCAATCTCAGCACGACGCCGCCCGATCTGACGACCTCGGTCGCGCCGAACATCGCGGTGACCTTCGATGATTCCGGTTCCATGCAGAGTTACTACATGGGCGACAACCGGCCCTTCGACCAGGGCGGCTGGAATTACTCCGCACCCTGGGCCTGCGCAGGCGTCATCGATCCGCGCATCAAGGACACCAAGAACAACGCGTCGAAGCCGATGAACGGCGTGTACTACAACCCGAACATCACTTACACGACGGCGGTGAATGCCAACGGCGCACCGATGCCGAATGCGGATGCGACCCTCACGAAGGTCTGGTTGAACGGCATCGACGTCAATCGTCCTGATAACAAGCAGACGCCAGCGGGAGGAGCCGCTCCATTTCTCGGTAACCGCAACAGCAATGCCGATTATAAGGACGCGCGCGTCACTAATATGCTCGGCACCAATGTCACGTACAACAGCAAGGGCATCATCAATGGTGAACGCTGGGTATGCAGCGATGCATCCAACCTGGCCAATCCCTTCGACGGCACGCGAGCCGATCCGGACACCGGCGCGAAGCCGACGGGCGGTCCTTACTACTGGCGCCTCAAGTCCGGTGTGAACATCACCAATAGCGACGGGACGGTGAACACCGGCACCCTGTACACGGCCAGCAACTGGGAGGCCGTCTCCGTGCCCGTCTCGCAGTACCAGAACTTTGCCAACTGGTTCGCGTACTACCGCACACGCAACATGATGACGCGTACGGCGTTGTCGCAAGCGTTCTCGAAGATTGGCAACTCGGTCCGAATCGCCTGGCAGAACATGGCGAACGCCAACGGCGGCGGCGCCAACAGTGGCGCCGCGGACGCCGACTACGACACCAAGTTCGGTACCACGGCCGTCCTGCAGGACATCGGCGACCTGAATTCCACCGTGCGCGCCAACTTCTACAAATGGATGTTGCAGGTGGTCGGTGGCAATTCCACGCCGGCGCGCGCGGCGACGATTCGCGCTGGCGATATCTTCCGCCAGGCGCTCGATAAGTCGACGGCGGATCCCTATTGGAACGGCCTCACCGGTTCGGACTCGGCCGATCTCGTCTGCCGGAAGAACTTCCACATGCTGGTGACCGACGGTTACTGGAACGAGGGCGATCCTACGCCCCCGGGAACCGTGGGAAAAACCCAGCCGGGATTGACGTCCTCCAACACGGCTCAGGTATCGCAGACCTTGCCGGACGCACGGAGCTATTCGCCGACCGCCAGCTTCTCGATAATCTACGGCAATGTGGCCGGTGGCGCGTATCTGACCTCGATGGCGAACATCTCCTGGTTCTACTGGTCGACGGATCTCCAGCCGACCCTGACCAACGGCGTGAAGCCGTATTGGAAGGACCTGACCTCGACCACGCCCGTCGACCTGACCGATCCGGGCAAGAACGACACCGTGTACTGGAATCCGGTCAACGATCCGGCGACATGGCAGCACGTCGCGCAGTTCTTCGTGACCCTCGGTGTGGCCGGCACGTTGGACTACCCAGGTGACTACCCGGCGCTATTGGCGGGTACGAAAGCCTGGCCGCAGCCGAAGAACAACGCGCCTGAAGGCGTCGACGACACTTGGCATGGTGCCATCAACAGCCGCGGCGGGTTCTTCAATGCCTCGGATCCGAGCTCTCTGGTCAGCAGCCTGGTCAACATCATCAACTCGGTGATCGCCACCTCGTCCAGTGCCGTGGCTCCTGCCTTGAACGATGGCGTGCTGGGTCCGAATGCGCTGACCTACGTTCCCAACTTCTCGTCCGTGGATTGGTCGGGTACGTTGACGGAATACCCGCTGACCGCCTCCGGTGGTCGCGGTACTGCCGATTGGGAAGTCTCCACGCTGCTCAAGGGGCGTACCAATCGCGCGATCGTGACGAGCGCGGGTCCGGGCGAAGGTAATGGCGTGGAATTCCTCTACACCAACCTGACGTCATCGCAGAAACAGATCATGGATTCGAGCGACGGTAGCGCCACCACCGCGTCGAGCGACAGCAAGGGCACCAACCGTGTGGACTGGGTTCGCGGCACGACGACGGACGAAGGCGCTCTGCTGCGTACACGCAGCTCGCTGTTCGGTGCGGTGGTGAATGCCCAGCCGGTCTATGTGGCATATCCATCCAGCGGCTACCGTGACTTTTTCCCACCGAATCCCGCGACGCCGACGGTCCAGTCGCCGGAGACGGCGGCCTATAACGGCAGTACGCCCGATCCCACCAAGAGCTACTCGGCCTTCGTGGCCGCGAACCTGACTCGTATGCCGACGATCTACGTTGCGGCAAACGACGGCATGCTGCACGCCTTCGATGCACAGGCCAAGGCGAAGTCGACGACGGCCGGCTCGGAACTCTGGTCGTACGTTCCCGACGCGGTCTACCGCAAGCTCTGGTTCTTCTCACAGAAGGACAACTTCAAGTATCGCCCGACGGTGGACTCCACGCCGATCACCCGCGACGTGTACTTCAGCGCAAGCGGTGCCAAGTCGGCGGTGGGCTGGCACACGATCCTCGTGGGCGGCCTGCGTTACGGCGGCCGTGGCATCTACGCGCTCGACATCACCTCGTCCGGTGTGACCAACGCGGCGGCGGCAAGCAAGAAGGTCCTCTGGGAATTCAACGCCAACTCCGTCGACGGTTCCGGCAACAAGATCGGTGCGAACCTCGGTTATACCTTCGGGCAGCCGAATATCGGTCGCCTCTCGAACGGCAAGTGGGTCGTGCTGGTACCCGCGGGTTACTTCCCGACCGACAGCACCGATCCCGAATACGGCACGGCGGCTGCGGATGCCACGAACAGCTCGCTGTTCATCCTGGATGCGCAGACCGGCGCACTCATCAAGGAACTGAAGACGCCGACGAGCTATGGCGGCGTGACCACGCCGAGTTATGGTCTTTCCTCGCCGGTGCTGGGCGATTACGACAATGACCAGATCGACGACGTCGCCTTCGCCGGTGACCTCGTCGGTAACCTGTGGCGTTTCAACCTGAAGGACCTGAACACGGTCGACCTGATGTTCCGGCCGGCGACCAACACGGCGCAGCCGATCACGGTCATGCCGCGCCTGTTCCCGGATCCGAACTCGCAGAACTTCATCGTCGTGTTCGGCACGGGCAAGTTCATCGGCGACGATGACCGCACGAGTGCTGGCTCGGTGACGCAGTCGGTCTATGGCATCCGTGACCTCGGGCAGACGGTCAAGACCGGCCTGCCGTGGACGAAGGACAAGCTCGTCCAGCAGCTGCTCGATCAGACCTCGACCGGCCTGCGCGGTCTCACGACCAATCCGGCGCCGACCAATGCCAAGCCAGGTGGCTGGTACTTCGACCTCATCTCGCCGGGTGAAAAGGTCGTGGTCACGCCGACGGCGTTGTTCAACACCAACCGCGCGATCATCACCACGCTGATCCCGACCACGCCCGATCCCTGCAATCCGGGGCGTGCGGGCGCCATCATGGTGGTCGACTCGTCGACCGGCGGTGCGGGTGCGGGTGTATCCGGTGGTGATGGCGCGTATCCCTCGGGCTCGCCATACACGGTGGCTGGCTCGCGCGTCGACAATCCGCCGGCGACCGGCGGCCTTCCCGCGGCGACCGGGCTCGGTGGCGGCAGTATCATCATCCCGGGTGTCACGGTGACCGGTAGTGGCGGTGCGGCATTCTCGGCAGGTGCGCCCATCTGGCGCCGTCGTTCCTGGAGGATTCTCAATGATCAGTAACGTCCGCCGGATGCGCGGCTTCACGCTGCTTGAGCTGATGATCGTGGTGATGGTGATGGCGATCATCGCCACCATCGCGGTCACCCAATATGGGCGCTACGCTTACCGTGCCCGCCGCGCGGACGGCCAGGAACTGCTCATGCGCGTCGCGAACGCGCAAGAGCGTTACTACGCGACGTTCAACAAATACGGTGACGATCCGGTCACTGGCGATTTGAAGCTCGGTAGTGCGACCTCGGAGAAGGGCTATTACACCGTCACGATCACCAAGACGGATCTGACCAAGGACTACACGGCGACGGCCGCGCCCGTGCCAGGTAACTCGCAGGCCAAGGATGTGTGCGGGCCACTCAGCATCAACTCACAGGGCGTAAAACTGCCGGCGCTCACCGATACCACGAAGAACAGCAACGGGCGCTGCTGGTGATGGTCCGCGCCGGGAGGGGGCAGATGGGTAAGGGCGCACGCGTGTCGGGCCTGTCGATTGTCGAGTTGATGGTAACGGTTGCCGTCCTCACCATCCTGATGGCTGTTGCGGTTCCAAGCTTTCGCGCGGTGATGAACCGCAGTAACGTGGTCACGGCGGTCAACTCGCTGAACGCGGACATGCAGCTGGCCCGAGGCCAGGCCGCGAGCCAGCATCGCTTCGTATCGATCTGCCGGAGCACGGCAGGTACGCAGTGCGACATCCCGACCGGGTCGACCTTCGACTACGACGTGGGCTGGATCGTGTATTCCTATGACGTCAGTTCGACGGGTGCGGACCAGACCTACAAGGTCGGCTCGTCCAACATGACGATCCTGCGGTACACCCCGCAGATCCGTGGCGCCTCGATCCGCGCGACGGACGCCAAGGTCTTCAGCTTCAACCAGCAGGGCCAGTTCGTGACCACCGCGGGCCGGACCTCGCTGACCTTTGTCGCCTGCGCACGCAAGACGGTGAACGATGTGACCGGCACCGTGGGTACCAACGTCTCCGGCATGCAGGGTTCGACCCTGGTGCTCCGCCAGTCCGGCTCGCTGACCGTGACCCCGCTTCCGCTGACCTCGACGACGTGCCTGCCCTGATAGGGCCAGGCATTGACGGGAGCGGCTTTCTTGCATAAAATGCCGCGCTCGATGGGCGGTTAGCTCAGCGGTAGAGCACTGCCTTCACACGGCAGGTGTCACAAGTTCGATCCTTGTACCGCCCACCAATAGTTCGAACAAAACCCGGCCCCTCAGGTCGGGTTTTTTTGTGGCTGGCAGTGAGCGTGCGTGTAGCAGCGAACCTTCACACGGCAGGTGTCACAAGTTCGATCCTTGTACCGCCCACCATCAGATACCCCCTGCCTAKCAGGGACTCAAAGGGGAATCCTCGCGGGTTTCCCTTTTTGTTTGCGCCGAGAACGTGCACAAACCAGGCGGCGTTCATGCTGCCCGATGCCCACAGGCGTTTCGGCATCCGCCGTCGGCCGGATTGTCATCGAGCGGGCAACCACCGGTATCGGTATCCTTGTGTCCGGGAGATGCCTGCCTGCATTCGATTCAGGCACCTTTTCTAGCGGGAGCGTCCCGAACAATGATGGGGGTACGAATGAGAAGTCTGGCGGCGGTCACCGTTGGCCTAGCCACCACCTAGGCGGCGGATTTCTCAGCCGGATGCATCGCAAGGATGAGGGAACGAATGAAAAACCTTTCAATGATGATCTGCACGTTAGCCATTGGCGTAGTGATGGCTTTCTCAGGTGGCTGCAGCAGCACAAGCTCAAATGCTGCGCCCGGCGCCGATACTAAAAACCCTGCAGCACCCACACCTACCGAGAATCCCTCGGCGCACATCCCGATGGTCGTGAAGGTCACGCCGCAGATTGGCTTCGTCGATGCGGTCAGGGCGACGGGTGAGTGGTATGTGAGCAACCATGCGTGCGCGCCCCTGCAAAAAATCTCCGGCGCCCGTATAGAGGAAATCGTTCATTCCCCGGCTACCGTGGAGCGTCAGGGGGATAGTTATGTCGTGACGGCGCTCTCAGATAAGTTCTATCAGGGCGATTGCAAATGGATATTCATGGGGCTGGATGTCCACCTCTTGAAGGAAGGGCGGGGGGTTGGAAATGCTGCTGCAAACAAGCCACTCCTTGAGAAACACGATGGTCAAATGAAAATCGTGTGCGATCCCGATCCCGGTGTTGCAGACTGCCTTGAGGCTGAGGTCGCGCAGCGAACCTTCTTGAAATATGCGCCGAAGCCAGGTGTTTTTTCGTTCACAATCGAGACGATGTGATGTGACGCATAGTATGGCCAGTCTCGCAGGATTCGGGGCCATCGTTGATAGCTGCGCCCGCCGGAGAGCGTCTCGACGATCCGCAGGGCAGGCCGGAACCCTTCCAACCCGCGAGTCCTAATTTTCAGGTTGCCGCAAGGCGCCGCCAGTACAATGCGCCCGCTGACTCAACGGACACCGCCATGCACGAAGCCCTCGCGAACCTTCACCTGTTGGTCCTGACTCCTTGGAAGATCATCGGCCTGCTCGGCACCCTGCTGTTCACGGCGCGCTGGTTCGTCCAGTTCTACGCCACGAAGAAGAACAAGAAGGTCACCGTGCCGATGTCCTTCTGGTACCTGTCGGTCAGCGGCAGCGTGCTCACGCTGGCGTACTTCATCTGGGGCAAGAACGACTCGGTCGGCATCATCCAGACGGCCTTCCCGATGATTGTGTCGTTCTACAACGTCTTTGCACACCTGAAGCACAGGAACCAGAAAGAAGAGATCAGGCCCGGCGGCCCAGAAGAGACCTGATCGGGCCGGGTGGCTATCCGGTCGGGCCGGGATCACGCCGGGTGGCGACCGGCCCCGGCCCAGCCGTCGTCAATCCGGGTCGTAATCCAGGTACGGCGCCAGCCAGCGCTCCGCCTCGATGCGATCCCAGCCCTTGCGCCTTGCGTAGTCCTCGACCTGTTCGCGGCCGATGCGGCCGACGACGAAGTACTGGCTGTCCGGGTGTGAGAAGTACCAGCCCGAGACGGCCGCCGTGGGGTACATCGCGAAGCCTTCGGTGAGCTGGACGGTCGTGTGCGTCGTCGCATCCAGTAATTCGAACAGCGTGCCTTTCTCGGTGTGCTCGGGGCAGGCCGGGTAACCGGGGGCCGGCCGGATGCCGCGGTAGCCCTCGGCGATCAGCGTGTCGTTGTCCAGGGCCTCGTCCGGCTGATAACCCCAGAACTCCTTGCGCACGCGCTCGTGCAGACGCTCGGCGAAGGCCTCCGCAAGGCGGTCCGCCAGGGCTTTGAGCAGGATCGATGAATAGTCGTCGTGGCCGGCCTCGAAGCGGGCCACGTGTTCGTCGATGCCGATGCCGGCGGTGACGGCAAAGCCACCGATCCAGTCCTGCACGCCGCTGTCCTTGGGGGCGACAAAGTCGGCGAGGCAGAAGTCCGGTCGTTCCACGGGCTTGTCCACCTGCTGGCGCAGGTGCCGTAGCGTCGCCACGGGCTTGCGCTTCGCCGTGCCGGTCTCGGCATACACCTCGATATCGTCGCCGCTCTGCGCGGCCAGCCAGAAGCCGATCACGCCCTTGGCAGTGAGCCATTTCTCAGCGATGAGGGTGTCGAGCATGGCCTGGGCATCGTTGTAGAGCTCGGTCGCCTGGGTGCCGACGACCTCGTCGGTGAGGATGGCCGGGAACTTACCTGCCAGCTCCCAGGCGTTGAAGAACGGTGACCAGTCGATGTAGGTACGCAGCTCGGCCAGGTCGTAGTCGTCGAACACGGTGATCCCGGGCTTTGCCGGGGTCGGTGGGACATAGGCCTGCCAGTCGCCGGCAAAGCGCTGCGCACGGGCCTTGGCCAGCGGCACGAGTTGCTTGCCGGTGCCGCGACCCTTGTGGCGCTCGCGCACCTCGGCGTAGTCGGCGCGAACCTTGATCATGAATTCGTCGACAAGATCCTTGCTGACCAGCGACTGCGCGACGCCAACGGCGCGCGAGGCGTCCTTGACCCAAACAGTAGGTGACTTGTAGTGCGGCTCGATGCGCAGCGCCGTATGCGCGCGCGATGTCGTCGCACCGCCGATCATCAGCGGGACCTGGAAGTTCTGACGCTGCATCTCGCGCGCGACCTGGCTCATCTCCTCCAGCGAGGGCGTGATCAGCCCGGACAGGCCGATGATGTCGGCACCGACTTCACGGGCGGTGTCGAGGATCTTCTGTGCCGGCACCATGACACCGAGGTCAAACACCTCGAAGTTGTTGCACTGGAGCACCACGCCGACGATGTTCTTGCCGATGTCGTGGACGTCACCCTTCACGGTGGCCAACACGATCTTGCCGTTGTTCTTCGCGCTGTCGCCGGAGATCCGCTTCTCTTCCTCGATGAAGGGGATCAAATGGGCGACCGCCTTCTTCATCACACGCGCCGACTTCACCACCTGCGGCAGGAACATCTTACCGGCACCGAAGAGGTCGCCGACGATGTTCATGCCGGACATCAAGGGTCCTTCGATCACGTCGAGGGGACGCTTCGAGATCAGTCGCAACTCTTCGGTGTCTTCGACCACGAACTGGTCGATGCCGTGCACGAGTGCGTGGCTGAGTCGATCGATGACCGGCTTTTCGCGCCAGGCTGCCGTCTCGACGGCGATTTCGGCCTTGCCGCCCTTGTACTTGTCGGCAATCTCGAGGAGGCGTTCCGTGCCATCGGCACGACGGTTGAGGACGACGTCCTCGACACGCTCGCGCAGCTCCTCGGGAAGGTCGTCGTAGATCGACAGGCCGCCGGCATTGACGATGCCCATGTCCATGCCCGCCGCGATCGCGTGGTAGAGGAACACGGAATGGATCGCCTCGCGCACGGGATTGTTGCCGCGAAACGAGAACGACACATTGGACACGCCACCGGAGATGTGTGACGACGGGAAACGCTTTTTCAGTTCGCGCGTGGCTTCGATGAAGTCGACGGCGTAGTTGTTGTGCTCTTCGATACCCGTGGCGATCGCGAAGATGTTCGGGTCGAAGATGATGTCTTCCGGCGGAAAGTTCACCTCGTTGACCAGCAGCTCGTAGGCGCGCGAGCAGATCTCGATCTTGCGCTCCTTCGTATCCGCCTGACCGACTTCGTCGAAGGCCATCACGACCACGGCAGCGCCGTACTGGCGTACTTTGCGTGCGTGCTCAAGGAATAGCGCCTCGCCTTCCTTCATCGAGATGGAATTGACGATACCCTTGCCCTGCATGCAGCGCAGCCCGGCTTCGATCACGCTCCATTTGGAGGAGTCGACCATGATCGGTACGCGCGCGATATCCGGCTCGGAGGAGATCAGATTGACGAAGCGCGTCATCGCCGCCTCGGAATCGATCAGGCCTTCGTCCATGTTGATGTCGATGATCTGCGCGCCGTTCTCCACCTGCTGGCGTGCGACGTCCACCGCCTCTTCGTAACGGCCTTCCTTGATCAGTTTGCGGAACTGCGCCGAACCGGTGACGTTGGTGCGCTCGCCGACGTTGATGAAATTCAGGTCGGGCGTGAGGATCAGCGGCTCGAGGCCGGAGAGGCGGGTATGGCGGAGAGTGGTCATGCGGCTTGCGTGGCATCCAGACGTGCGCGCGGCGGGTAGGGCGCCACGGCGGCGGCGATCGCCGCGATGTGAGCGGGCGTCGTGCCACAACAACCGCCGACGATGTTGAGCAGGCCGTCGGCAGCGAAGCTTGCGATCGTCGCGGCCATGGCGTCGGGCGTTTCGTCGTACTCGCCGAAGGCGTTCGGCAGGCCTGCGTTCGGATGCGTGCTGACCGCGCTGCCGGCGATGCGCGAGAGCATCTGCACATGAGGACGCAGGTCTTCCGCGCCGAGCGCGCAGTTGAGGCCCACCGACAGCGGTCGGATGTGCTCGACCGAATAGAAGAACGCTTCGGCGGTCTGGCCGGACAGCGTGCGGCCCGAGCGATCGGTGATGGTGCCGGAGATCATCACCGGCACGCGGGCGCCGAGCTCGTCGAACAGTTCGGTGAGCGCGAACAGGGCGGCCTTGGCGTTCAGGGTGTCGAAGATGGTCTCGACCATGATCGTGTCGGCACCACCTTCGATCAGCGCACGCGCCGACTCGATGTAGTTGGCCGTAAGCGCTTCGAAGCTGATGTTGCGGAAACCCGGGTCGTTCACGTCCGGCGAGATCGACGCCGTACGGCTGGTCGGGCCGAGCACACCGATGACGAAGCGTGGCCGGTCGGGCGTACGCGCCGTCATCGCATCGCAAGCCTCGCGGGCAATGCGCGCGCCCTCGCGGTTGAGCTCGGGCACCAGGTGCTCGAGGTGGTAGTCGGCCTGGCTCACGCGCGTCGCGTTGAAGGTATTGGTCTCGACGAAATCCGCGCCCGCCTCGAGATAGGCCATGTGCACGCCGCGGATGATCTCCGGCTGGGTCAGCAGGAGCAGGTCGTTATTGCCCTTGAGGTCGCACTCTCCCGGATGATCGTGATGGTGCTCGTGAAGGCTGTCGAGGCCGCCGGAGAAGCGGTCGCCGCGGTAGCCGGACTCGTCCAGCTGGTGGCCTTGCAGCATGGTGCCCATGCCGCCGTCGAGGATCATGATCCGCTCGGACAGCGCCTTCTCGATGAGAGCGACGCGGTCGGGGTGTAGCCAGGGTAGGGTGCTCATCGGCGGTCTCCGGTCAGGGCTTGCGTGCGAGCAGGCTGATCACTTCGAAATGCGGCGCGCGGCGCTCGCGGCTGAGGCGATCGCAGCTGACCACGTCGAGGCCGGCGGCGGTCGCCATCGCGACCAGGCCATCACAGGTGAAGCCGAGGTTGCGGTGGTCGAAGGGCTCGATCACGGCGCGATGCTCGTGTTCGCCCAGGGTCGAGACGAGGAGCCGGCCGCCGGGTTTCAGGACGCGCGCCACCTCGGTAAATACGGCGTCTGGCCGCTCCGCATAAGTGAGGGCGTGAAGCAACAGGACAAGATCGAAACGGTCGGCTTCCAGGTCCAGGTCGTGCATGTCGCCGGTGCGCACGTCGACATTCGTGAAACTGGCCAGGCGCTGACGCGCGGCATCCACCACGCGCTCGGAACTGTCGACGCACACGATGGAATGCGCGTGGGGGGCGAGCAGCTCGGCGGTCACTCCGTCCCCGGAGGCGATGTCCAGGACATCGCCGGTCGAGAGCAGCTGGAGCAGGGAGCGGGCGAGGGTTTCCCAGGTGCGGCCCGGTGAGTAGTGGCGCTCCATGTCGCCAGCGACGGTATCGGCCCAGCCCTCCGTGCGCGCTCGCTGCGCGAGGACGGCGGGGAGGCGCTCGGCATCCTCACGTAGCAAGGCGTCGCTCAGGGTGTCGCGAAGGGAGGCCACGAGTGCGGCAAGCGTGGGATCGGCGTCCGCATTGGCCCGATAATAGGCGGACACACCGGCCCGCCGGTCGCGCACCAGCTCGGCTTCCTTGAGCTTGGCCAGATGGGTGGATACGCGCGGCTGGGCAAGGTGAAGCACGGAGGCCAGTTCGGCCACGGTCAACTCCTCGCGATCCAGCAGGGCGAGCAGGCGAACGCGCGTCGGGTCGGCCAGCAGGCGAAGCACGGTGGAGGCCGTCGACAGATCCATGCCGAATCCTTTTATCGCGATAGAGAGATACATAAGGATGGGGCCCCGCCGGTCCAGCGTCAAGGCCGATGTTGCAGTGCATGGAGGCAATGTCTCGAACGGCCGTTAGAATGGGCGGCTTGTCTCTACCCCAAGACTTGCCAGCCTTCCGGCCGGCCCGAGGAATGCTCATGGATTTCCGCTTTACCGACGACCAACTGTCGATCCAGTCCATCGCCCGCGACTTCGCCCAGAAGCGCATCGCTCCCGTCGCCGCCGAACACGACGCGAAGGGTGAATTCCCGCTGGAAAACATCCAGGAGATGGGCCAGCTGGGGCTGATGGGCATCGAAGTGCCCGAAGAGTACGGCGGCGCGGGCATGGACCCGGTGGCCTACGTGCTGGCCATGGTCGAGATCGCCGCGGCCGATGCCGCCACCTCGACGATCATGTCGGTCAACAATTCGCTGTTCTGCAACGGCATCCTGAAGAACGGCACCGAAGAGCAGAAGCAGAAGTACGTCCGCGCGATTGCCTCGGGCGAGGCCATCGGCGCCTATGCGCTCACCGAGCCGCAGTCCGGCTCCGACGCATCGAACATGCACACCCGCGCGGTCAAGAACGACGCGGGTGACTGGGTGATCAACGGCAAGAAGAGCTGGATCACCTCCGGCCCCGTCGCCCGCTACATCGTCCTGTTCGCGGTCACCACGCCGGGGATGGGCGCGCGCGGCGTGTCGGCTTTCATCATCGACACGAAGCGTCCGGGCTTCCTGGCCGGCAAGACCGAACCGAAGCTCGGCATCCGCGCCTCGGCGACCTGCGAAATCGAGTTCCACGACTACGTGTGCCCGGCGGACGACATGCTCGGCGCCGAAGGCAAGGGCTTCGGCATCGCCATGGGGGTGCTGGACGCTGGCCGCATCGGCATCGCGTCGCAGGCGATCGGTCTCGCCCGCGCCGCGTACGAAGCGACGCTGACCTGGTCGCGCGATCGCAAGGCCTTCGGCCACCCGATCGGCACGTTCCAGATGACCCAGTCCAAGATCGCCGACATGAAGTGCAAGCTGGACTCGGCCCTACTGCTGACCCTGCGCGCTGCCTGGGTGAAGGGCCAGGTCGAAAAGACCGGCGGCCGTTTCGGCACCGAAGCCTCGATGGCCAAGCTGGTCGCCTCGGAAGCGGCGATGTGGATCACTCACCAGGCCGTGCAGATTCACGGTGGCATGGGCTACTCGAAGGAAATGCCGCTGGAGCGTTACTTCCGCGACGCGAAGATCACCGAGATCTACGAAGGGACGAGCGAGATCCAGCGACTGGTGATTGCGCGTGCGGAGACGGGGTTGCGCTGAGGCACATTTCACCGCCCCCTGGCACGACGTAGACGAAACCCCGGCATGGCCGGGGTTTTTTTTCATCACGCGGCAGCCGGTATGCGTTCGTAGCCTTCCGGCATAAGTGCCCCGAGGCTAGGGCCGTGACCAGTGATAAGCGCGACAGCATACGGCGCCATCTCCGGCATGTCGCTGAAGTCGAGAAAGTTATCCTTCATGGCGGCGATTCTCGCGAGCATCTCCGGAACCAATCGCTCGATGCAGTCGAAGGGACCGCCGGCAAGTTCGCGTTCTCGCGCTTCCGCCTCTAAGCGCCCGAGCAAGTTTCCAGGCCCCGTGTAAAGCCAAAGKGCGTCCGCAGGGGTTTCAGGAATGTCGCTGAAATCGATGGGACGGCCTTCCAGGGCGGCAAGCTCTGCGATCTGCTCCGACGTGGGTTGAGTGTCAGGTTCAAGCGTGCAGGTGACGATTCTTCCAGTATCCAAGTGATTCATTGCGGGTTGCCTCTCGGGCAGAGATAAGACGAATGTTCGGGCCGCGACGGGTGTAGACGATGAAGAGCAATCTTTCCGCAGCGAGGGCGACGATACGAGATCGTTCCTCGTCGTCGCGGTCGAGGCGCGGGAGCTGGCGGTAGTAAGGGTCGGTGAAGGCAACGCGAGCAGTTTCGAAGGAGACGCCGTGTTTGTATTTGTTTGAACGAGCTTTCGCGTAGTGCCATTCGAAGGTCAGGGTCACGGCTGACCCCGCACGAACATGGAACTACGTTCAGTGGGCTTGTTGGAATAGAAGGATTCTGAATTTTCTTCCATGGTGATATCCGTGTTTCCGGATCACCAAGGGTTGATTCAGTCGCTTCTGGATTCTGTCGGGTGGGAGAGGGCAGAGAGGTGGGTCGTTTCTTTCGGTGTGTGCGGCGAGTTGGGGCGGAAAGCATCGCCGATGAATCGGCTCCTACATTGAGCACAAAAAAAGCCCGGCTTTCGCCGGGCTTTTTCGTTCGCGATGTTGCTTCTTTAAGTGCCGCGGTGCGGTTCCGAATCGAAGGCTCTTACATCGCCCACATTCGGTGCATGCGGCTGTAGGTTGGTCGGGCCACCATCGTGCGGGCCGTGACCGTCACCACCACCGTGCGGATCGTTGTCGTCGTCGTGACCAACGTGCGGCATCGTCTTGGAGACTTCGTCCAGCTTGTCGCCCAGCATGCGGCGGACGCTGACGTAGAACACCGGGATCAGCAGCAGGCCGAGGAAGGTGGCGAAGAGCATGCCGCCGATGACGCCCGTGCCGATCGCGTGGCGGGAGTTGGCACCCGCGCCGGTGGAGATCGCCAGCGGGAACACGCCGAGGATGAAGGCCAGCGAGGTCATCAGGATGGGGCGGAGTCGCAGGCGGGAGGCCTCGACCACGCCCTCGCGCAGCGTCTTGCCTTCCTGCTGCTTCTCCACCGCGAACTCGACGATCAGGATGGCGTTCTTCGCCGCCAGGCCGATCACCGTGATCATGCCGATCTTGAAGTAGATGTCGTTCGGCAGGCCGCGGAGCATCGAGAAGACGACGGTACCGAGGATGCCCAGCGGCACTACCAGCAGCACGGCGACCGGGATCGACCAGCTTTCGTACAGAGCGGCGAGGCAGAGGAACACGATGACGATGGACAGTGCCAGCAACATCGTCGACGAGTTACCCGAGAGGATTTCCTGGTACGACTGACCTGTCCAGTCGTAACCAAAGCCCTTCGGCAGCTTGTCGTTGACAATGCCTTCGACGACACCCATGGCCTGGCCGGTCGAGTAACCCGGCGCTTCGTTACCGACGATTTCCACCGCCGAGTAGCCGTTGTAACGGTTGAGCGTCGGTGCCGCCATCGTCCACTTCGAATGGACCACGGTGGACAGCGGGATCATCGAACTGTCGGTCRCCGTGGACGCACTGGCCACCGAGCTACCCGTCGTGCTCGACGTGCTGCTGGACGATGCCGAGGCCAGCGTGCTGGGCGTGAAGATGTGTGCAAACGCGTCCGTGCCCATGCGGTAGGGCGCGTCGGCTTGCAGCATCACGCGCTTCACGCGGCCGCCGTACTGGAAGTCGTTGATGTACACCGGGGCCAGCGTGAGCTGGATCGCGGTATAGATATCGCTGACATTCAGGCCCATGGTCTGTGCCTGGGTGCGATCCACGCTCAGCTGCAGCAGCGGGGCGTCTTCCAGGGTGTTCGGACGAATGCCGACCAGGGCCTTGTTCTGCGCCGAGGCGCCGAGCAGGGCATTACGGGCCTGGGTCAGTTCGTCACGCGACTGGCCGGCACGAGCCTGCAGGTACATGTCGATACCGCCGAACTGCGACAGGCCGCGGATCGTGGGCAGGTTGACCACGAAGATCGTGGCGTTGCGCACGGCCTGCATCTTGCCGTTCATCTGCTGGATGATCTGGGTGGCCGTGAGGTCACGGGTATCCCAGTCCTTCAGCTTGATGAAGTTCATGCCGACGTTTTCACCCGAGCCCACGAAGCTGAAGCCGGAGATCTGGAACACGCCGGCGACCGACGGGTCCTTGAGGATGACCGCACGCATGTCCGTCATCACCTTTTCGGTGCGGGCAATGCTCGAACCGGGCGGCAGCTGCACGATGGCCAGCGCGTAGCCCTGGTCTTCGTCGGGGACGAAGCTGGTCGGCAACCTGGCGAACAGGAAGCCGCAGAGCACGGCGATCAGCACGAACACGATCATCCAGCGAGGGGCATGACGAATCGCGCTGCCGATGTGACCGGAATAGGTGTGCTGGACCTTGTCGAACACCTGGTTGAACTTGCGGTAGACGATGTTCTTCCGCTCGCCGTGGGTCGGCTTGAGGATCGTCGCGCAAAGGGCCGGCGTGAACGACAGGGCGAGGAAGGCCGAGAAGCCCATCGACACCGCGATCGTCAGCGCGAACTGCTTGTAGATGATGCCCGAGGCGCCCGGCTGCAGGGCCGAGGGCACGAACACCGCCGCCAGCACCACGGTGATGGCCACGATGGCGCCGGTGATCTGGCCCATGGCCTTGCGTGTGGCGGCGGCAGGCGGCAAGCCTTCCTCCGACATGATGCGTTCGACGTTCTCGATCACCACGATCGCATCATCGACCACGATACCGATCGCCAGCACCATGCCGAACAGCGTGAGCTGGTTAACGGTGAAGCCGAGCGGCGACAGACCGAGGAAGGTGCCGAGCAGGGCCACCGGGATGACCAGGGTCGGGATGATCGTGGCGCGGAAGTTCTGCAGGAACAGCAGCATCACCAGGAAGACGAGGATGATCGCCTCGACCAGGGTATGCACCACTTCCGTGATGGAGATCGTCACGAACTGGGTCGTGTCGTACGGGGCGAACCAGGTGACACCGTCCGGGAAGCTCTTGGCCAGGTCGGTCATCTTGGCGCGTACGGCGTTGGCGACGTCCAGCGCGTTCGCGCCGGGCAACAGCTGCACACCGAAGGAACCGGTAGGCGTGCCACTCCACTGGGCATTGAAGCCATACGTCTGGGGGCCGAGTTCGACGCGCGCCACATCTTTCAGGCGAACGACGGTACCGTCGTTGTTCGCGCGGATGATGATGTTGGAGAACTCTTCCGGCGTGGTGAAGCGGCCTTCCGCCGACACCGTGGCGCTGAAGCCCTGCCCGTTGACGGCCGGATCCGTACCGATCGAGCCGGCGGCGAACTGGACGTTCTGCGTGCTGAGCGCGTTACTGAGCGCGGTCGCCGAGAGGCCGTAGCCACGCAGCTTGTCCGGATTCAGCCAGACGCGCATGCCGTACTCGGCACCCAGCTGACGCGTGCTGCCCACGCCCGGGATACGGGCGACCTGGTCGAGCACCTGCGAGGAGACGATGTCGGTCAGGCGGTTGCCGTCGATGGCCGGATTGGACGAGATCAACGCCACGAACATCAGGAAGTCGGGGTTGGACTTGGCCACCACGACGCCCTGCTGGGTCACTTCCGAAGGCAGGCGAGGCGTCGCGAGCGACACCTTGTTCTGCACCTGGACCTGGGCGATGTCCGGATCGGTACCGGTCTCGAACGTCAGCGTGACGGTTGCCGTGCCGCTGGAGCTGGAGGCGGAGCTGAAATAGAGCAGGTGATCGATACCGGTCAGCTGCTGCTCGATCACCTGGGTCACGGTCTTTTCGGTCGTGTCCGCGCTCGCACCCGGGTAGGTCGCCGTGACGACGACCTGCGGCGGTGCGATGTTCGGATACGACTCGATACCCATGTTCAGCAGGGAGATCGTGCCGCAAAGGCTGATCAGGATCGCCACGACCCACGCGAAGATGGGGCGGTCGATGAAGAAAGTCGGCATGACGAAACTCCGTTACTGCTTGCCGGCGGGGGCGGCCGAGGAGGCTGCCTTTGCCGGAGCGGGGGCGCCAGGGGCACCGGCGTCCTGCGTGGCCTTTGCCGGGGATGCGTTCACCGGGCCGTTTTCCTTCGCCTTGGCGAGGCCGTCGATGATGATCTTGTCGCCCGGCTTGAGGCCGCCGGTGACGATCCAGTTCGCACCACTGATGCGGTCGGTGACGATCGGGCGACGGACCGCCGCGGACTGCACGGTCTTTTCCTCACCCGTCTGCGGATCCTTGGTCTTGCCTTCGCCGACGACGAGCACATAGGCGCTGCCCGGGTCGCGCAGCACGGCGGCCTGGGGCACCAGGTACACGTTGTGCAGGTTGCCCAGGTTGGCCTTGACCGTCACGAACTGGCCCGGCAGCAGGCGGATGTCCGGATTGGCGAGCTGCGCGCGCAGGTTCACCGTACCCGTCTGCGGGTTTACCGTGGCCGAGGAGAAGTCGAGCATGCCCTTCTCGTTGTAGTCGGAGCCATCCGGCAGCTGGATGCTGACCGTGGACTTGTCGGTCGCCGAGAGCGTCGCGTCGCCCGACGCGGCAGCGCGGCGCATGGTGTCGAGGTCGGAGACCGACATGCTGAAGTTCACGTAGACCTGGTCGATCTGGTCGACCTGGGTCAGCAGCGTAGTGTCGTTCTGGCCGACGAGCGCGCCCTCGGTGACCTGCTGCTGGCCTGCACGGCCATCGATCGGCGAGACGACGTCGGTGAAGCCCAGGTTGATCCGGGCCGACTGGACGTTGGCTTCGGCCTGCTTGACCGAGGCATCGGCCGTGCGCTGGGCGGCCTCGGCGGTGTCCAGGTCCTGCCGTGAGACGTAGTTCTTGCCGATCAGGCCGCGATTGCGGTCGGCGGTTGCCTTGTTGTTGGCCGCTGTCGCGCGCGCCGAGGCGAGCAGGGCGAGCTGCGAGTTGAGCTCGGCCGTGAGCGGCTGCGGGTCGATCTGGAAGAGCTTCTGCCCCGCCTTCACGTCCGTGCCTTCCGCGTAGACGCGCTTGAGCAGGATGCCGGGCACGCGGGCACGTACATCGGCCGTGCGCAGGGCGGAGATGCGTCCGACCTGATCCTGGATCAGGGGAACGGTCTGCGGCTGGGCGTCAATGACGCCTACCGGGGCCGGTGGCGGTGCCGGCGGTGCTTCCTGCTTGTGGCAGGCGGCGAGTGCCGCGGCGAGACCGATGGCCAGCAGGGGTGTGCGCAGGGGCAGGGGATTCATGAGAACTCCGTTCCTTTTCCAAGTTTCTTGTTCGTGAGTGCCGACGCATCCGGAAGGATGTCGTACGCATGCATAAATACAGTTACCGCGTGTCGCGCCCAGTCGTCCTGTGCCTTTCGTCCCCTCGCATGCATACCGAAGAGGCGACGGTCCCCTTCGAGCCCGTGAAGCATGGACAGGAAGAGCTCCGCGGCGACCTCCGGGTCCTCGCGGCGCATCATTCCGTCGTCCATGGCCTCGGCCATGCAACCGGCCAGCCGGGTCGCCACGGTGTCGATCGCGGTCCGGAAGAACGTGCGCGCCGCGGCCGGAAACCGCGGGGCCTCCGCGATCAACATCCGGCCCAGCGCCACGTGAGCCTGGTCCATCACGTAGGTCTGGTGCGCCCTGGCCAGTGCGATGAGCGTGTTGCTCAGGCCGCGACTTTCCGGGGTGAGGGTGGCATGCAGGGGTAAGACAAGTTGTTCGACGGCGGCGTGGAACAGGGTGTCCTTGTTTTCAAAGTGCGCATACACAGTTTGCTTGGACACGCCCGCCTCGCGTGCCACGGCACCCATGCTGACGCGATAACCGTCACGCAGGAATAACGCACAAGCCGCCTGGAGCACCCGTTGCTGACGATCGGAAGTCGGCCGGGGATCCAGGTTCGTCATTTTGTATACCTGCTGGACTATACCGTCCAGTTTAGAATCTCCCTCGGACCAGCGTCAACGGGCATGAGCAACATTCGCGTGCGAATTGTTGCGTTGCACTCGCGGTCGGGTGGGGAGCATGCACGCTTCACCTCGTGCGAGGTTGCGCAATATGTCGCGCCGCACTGAAAAACTGGCAACGAGCGGTGCGCGTCGGTGTGGCTACATGCCACGTGTGAGAGCTATGCTTTGACGGTTTTCCTCTCTCTCCCCACATCGATATCCGCCCATGAATGCGATTCGCGCCGCAGCAGACGGCCAGTTTCACGCCGTTGTTTTCGATGAACTGAAGAAGATCGGCTACCCCGCAGAGCGCCTCAACGAGGCGCGCTTTTTTATCGAGGCCTTTTTCGAGCGCATCGCGCCGGCCGATTACGCGCTGCACGCGCCCGATCGCTGGGCCGCGCTGATCGCCGACCTGCTCACGTTTGCCCGTGAGCGCCAGGCGGGCAAGGCCAAGGTCCGCGTCTACAACCCAGGCGTGTCCGGCAGCCGTGCCGTGATCGAGGTCGTCACCGACGACATGCCCTTCCTGGTGGACACCGTCTCGATGGTGGCCGCCGCCCATGCCGACATCCAGGTGATCATCCATCCGGTCGTGCCGGTGGTCCGGTCCGCCGCTGGCGTGCTGGAGACGATGGGCACGGGCGAACACACCGAATCGGTCATGCGCTTCGAGATCGATCGCCTGGACGATACCGAACTGGATACGGTCAAGGCCAATCTCGAAACGGCCCTCTCGGACGTGCGCGAGACCGTGGACGACTGGCGCGCCATGCGGGCCAAGATGAACGAAGTGGCGGACGATCTCGGCAAGCGCTCCCTGCCTTACACGGCGGACGAAGTGCGTGAAGCCACCGATTTCCTCCGCTGGGTAGCGGACGACCACTTCACCTTCATGGGTTACCGCGAATACGAAGTGGCCCACGGCGAAGGCGACGACGTCCTGCGCACGGTCGAAGGCTCGGGCCTCGGCATCCTGCGCGCCGCGGAGCGTTCGCTCGCGCCGCGCTCGCTGCGGACGCTGGTCGCCAGCGAACTGCCGCGCTCGGGTTCCACCGACGCCATCATCCTGACCAAGACCAATGCCCGCTCGCCGATCCATCGCGCGGGTTACATGGATTACATCGGTGTCCTGAAGTTCGACGAGAAGGGTCGCCCGGTCGCCGAGCAGCGCTTCCTCGGTCTGTTCTCGTCCAATGCGTACATGGCCCATCCGCAGCATGTGCCGCTGGTCCGCGACAAGTGCGAGGCGGTGATGACGCGCTCCGGCCTGAAGCGCGATTCGCACTCGGGCAAGGCGTTGCGCCATATCCTGGACACGCTGCCGCGCGACGAGCTCTTCCAGTGCAGCACCGACGAGCTCTACGCCCTGGCCATCGGCCTGCTCGAGCTCGCCCAGCGCACGCGCACGCGCCTGTTCATTCGCCGCGATAGCTACGGCCGCTTCTTCTCCTGCCTGGTCTTCATTCCGCGCGATCGTTTCAATACGTCTGTGCGAGAGCGTGTCGAAGGCGTGTTGCGTGAAGCCTTCCATGGCGAACACGTGGATTCCGCGGTGCTGATGGGCGAGGCCGCGCTGGTTCGCTTGCACGTGGTGGTGCGTCCGCGCATCGGCGATCACCCGGTCTACGATGCCGCGACCATGGAAGCGCAGATCGCCTCGATCGCGCGCAACTGGAACGACGAACTGCGTGATCGCCTGATCGAACTCGCCGGCGAGCAGCAGGGCATCATCCTGGCCAATCGCTACGGCAAGGCGCTCCCTGCTGGCTACGTGGACGAAGTGGCGCCGCATGTGGCCGCCGCCGACGTGCGTGCGCTGGCTGGCCTCRATGGTCCCGACGCGATCAGCATGTCGTTCTACCATCCGCAGAACCGTCCGGAAGAACTCCGCTTCAAGGTCTACCGCTCCGGCTCGGACATCGCCTTGTCCGAAGTGCTGCCGCAGCTGGAGAACCTCGGCCTGCGCGTGCTCACGGAGCACATGTATGAAGTGAAGCTCGCCGACAGCGCGCTGTTCATCCAGGACTTCGAGGTCCAGCCGGTCGACCGACTCGCCTTCGACGTCGAGCAGGTCGGCTCGATCTTCGAGGATGCCTTCGAGCAGATCTGGCGCGGCAATGCCGAGAACGACGGCTTCAACCGCCTCGTGCTCGGTGCCAAGCTCGGCTGGCGCCAGGTGGCCATCCTGCGCAGCTACACCAAGTACCTGCTGCAGACCGGTGTCGCCTTCTCGCAGGCGTACATGGAAGATGCGCTCAACCATTATCCGGCGATCGCCGGCCTCATCGTCGAGCTGTTCAACGCGCGCTTCGATCCACGCCGCGAAACGCTCGACACAGCCGAGCGCGAGCGCGCCGAAAGCCTGCTCTCGCACGAGATGCATGCGCTCATCGGTCCGGAAACCCTGGCCGCGCAGCCGGGCCTCATCGGTAACCTCGTCTCCTCGCTCGGCCGCCCGCGCGCCGAGCAGGCGACGGCCGTGGAGGAAGCCCTCAACGCGCTGCTGGACAACGTTTCCAGCCTCGACGAAGACCGCATCCTGCGCAGCTTCATCGCCCTGATCCACGCCACGCTGCGGACCAACTTCTTCCAGCTGTGGGACGGTGCCTACCGTCCGTACCTCAGCTTCAAGTTCGATTCGCACCAGGTGCCCGAACTGGCCAAGCCGGTCCCGTTCCGCGAGATCTTCGTCTACGCACCGCGCGTGGAAGGCATCCACCTGCGCTTCGGCTCCGTGGCGCGCGGTGGCCTGCGCTGGTCCGATCGCCGCGAGGATTTCCGTACGGAAGTGCTCGGCCTGGTCAAGGCGCAGATGGTGAAGAACACGGTCATCGTGCCGGTCGGTTCCAAGGGCGGCTTCTTCGTGAAGCGTCCGCCGGTGGGTGGCGATCGCGATGCGCAGCTGGCCGAGGGTATCGCCTGCTACCGCATGTTCATCAACGGCCTGCTCGATATCACCGACAACCTCGTCGAGGGCAAGGTCGTGCCGCCGCACGATGTGATCCGCCACGACAACGATGACCCGTACCTGGTGGTCGCCGCGGACAAGGGCACGGCCACGTTCTCCGACATCGCCAATGCGATCTCGACGGAGCACGGGTTCTGGCTCGACGACGCCTTCGCGTCCGGCGGCTCGAACGGCTATGACCACAAGGGCATGGGCATCACGGCCAAGGGCGCCTGGGAGTCGGTCAAGCGCCACTTCCGCGCACTGGGTCGCGACTGCCAGACTGAAGACTTCACCGTGGTTGGCGTGGGCGACATGTCGGGCGACGTGTTCGGCAACGGCATGCTGTTGTCTGAAAAGATCCGCCTGTTCGCCGCGTTCGATCACCGTCACATCTTCCTCGATCCGAATCCGGATTCGGCCAAGTCCTTCGTCGAGCGCCAGCGCATGTTCGCCCTGCCGCGTTCCTCGTGGGACGACTACGACAAGGCGCTGATTTCGGCCGGCGGCGGGGTTTATCCGCGCAGCGCGAAGTCGGTTCCGGTGTCGCCCGAGATCAAGGCCGTGTTGGGTATCCGCAGCGAGGCGACGCACATGGCGCCGACCGATCTGCTCTCGGCGATCCTGAAGGCGCCGGTGGACCTGCTCTGGAACGGCGGTATCGGTACCTACGTCAAGGCCACGAGCGAGACGCACGCCGATGTCGGCGATCGCGCCAACAACGCCTTGCGCGTGAATGGCAACGAGCTGCGCTGCAAAGTGGTGGGCGAGGGCGGCAACCTGGGCATGACCCAGAAGGGTCGCATCGAGGCCGGCCAGGCGGGCGTGCTGCTCAACACCGACTTCATCGACAACTCCGCCGGCGTGGACACCTCCGATCACGAGGTGAACATCAAGATCCTGCTCAACGATGCCGTGCAGCGTGGCGAGCTGACCTTCGAAGGCCGCAACAAGCAACTCGCCGAGATGACCGACGAAGTCGGCCGCCTCGTGCTGTGGGACAACTATCGGCAGAACCAGGCCATCACCGTGATGGAGCACCAGTCGGTGCGTCGCCTGGGTTCGATGGCGCACTTCATCAGCACGCTGGAAGCCGAGGGCATGCTCGACCGCGCCGTCGAGTCGTTGCCTTCGACGGCTGAACTCAGCGAGCGCAAGCTCCGCGGCCAGGGCCTGACGCGTCCGGAACTGTCCGTGCTGCTTTCGTACGACAAGATTCGTCTGTTCCAGCAGCTGCTGGATTCGGATGTGCCGGAAGATCCGTACCTGTCGCGTGAGCTGGTGCGTTACTTCCCCGTGCCGCTGCACGAGAAGTACGCCGAGCACATGCAGCGCCATCGCCTGAAGCGCGAGATCATCGCTACCGCGGTGACCAACTCGACGATCAACCGCATGGGCGCCACCTTCATGATGCGCATGCAGGAGGATACGGGCCACGGCCCGGCTTCCATCGCCAAGGCGTACACGGCGGCGCGCGAGATCCTAGATGCCCGTGAGTTGTGGGCCGAGATCGAAGCGCTCGACGGCACGGTGGCCGAGAACACCCAGATCGACGCGATCCTGCAGATCTGGTCGTTGCTGCGCCACCTGACCCGCTGGCTGCTCAATCGTCCGGGCGGCACGCTGGATATCGCCGCCAATGTCGACCGCTACGCCAGCGAAGTGACGGTGTTGCGCAAGGCCTTGCCGGATGCTCTCACCGATACCGGTCGTGGCGATTTCGCCTCCAGCCAGGAGAAGTGGGAAGGCCTGGGCGTACCCGAGTCGCTTGCGATTCGCCTCGCGCGCGTCTCCGTCCTGCGCGCGGCGCTGGACATGGTCGAAGTGTCGAAGCAGAGCGGCAAGGACATCGCCACCGTCGCCAAGGTGTTCTACGAGCTGGCCGAAGCCCTCGACCTCGAGTGGCTGCGTGACCAGATCGAAGCGCTCAACGTGGAAGGTGCATGGCACGCACAGGCCCGCGGGTCGCTGCTGGACGAACTCAACGCCCAGCATCGTGCCCTCGCCCTGCAGGTGATCTCGGTCGCCGGCGATCGTACCGATGTCAGCCCGGTCCAGGCCTGGCTGCAGCGCGACGACGCCACGCTCAAGTACACCCGGGCGATGCTTGCGGAAATCCTCACCCAGAACGCGGACTACCCGATCGCCTCGGTCGCCGTCCGTCGCCTGGCCCAGCTGGCCCAGATCCCGGTCTGATCCGACCCATCGCCGATGAAGCGACTCCTACCCTCAGCTCTGGTAGGAGCCGATTCATCGGCGAAGGGTGCTGGCGAGACCTTTCCACCCTAGCCGCCGTCCATCCCGAAGGACTAAGCTCCCCGCTGGTCCTTCAAGCCGACATCCATGCGCCTAGCCTTTGTCGCCAGCGAAACCGACGTCGCCCAACGTGCGCGCACCGCCCTGGTGAAGCGTTACGGCAGTGTGGAACCCGGGGACGCCGAGATCATCGTGTCACTCGGCGGCGACGGCTTCATGCTGCGCACGCTGCATACCTATCGAACACTCGGCGTGCCGTTTTACGGCATGAAGCTCGGCCGTCTCGGTTTTCTCATGAACCAGCACGAGCTCGACGCACTGGCCGAGCGCATCGAACGCGCCCATCCGGCCGTCCTGCATCCGCTGGAGATGCACAGCACCTGCTGCGACGGTGCCGAGCACCGCGCCCTGGCGTTCAACGAAGTGGCCATGTTGCGCCAGAGCAACCAGGCCGCGCATATGCGCGTGACGCTCAACGGCGAGGTCAAGATCGACGAGCTGGTCTGCGACGGCATCCTTGTCAGCACACCGGCCGGCTCCACCGCCTACAACCTCTCGGCCCACGGCCCGATCCTGCCGCTCGACGCGAACGTGTTGGCCCTCACTCCGATCAGCCCGTTCCGTCCACGTCGCTGGCGCGGCGCCATCCTCCCGCATGCCACGCGGGTGGGCTTCGAGACCAAGGACCCGAACAAGCGGCCGATCAGCGCCACGGCCGACTTCCACGAAGTCCGCGACGTACGCAAGGTCGAGGTGAAGCAATCCCGCCGCAATGCGGTCCGTCTTCTCTTCGATCCCGAGCACAACCTCCAGCAACGCATCCTGGACGAACAATTCGCCCTGTAATAAACAATGTGGGAGCCGCTTCAGCGGCGAAAAGCCAACGGAGCAGCGATGCCGCCGCCCCCATCGCCGATAAATCGGCTCCCACAACAGCCTCCAGCACAGCATCACGGACACCTTCCCGATGAGCGCCCCCGACGACAGTTCCGTCCCGTCCACCGTCCACGCCGACGCTTCGGTGCACGACAACCGCCTGGTCGTCGCGATCTCGTCGCGGGCGTTGTTCAACATGGAAGACGGCCACGAGCTGTTCGAGCGCGACGGCCTCGATGCCTACCGCGCGTACCAGATCGAACGCGAGAACGAATTGCTGACGCCGGGCGTGGCCTTCCCGCTGGTGCAGAAACTTCTCGGCCTCAATACCTTGTCCGGCGACGTGCCCCCTGTCGAGGTCATCCTGTTGTCGCGCAACTCGGGCGACACGGGTCTGCGAATCTTCAATGCCATCCAGCATTACAAGCTGAACATCTCACGCGCGGCATTCACCAGTGGGGCTCCCACCTCCGACTACATCGCGCCATTTCGGGCAGACCTGTTCCTTTCCGCGAATGCCGAGGATGTGGGTCGCGCCTTGAGGGCGGGCGTCGCGGCCGCGACGATCCTGCCTTCCACCGCACCGCAACGGTCCAGCGAGCAGTTGCGGATCGCCTTCGACGGGGATGCCGTCATTTTTGGCGACGAGGGCGAGCGTGTGTCGAAAGAGCAGGGCCTCGACGCGTTCCACCGCAGCGAATCCGAGCTCTGGGCCGAACCTCTCTCGGGTGGCCCGTTCCGCGGGTTCCTGTCCGCCTTGCACCGCCTGCAGGCGGCGTTCCCGGCGGAGACGTCTCCCATCCGTACCGCCCTGGTGACTGCCCGCTCGGCGCCCGCGCATAAGCGCGTGATCCTGACGCTGCGTCGCTGGGGCGTGCGTATCGACGAGGCACTGTTCCTCGGTGGGCGGGACAAGGGGCCGTTCCTTGACGCCTTCGGTGCCGACATTTTCTTCGACGATTCCCCGGCCAATGTGGAGTCGGCGAGGAAGCATGTAGCGACGGGACATGTCCCGCACGGGGTTTCCAACAGCTAGCGTCGTCGTGATATTCTTTCGTTGACGCCACAGCCGGTGGCCTTTGGCCAGCGTCGCCTGCCACTCAGTGGTTCCGCCCGGCGCGGAGGCAACAGGTCCCGGACTACGAAGCCCCGCTTGCGGGGCTTTCGTTTTTTTACGGAGGCGGTTTCGGCTTCGTGCCCCTCAGGATGTGGCCGATCAGCGCTTTGAAGCCGATGCTTCCGCGAGCTGGCGAGGACTTGCCCGCATCTAGTTCGTATGCACTCTGGATAACGATCAGGATGGCGTGGCCACCGTGGCGGTTCCATCGTTTTACGTTGAAGAACACGCCGAAGCGCACGGATATGCCTTCGGCCGGCTGTATGTCCAGAGTGACGAAATTCTCGTTGCGAGCGAACGCACAACGACGGTGTTCGAGCGTTCTCGCAATGTCGGGCAGACAGTGTGAAAGCGCATACCGCCGTCGATCGATCGAACGAGCGAGCCTCTCGATCGTCTTCGTACCGGTCGTACGGGCAGCAATCCTCTGGAAGAATCATGAGAAAAGCGACCAGTTGTAGGGCCGCTGCTGGGTCCTAGACGATATTCGTCCACCGCCACCAGTCGGTCTTCTTCTCTTCGCGTACGAAGGTGAACAACCCAGCCCCCAGGATCAACACGATGCCGACCAGCATCGGCCAGTCCAGGTGGTCGTGGAAGATGAGGTAGCCGAACAGGATCGCCCAGAGCATCTGGCTGTACTGCGTTGGCGCCACGCGCGCCGCAGGGGCGTTTTGAGTGGCAAGCATCAGCAGGACGGCACCGGCGGCGGCGAGCAGGCCGTAGCCGAGCACCAGGAACCATTGGTGGGCGTTCGGCCAGACGAAATGCGGCAGCATCATGATGAAACCGGCCAGCATCGGTCCAACCACGCCCGCGCCGTACAGCGTGATGCGCTTTTCCGTGGCGCCGGCCATGCGCAGGGCGATGATCGACAGGGCACCGGTGATGCCGCAGATGATCGCGGCCACATGCCCGGTGCCGAGATGGCGAAAGCCGGGTCGCAGCACCACCAGCACGCCGAGGAAGCCGACCACCACCGCGGACCAGCGCCGCCAGCCCACGTGTTCGCGCAGGAAGATCACCGAGAGGATGGTGACGAAGATCGGCAGCAGGAAGATGAGCGAGAACGCCTCGGCCATGGGCAGCGCGGTGAAGGCCATCACGGCGGTGATATTGCCGATGGCGCCGGCCATGGCGCGCAGAAGCCAGAGGCCCGGCATCTTCGACACCACGATTTCGCTCCAGCGGTCGCCGGGTTTCTTCAGGAACGGAAAGGCCGCCATGGCCAGCACCGCCCCGAAGAACACCGCCTCGTAAGGCGGCAGGGAGCCCTCTAGGGACTTCACGAAGGCATCGCTCCACGCGTAGGCGGCGTAGCAGGCAAAGCCGAGAAGGACGCCTTTGAACATGAGGGAGATCCGGAAGGCGGGGGCGCCCCATTATGCAAACGTTTGCATCCGAGTGCCCGGGTCCCGGTCACGGCGTTGGGCAGGCGTTTCGGTTCCAGAGCCATCCGGCGCGACCCGCGCGGCCTGCCGAGCCGCCCGATGTTGCGGGACGCCATGACCGCGGCCGGGCCCGGGGCTACAATCGAGGGCTTTCCAGTAGCCGACTTACGAGTACCCGCATGGCTCAGCGCCTCGATCCCCTCGATCTCTACGACGTCCGTTCCCTGCTCACCGACGAGGAGCGGATGGTCCAGGACACCGTCGGCCGCTTCGTCGACGAGAAGGTGCTGCCGATGATCGGCGACGCTTTCGACCAGGCGCGTTTCCCGGCCGAGCTGGTACCCGAGATCGCCGCGCTGGGGCTGCTCGGCGCCACGCTCCCCGAGGAATACGGCTGCGCCGGCATGAATGCCGTCAGTTATGGCCTGATCTGCCAGGAGCTGGAGCGTGGCGATTCCGGCCTGCGCAGCTTCGCTTCCGTGCAGAGCTCGCTGTGCATGTACCCGATCTTCGCCTATGGCTCGGAAGAGCAGAAGCGTGAGTACCTGCCGCGCATGGCCGCTGGCGAGGTGATCGGTTGCTTCGGCCTGACCGAACCGCACGGGGGTTCCGATCCCGCGAACATGAAGACCGTGGCACGCAAGGACGGCGGCGACTGGGTGATCAACGGCGCCAAGATGTGGATCACCAACGGCAACCTCGCCCACATCGCCATCGTGTGGGCGCAGACCGACGACGGCATCCAGGGCTTCGTCGTGCCGACCGATACCAAGGGCTTCGCAGCGCAGGTCGTGCACAAGAAGATGAGCCTGCGTGCGTCCGTCACCTCGGGCCTGTTCTTCGACGAGGTTCGCGTGCCCGATAGCGCCCGTCTGCCGAACGTAAAGGGCCTGAAGGGCCCGCTCGGCTGCCTCAACCAGGCGCGCTACGGCATCACCTGGGGCCCGATCGGCGCCGCGCAGGCCTGCCTGAAGGAAGTGCTCGACTATTCGGAGCAGCGCATCCTTTTCGGCCGCCCCCTGGCCGCCAACCAGGCCGTGCAGATCCGTCTGGCCGACATGGCCCGTCGCATCACGACCGCGCAGCTGCTTTCGTTGCAGCTCGGCCGCCTGAAGGACGCCGGCCGCCTGCAGCCGACCCAGGTGTCGCTGGCCAAGTGGAACAACGTGCGCATGGCGCTGGATATCGCGCGCGACTGCCGTGACATCCTCGGCGGCGCTGGGATCACCACCGAGCACTCGGCGATCCGTCACGCACTGAACCTCGAATCGGTCATCACTTACGAAGGCACGGAGACCGTGCATCAGCTGGTCGTCGGCCGCGAACTCACCGGCATCAACGCGTTCTGAGACGGAACCTCCCATGCCCACCGTGTACGGCCTGCGCTCGTCGGGCAACTGTTACAAGCTGCAACTGCTGCTGGAACTGACAGGCACGCCGTATCGCTGGGTGGATACGGACAGCGCCAACGGCGCGACGCGCACGCCTGAATTCCTCGCCCTGAACCCGAACGGCAAGGTGCCGTTGCTGGTGCTCGAGGACGGGCGTCGCCTGGCCGAATCGAACGCGATCCTGTGCTTTCTCGCCGAAGGCACGTCGTACCTTCCGACCGATCCCTGGGAGCGTGCATGCACGCTGCAGTGGATGTTCTTCGAACAGTACAGCCATGAGCCCTATGTCGCCGTGGCGCGTTTTGTCTGCAAGTGGCTGCCGGCGGATCACACGCGTCGCACCGAACTTCCGGGCCTGCGGGAGCGCGGCGCGAAAGCCCTCGACGTGATGGAAGATCATCTCAGCCGCGAGGCGTTCTTCAGTGGCGGGCGTTTTGGCGTGGCCGATATCGCCTTGTTCGCCTATACCGATTGCGCTGCCGACGGCGGCTTCGACATGACCCGCTGGCCGCGCATCGTCGCGTGGCTGGCCCGCGTGCGCGCGCAGCCGCGCTTTTCCGCGATGGTCGCCTGATCCCCCTTTTTCGAGTCCTTCGCCATGTCCGTCCCGCATCCCATTCCCGCCCGTCACAAGGGCTTCAATCGCGCCGAGATCGTCGACCAGAACTTTGTCGAGTTCGTGCAGTTCTGGCAGGGTGATGTTGGCCGGGTGCCGGCCGACGACGAGCCTGTCCTGCCGGGTAGCGCTCTCGATGCGCGCGGTTTCCGCGAGTTGCTCGAATCGCAGCTGATCAGTCGTCACCTCGACCTGATGGCGCGCGTGCTGCGCGTGCAGAACAAGGTCTTCTACACGATCGGTTCGTCGGGTCACGAAGGCAATGCGATGGTGGCGCGGCTGACCCGTCATACCGATCCCGCCTTCCTGCATTACCGGAGCGGCGGCTTCATGGCGGAGCGATTCCGCAAGCTGCCGGGCATGGACCCGGTGATGGACTCCGCGCTTTCGTTCGCGGCGAGCAAGGACGATCCGGCCTCCGGTGGGCGCCACAAGGTGTGGGGCAGCAAGCCGTTGTGGGTGCTCCCGCAGACCTCGACCATCGCCTCGCATCTGCCCAAGGCGCTCGGCACGGCCGTGGCCATCGAGCAGGCGCGCCGCATCGCACATACCCTGCCGATCCCTGACGACTCGATCGCGATCTGCTCGTTCGGTGATGCCTCGTCCAACCACGCCACGGCGCAGACGGCATTCAACGCGGCGGCATGGACGGCATACCAGAAACTTCCGGCGCCCGTGCTCTTCGTTTGCGAAGACAATGGCATCGGTATTTCGGTGAAGACCCCTGGCGGCTGGGTGGCGAACAACTTCCGTCATCGCCCGGATCTCGATTACTTTTACGCCGACGGCCTCGACCTCGCGGGCGGCTACGCCGATGTGCAGAAAGCGGTCGAGCATTGCCGCCGCACGCGGCGACCGACCTTCCTGCACCTGGGCACGACACGCGTCATGGGTCACGCCGGTACCGACTTCGAGATCGAATGGCGTTCGATCGAGGAGCTCGTCGCCCTGGAAGCCACCGATCCACTGTTGCGCAGCGCAGCCATCGCACTGGCCTCTGGTCTGTACGATCGCGACAGCCTGCTCAATCTCTACAACGATACGCGCAGGCGCTGTTTCGAAGCCGCCGAGGAAGCCGACCGGCGCCCGCGCATCACCACGCTGGCCGAGGTGATGGCGCCGCTGGCCCCGTATACACCGGCTGCGGTTCGTGCCGAGGCCGAGCGTCCGGCGAATGCCGTCGAGCGCGAGCGCGTCTTTGGCGGTGTCGACAAGCTTCCGGAAAGGCAGCCGCCGCGTCATCTGGCCATCCAGATCGGGCAGGCCCTGCACGACCTGATGGCGAAGTATCCGGAGAGCCTGCTGTTCGGTGAGGACGTCGCGCAGAAGGGCGGCGTGTACACCGTGACGAAGGGCCTGCACAAAGCGTTCCGCAACGCGCGTGTATTCAATACGCTGCTCGACGAAACGATGATCCTCGGTCTTGCCCAGGGTTACGCCAACATGGGCATGTTGCCCTTGCCCGAGATCCAGTATCTGGCGTACTTCCACAACGCCTGCGACCAGATTCGCGGCGAAGCGGCGTCGTTGCAGTTCTTCTCCAATGACCAGTACCGCAACCCGATGCTCATGCGCGTGGCCTCGCTCGGCTACCAGCGAGGGTTCGGCGGTCACTTCCACAATGACAATTCCATCGCCGCGCTGCGAGACATTCCTGGTCTCGTCGTCGGCTGCCCGAGCCGTGGCGACGATGCGGCCACCATGCTGCGCACGTTGTCGGCACTGGCAAAGGTAGATGGCCGCGTCACGGCGTTCTTCGAGCCGATTGCGCTGTACATGACCAAGGATCTGTACGAGCCCGGCGATGGGCAGTGGCAGTTCGCGTATCCCGCCGAAGGCGAGGTGATGGCGCTGGGTGAGGGGCGGGTTTATAACGAAGCTGCCGATGACCTGGTCATTTTCACCTTCGGCAATGGTGTGCCGATGAGCCTGCGCGCCGCGCGCCGCATCGAGGCGGCCCAGGGTTGGAAGGTGCGCGTGGTCGACCTGCGCTGGCTGGTTCCGCTCAACGACGGCTTCATCGCGGCGCAGGCCGCCCGGGCCAAACGCATCATCGTCGTCGACGAGGGTCGCAAGAGTGCGGGTGTCGGCGAGGGCGTGATCACGGCGATCGTCGAGGGTGGGCTGGGGCACCTGCCGCTACGGCGTGTCGTCGGCGCCGATACCTTCACCCCGTTGGCCGGTGCCGCATTCCTGGTATTGCCAGGCGACGATGACATCGTCGAAGCCGCCGCGGCGCTGTTGTAGGAGCCGATTTTGTGGGAGCCGATTCATCGGCGAAAAGCCAACAGGGCGGTGACGCCGCAGCCCCAATCGCCAATGAATCGGTTCCTACAGAAAAGCAGGGCTATCGAACCTTGGTCTCGGTGCGGCGGACCAGGGCCGGTCCGGCGGGGCCCGAGCAGACGACCCGATTGCGTCCACTCAGCTTCGCCGCGTACATCGCCGCATCCGCGCGCTCGGTAAGGGACTGTACGGTATCCGCAGCCGAGCGCATCGCGACACCGATCGACACCGTGAGCAGGTCGTCGGCTTGCGCCTGACCCGTATGGACGTCCAGACGGTGCACACGGCGGCAAAGCCGCGTGGCGACCTGCACGGCGTTTTCCTTGTCGACACCTTGCAGCAGGGCGATGAATTCCTCCCCACCGAAGCGGCCGAGCAGGTCGGTCGGCCGCAGCTCATCGCGTAATGCCGCCGCTACGGCGACCAGGGCGCGGTCGCCCGTGGCGTGGCCGTAGCAATCGTTGAGCGACTTGAAATGGTCGAGATCGAGGAAGAGCAGGGCGATAGGACGTGACATGCCCTGTTCGAGCACCTGCAAAGCCGCCTCCGTCCATGCGCGACGGTTGAGCACGCCGGTGAGGGGGTCGCTATCGGCGAGCTGGCGAGCCCGGTCGCGGTCGTGCCGAATGGTCAGTGCCCGATCCGACAGGCCGATGGACAGGACGACCGCCTCGAACGCGCCCACGCCGATCGCGGCGTCGGGAAGCCACGGCGCGCCGGCCAGCATGCCTTGCTGCTGGGCGCCGCACAGCGCGGTAAGGACCAGCAGGGGCGTCCAGCCGACCAGAAAGAACCAGGCAGGGCGCGATCCACGCACGGCGGCGACGGTGCCCGTTACCAGGAGCAGCAAGGCGCCCAGCAGCAGGAGTGGTTGCTGCAGGAGTTGCGAGGTATCGACCAGCACGCCGATGCCGGTGGCGCGTAGCACCGTCAGCAAGGGCATGCCGATGGCAAGGGCAAGAACGGGTATTCGAAGGAGGGGTACGTAGTCGTCGATCTTGGCGAAGCGCAGCATGAACAGCGCGGCGAACGACACGGAGAGCGTGGTGGCCATCGAGCCGAGGACATCCGCGAGTCCGGCGAGGGACTGGATCTCCAGCGGGTGAAAGACATATCCGGATTTCAGGCCCTGGATCAGCGCGTAGCAGAGCAGGTACGCGACATACCAGCCAAAGGTCATGTCGCGCAGGATCAGCGCGAAGCAGAGAGCCATCAGGGCCATCGTCATCATGACGGCGAAGCAGGCCGTGGCGAACACCACCCAGCCGCCGTCCTCTCGCAGGTAATCGCGCCACGGTTCCACGGTCATGGTGACCGCGCCTGGCGGCATCGTGGTCGGATCGAAGCGGAGCAACAGGGGGCGCGATGCCGGCACCGACGCGGGAATTTCGAAGATCAGCCGCCCATGCCCATGCAGTGCCGGGCCGAAGTCCTCGAGCGCGGTGGTGGCGATCGGACCGTGTTCGTCGTACAGCGTCACGCTTCCCAGGCCGGGTGTGCGGATGCTGAGGACGCGGTTGCCTGTGGTCCAGGGGGGCAGGGTGCGCAGGACGACCCAGGTCCCGGTAGGGGCGCTGGGGAGGACCTGCATCCGCGACGGATCGAAGCTGGCGAACGGACGGCTTTCCGCCTCACGCAAGACGTCCCCTGGGGTCATGCCCGGCTGGACGTCGCGGGAGGTGCCGGAAAGCGTATCGGCCGACGCGGTTGCGGCCAGGAGAAGGCAACAKCACACCATCGCCTTGACCAGGCGATAAACGATCCCGTGCTTTTCCTTGTCCAAAAAACCCATACCGAGTCCCAAGACAAAACGCGCTGCGTGCCCGCGTGGACACGCTGCATGGATCCGGATGCGTTTCGATGGAAACCCCGTCTCCCCCTTTCCCGCGGGTTTTCACTCTGCCGCAGTTGTGCAGAGTATGTCGCTTTGGTCGTTCGGGTGGGGTGAAGGTGCCGGCGGGATCAGGCCGGCGTGGGTGCGACGACTCCGCCAAATCGCTCCAACAGCTGCATCTGGGCGTCCCTGACCGGTTGGCCGGCGGCCGGCTGGGTCAGCACGTAGGTGCCGTCGGGCTGCTGCAACCACGCCGAGTGGTTGTCGGTGAGGTAGGCATCCAGTTCCTTGCGGACGCGCAGGCGCAGCTTCTTGCCTTCGATGGGAAAGCAGGTCTCGACGCGCCGCTCGAGATTGCGCTCCATCAGGTCGGCGCTGGCCAGGAACAGGTCGGGTTCGCCGTCGTTGTGGAACCAGTACACGCGGCTGTGCTCGAGGAACCGGCCCACCACCGAGCGCACGCGGATGTTCTGCGAAACGCCCGGGATGCCCGAGCGCAGGCAGCACATGCCGCGCACGATCAGCTCCACCTTCACCCCCGCCTGGCTGGCGCGGTACAGCGCACGGATGACCTTGGCGTCCGTGATCGCGTTGATCTTGCAGATGATCTCGGCCTTCTTGCCCGCGGCGGCGTTCGCCGCTTCGCGTGCGATGAGGTCGAGCAGGCCCTTTTTAAGGGTGAACGGCGCATAGAGCATGCGCTTCATCTTCAGCGCCTTGCCCATGCCGGTCAGAAGGCGGAAGAGACGGTGGACGTCGTCGCACAACGCCTCGTCCGAAGTGAGCAGGCTGTAGTCGGTATAGAGGCGCGCGTTACCCGAATGATAATTACCGGTGCCCAGGTGCGCGTAGCTGACCAGCTTGCCGTTCTCGCGGCGCTGCACGAGCATGAGCTTGGCATGCGTCTTCACGCCGACCACGCCGTAGGTGATGACCGCGCCGGCCTGCTGCAGGCGGGACGCCAGGCTGAGGTTGGACTCCTCGTCGAAGCGTGCGCGCAACTCGACCACGGCGGTGACTTCCTTGCCCGAGCGCGCGGCCTCGACCAGTGCGTCGACAATCTCCGAATTCGCACCGCTGCGATAAAGCGTCTGCTTGATCGTCAGCACCTGGGGATCCTTCGCCGCCTGACGCAGGAAGTCGACCACGGGCGAGAACGATTCGAACGGGTGATAGAGCAGGACGTCCTGCTTGCCGATGACGGAGAACATGTCTTCGGCATTGGCCAGCACCTTGGGCAGAGCCGGCACGAAGGTGGGGAACTGCAGGCGCGCGTATTGCGGCTGCAGGGTCATCTCGAACAACCGCGCCAGGTTGACCGGGCCGTTTACCTCGTAAAGCGCCGCCGGTTCCAGCGCGTACTGCTTCATCAGGTAATCGACGAGCGGCTTGGGGCAGTTGTCGGCCACCTCCAGTCGAACGGCATCGCCGTAGCGGCGGGAGAACAGCTCACCGCGCAAGGTGCGCGCCAGGTCCTCGACATCCTCGGGATCGATCGTCAGGTCGGCGTTGCGGGTCAGGCGGAACTGATATGAACCGAGCACGCGCATGCCGGGGAACAGGTCGTCCGCGTGTGCGTGGATGATCGAGGAGAGCAGTACGTAGTTGTCGCCGCCTTCGCAGATGTCGTCCGGCATGCGGATGAGGCGCGGCAGGATGCGCGGCGCGGGAACGATGGCCAGGCCGGAATCGCGACCGAAGGCATCGGTGCCTTCGAGCTTGACGATGAAGTTGAGGCTCTTGTTGACCAGTCGCGGAAACGGATGCGTGGGGTCCAGGCCGATCGGTGTGATCAGTGGTGCGACCTCGTGACGGAAATAGCGCCGCACCCACAGCTTCTGCTTATGCGACCACTGGTTGCGCCGAACGATGCGGATGCCTTCGTCGGCCAGGGCGGGCAGGATCTTCTCGTTGAGGATGGCGTACTGCCGCTCGATCTGCCGGTGGGCGATCTCGGCGATCTCGGCCAGGGCACGGCGCGGCGGAATGCCGTCGGCACCGATCATTTCGTGATCGAATGCGATCTGCTGCTTGAGACCGGCGACGCGGATCTCGAAAAACTCATCCATGTTGGACGAGAAGATCAACAGGAACTTGAGCCGCTCGATCAACGGCTTCGACTCGTCCAGTGCCTGGTCCAGCACACGGATGTTGAACTGCAACTGCGACAGCTCACGGTGGATGTAGAGGCTGCTGTCGCTGAGGTCGATCGCCGGCAACTCCGGAGGCGGCGCCTGGGGCGGCTTCGCGGCGGGTGCCTTCGACGGTGCGGTCGACTCGGTGGGGGGCGTCATCGTATCCAGGGCGTCGTCCTCATCGCAGGTTGCGACGCTCATGGTACGCCGCCGGGTGAGCATATGACCGCGTTTTGACACGGCCGTGACACACCCGCCGGGGTGGAGCGTCACACGACCAGCGGTTCGGGTTCCAGGGTGACGCCGAACTTCGCTTCCACGCCGGCAATCACCTTCTGCGCGAAGGCCCACAGTTGGGGGCCCGTGGCTTTGCCATGATTCACCAGCACCAGTGCATGGCGGTTCGAAATGCCTGCGTCGCCATCACGCTCGCCCTTGAAGCCTGCCGCCTCGATAAGCCAGCCGGCGGAAATCTTTGCGGTGCCGCCGGTATGCGGCCATACGGGAAGCCCCGGATGAGCAAGGGCCAGCGCGTCGGCCTTGATCGCACCGATGATCGGGTTCTTGAAGAAGCTGCCGGCATTGCCGATGACCGCCGGGTCGGGCAGCTTGCGCGAGCGCAGGCGGACCACGGCCTCGGCGACGTGGTACGGCGTGGCACGTTCCACGCCCATCTTCGCCACTTCGTCGCGGATGCCAGCGTAGTCGAGCGAGAGCGGGCGCTCGCGCGGGAGCGCGAAAGTCACGGCGACGACGATCCAGCGACCGGGCTGTTGCTTGAACGTCGAATCGCGATACGAGAACGCGCAAGCCGCCTTGTCGAGCACGACGAACTCGCCCTTGTGCGTGTCCCAGGCCTCGACGGTGTCGATGAACTCGGCCACCTCGACGCCGTAGGCGCCGATGTTCTGGATAGGCGAGGCGCCCACCGTGCCCGGGATGAGAATCAGGTTCTCTAAGCCGGCGTAACCCTGACCCAGCGACCAGCGCACGAAATCGTCCCAACGCTCGCCGGCAGCCACGCGAATCAGCACGCGGTCGTCGCGTTGGAAGGTCTCCACGCCACTGTTTGCCATGGCCAGCACCGTGCCGTCGACGTCCCCGCCGATGAGCATGTTGCTGCCTTCGCCGAGGACCAGGACCTTGCCGCCGCGAATGGCGGGGTAGGCGAGGATCTCCGGCAGCTTCGTCGGATCGCGCACTTCGACCAGCAGCTTCGCCCGCGCATTGACGCGCAACGTGTTGCGACCGCCCAGAGGTGCATCGCTGGTCAGCGTAAAGCCACCCATGTCGATCGGCGCGTTGTTGATCATGCGACGACCCCGCGACGACGGATCTCGGACACCGCCTCGGCGATGAGCTTCGGGCCACGATAGACCAGTCCCGAATATACCTGTACCAGCGACGCGCCCGCCTCGATCTTCTCCGCCGCCGTGTCGCCGTCGAGAATGCCGCCGACACCGATGATCGGCAGCTTGCCGCCGAGACGTGTGGCCATGCCACGTAACACGGCAGTGGATTTATCGAACAAGGGCCGTCCGGAGAGGCCACCGGTTTCGTGCGCATTCGGATCGCCTGCGACGAGGTCGCGGTCGATCGTCGTATTCGTGCAGATCACGCCGTCGATACCCGAGGCCAGCAGCACCTCGGCGATGGCGTCGAGCTCGGTCCCGGTGAGGTCCGGTGCGATCTTCAACAGCATCGGTTTGCGCTGGCCGTGCTGGCTGGCCAGCCTTTCCTGTGCGTCGCGCAGCGTGCCGATGAACCGGCGCAGCGTCTCTTCTTCCTGCAGGTCACGAAGGCCCTGCGTGTTCGGCGAGGAAATATTCACCGTGACATAGGTGGCCAACGGGTAGGCACGCTCGAGACAGAACAGATAGTCGTCGATCGCACGCTCGTTGGGCGTGTCCTTGTTCTTGCCGATGTTGATGCCGAGCACGCCGCGGAACGTCGCTTTCTCCACGTTGCGCACCAGCGCATCGATGCCACCGTTGTTGAAGCCGAGGCGATTGATCACGGCCTCGTGGTTCGGCAGGCGGAACATGCGCGGCTTGTCGTTACCTGACTGCGGCCGCGGCGTCACGGTGCCGATCTCGACGAAGCCGAAACCGAGCGCGGCGAGACCATCGAGATGTTCGCCGTTCTTGTCGAGGCCGGCCGCAAGGCCGACGGGATTCGGGAAATCGATGCCGAACGCGCGCACGGGCAAGGGCGCCGGGGGCGTGGCGATGAACCGGGACAGGCCGCTCCGTTGCGCCACGTCGGAGGCATACAGCGTCAGGCCGTGTGCCGTCTCGGCGTCCAGGGCGAACAGGAGGGGGCGGAGCAACTCGTACATGGCGTGGTCGTCAGGGCGTGAGGTGGCCCGCGAACACGCGGGTGTCGTAATCGAAGTCGATCGTGCCTTCGTCCTGCGTCGCATCGAACAGCGATCGCAGCGCGAACAGCAACGGTTCGTGATTGGGGTGGCCCGGCTTGGGCATGTACGACGACGACATCGTCCGGCCGAGCAGTGCGTCGTAGTCCAGCTTCTGCCCGTGCGGGAACGAAGCCATGCCGCGATAGCCGTGACCGTACCAGCGGGCCATCGTGTCGTCGTCCGCGTAGCGCTCGGCCACGCTGACATAGTCGATGCCGTATTCATGGAGCAGGCGCTCGTAGCCTTCGAGGAACGGCGTACCCTTCAGGCGTCGCGTATTCCAGAAGATCACGGCAAGGCCGCGCTCGCTGAGCACGCGCGCGAATTCACGCTTCACGGCGTCGTGGTCGAACCAGTGGAAGGCTTGCGCGACCGTCACCAGGTCGGCACTGCCATCGGCCAGGCCGGTGGCTTCGGCGGTGCCGTCGACGGCATGGAAACGGCCTTCGCTACCCAGCCATTGCACGGCTGCCGCACGCATCGCGGCGTTCGGCTCGACAGCGGTCACGCGGTGGCCGCTGTCGAGGAACAGTTTGCTGGAGATGCCGGTGCCAGCGCCCACGTCGGCGACGGTCCAGGCCGGCGTCACGCCCAGGCCATGCAGCCAGCCGACCAGCGCCTGCGGGTAATCCGGCCGGTAGCGGACATAGTCCTCGACGCGGTCGGAGAAACGATCCGTGGAGCGCAAATCGGTCATGGCCTCACCCGTTCGTCAGAAGTCGAACTTGATGCCCTGGGCCAGCGGCAACGCGTCCGAGTAGTTGATGGTGTTGGTCTGGCGACGCATGTAGACCTTCCAGGCATCCGAGCCGGATTCGCGACCGCCACCGGTTTCCTTCTCGCCACCGAACGCGCCACCGATTTCCGCACCGGAGGTACCGATGTTCACATTGGCGATGCCGCAATCCGAACCGGCCGCCGACAGATACTGCTCGGCCGCCTTGAGATCCTGCGTGAAGATCGCCGACGAAAGGCCCTGCGGAACGGCGTTCTGCTGTTCGATGGCTTCGTCGAGCGTGTCGAACGGCATCACGTAGAGGATCGGCGCGAAGGTCTCGGTCTGTACGACCGGATCGGTGTTCTTCAGGCCGGTGACGATCGTCGGCAGGACGAAGTTGCCCTTGCGGTCGTCGAGTGCCTTGCCGCCCGTGCGCACCGTGCCGCCGGCCGCCTTGGCCTGCTCGATGGCAGCGAGGAAGGCGGTCACGGCTTCCGGGCTGTTCAGTGGGCCCATCAGCGTGGTGGACAACGTGGGGTCGCCGATCTTCTGTTCTACCTGGCCATAGGCTTTGACCAGCGTGTCGACCACGGCATCGTGGATGGACGAGTGCACCAGCACGCGGCGCGTGCTGGTGCAGCGCTGTCCGGCCGTGCCGACGGCGCCGAAGACGATCGCCGGAATGGCCAGCTTCAGGTCGGCCGACTTGTCCAGGATGATGGCGTTGTTGCCGCCCAACTCGAGCAGGCTGCGACCCATGCGACGCGAGACGCGCTCGCCGACCATGCGGCCGACCTTGGTCGAGCCGGTGAAGCTGATCAGCGGAATACGCTTGTCATCCACGAAGGTCTGGGCCAGCTCGGTGCCGGCATCGTTGAAGAGGAAGAACAGGTCCGGGAAACCGGCGTTCTTCAGGGCTTCGTTGCAGATCTTCATCGTGGCGATGGCCGACAGCGGGGTCTTCGGCGAAGGCTTCCACAGGCAGATATCGCCGCAGATGGCCGCCAGGAAGGCGTTCCAGGCCCACACGGCCACCGGGAAGTTGAACGCGCTGACGATGCCGACCAGGCCGACCGGGTGCCACTGCTCGTACATGCGATGGCCCGGGCGCTCCGAGTGCATGGTGTAGCCGTAAAGCATGCGGCTCTGGCCCACCGCGAAATCGGCGATGTCGATCATCTCCTGCACTTCGCCGTCGCCTTCCGGCTTGATCTTGCCCATCTCCAGGGCGACCAGGGAACCGAGGGCGTCCTTGTGCTTGCGCAGGGCCTCACCGCACAGACGCACGGCTTCGCCACGGCGCGGGGCCGGAGTGGTGCGCCATACAGCAAAGGCTTCCTGCGCGCGCTGAACGATCGTCTCGTAGTCGGCGGCGCTGGTCGCCTGCACCGTCGCGATGACCTCGCCCGTGGCCGGGTTGACCGGGCTGAGGGCCCCGGCGCCGCTGCCGCTTGCCCATTCGCCACGGCCAAGGTAGGTGCCGGATTCGGTCGTGTTCAGGCCGAGCGCTGCGAGGATCTTGGCGGACATGGAGCTCTCCAGGGAGACAGGTAAAACGGGGATTCTAGCAAACGCACCCTTCACACTCCGTTGTGCGGCGCGGGACGGATGTCTTCGCGATGTCTATGCCGGGGGAAGTTACGAAGACCATGCAGTCACTGGCGCAAGTCCATGCTGGATTTGTGTTTCTTCACAAGGCTGCCAGCGCCCATGTCCCGGATCTATCAGATTCCCTATCACCCCGACGACAGCCACTCCTGGCCCCTGAGCGTCGATGGCCGGGTGATTTCCCGCTTCGACAGCCGTTTCGAGGCATTGCGTTCCGCCGTGAACCAGGCCTCCGCGGATGGCGGGGATGCCAGCATCGGGATCGAGGGTGCTGACGGCATCTGGCGTCCTTTTGGAAGCGACGCCAAGCGGCCCGCGCGGGTACCGCCGATGCCGGGACGGAACCTGAGGGCAGTACGTTAGGCCATCGCGGTCCCCACTCGATTTACCATGGGCTGACCTTCCCCAAAGCCGGCCCTCCCATGCTCCCCGATATCACCGAGATCCGTGGCGCCTGTCATTGCGGCTCCGTCCGCTTCATCGTGACCTTGTCCGACGGCCTGCGCACCGCGCGGCGCTGCAACTGCTCATATTGCCGCATGCGCGGCGCGGTCGCGGTCTCCGCCGAGCTCGACGGAATCACGATCGAGCAGGGTCGGGACCTACTTACCGAATATCAGTTCAATACGGGAACCGCCAAGCATTATTTTTGCTCGACGTGCGGCATCTACACCTTCCACCAGCGTCGGTCGAACAACGCGCAGTTCGGCGTGAACGTGGCCTGCCTCGACGGCATCAGTCCGTTCGACTTCGCCGACGTGCCTGTGATGAACGGCGCCAATCATCCGGCAGACGGCGGGCCGAAGGCAGGCGCGCAGGCCGGGGTGTTGCGGTATGAGGCGATGGATAGCTGATCCGCCGCGACACGCAAGGGTTTCTGTGTGATGGCCCCCTCCGGTATCCTCACGCCCTTGGCCCCGTAGCTCAGCTGGATAGAGCGTCCCCCTCCTAAGGGGAAGGTCGCCCGTTCGAATCGGGCCGGGGTCACCATCCAAGGCTTTCCTGCAAGGCAATCGGCCGTGATGCGGGTTACCCTCCAACGGTCATCCAACCCGCGGAGCGCCCCTATGACCCGAACCTTCGACGCCATCATTGTGGGGGCCGGGCAGGCCGGGCCGGCGCTGGCCGGACGATTGACCGGGCTGGGCAAGACGGTCGCCATCATCGAGCGGCATCTGGTGGGCGGCACCTGCGTGAACACCGGCTGCAAGCCGACCAAAACCCTTGTGGCCAGTGCCAGCGTCGCCCGGTACGCCCAGCGTGGCGCCGACTATGGCGTCGGCGTAGGCCAGATCACCATCGACATGCCGGTCGTGGCCGCGCGGGCGCAGAAGGTGATCCTCGATTCGCGCAAGGGCAACGAGGACTGGCTGGCGTCGATGCCGGGGCTGACGCTGATTCGCGGGCATGCACGGTTTACCGGACCGCGGCGCATCGAAGTGGACGGCGAGACCCTCGAGGCACCCCAGGTTTTCATTAACGTGGGTGGTCGGGCCGCCATCCCCGATTTCCCGGGTGTCGACCAGGTCGACTACCTCACCAACAGCACGATCATTCCGTTGCAGATCGTGCCCGAACACCTCGTGGTCGTGGGCGGCAGTTACATCGGTCTCGAATTCGCGCAGATGTACCGGCGCTTCGGTGCCGAGGTGACCGTCGTGGAGAAGAACACCCGCCTGGTCAGTCGCGAAGACGAAGACGTCTCGGCCGAAATCCGCGCGTTTCTCGAAGCGGAAGGCATCGCCGTGCGGACGGATGCCTGCTGCATCACGCTGGCGAAGCATGGTGGCGGCGTAAAGGTCGGCATCGACTGCACCGAGGGCGCGCCGGAAGTGGTCGGCACGCATGTGCTGCTTGCTGTCGGTCGTCGTCCCAATACCGATGACCTGGGTCTGGGCGCCGCCGGTATCGAGATCGACGACAAGGGCTACATCAAGGTCGACGATCACCTGAAAACGACGGCCGAAGGTGTCTGGGCCATGGGCGATTGCAACGGCAAGGGTGCTTTTACGCATACGGCGTGGAACGACTACGAGATCGTTGCGGCCAACGTGCTCGATGGCGAGGACCGTAAGGTCAGCGATCGCATTCTCGGCTACGCGCTTTACGTGGATCCGCCGCTGGGCCGTGTCGGCATGACCGAGACGCAGGCACGCAAGTCCGGTCGACCGCTGCTGATCTCAAAGCGCCCGATGACTCGCGTCGGGCGCGCGGTGGAGAAGGCCGAAACCTGGGGCTTCATGAAAATCGTGGCGGATGCCGAAACAAAGAAGATCCTCGGCGCGGCGATTCTCGGCACCGGCGGCGATGAAGCGATCCACGGCATCCTGGACATGATGAATGCGGACGCGTCGATCGGCACCTTGCAATGGGCGGTCCCGATTCACCCAACAGTGTCGGAGTTGATTCCGACGGTAGTCGGCGATCTGAAGCCAGCTTCCTGAATCAGTCCTCGCGACGGACCTTCAGCTCACCATCGCCAAGCATCACGCGCAAACGGTCGCCCACCGCCACATCGCCGGCATGCCTGACCACGGCATCCCGCTGATCGAAGACGATGGCGTAGCCGCGCTCCAGCGTGGCCAGCGGGCTCACGGCGTGCAGCGTGCGCGCCTGCTCGGTAAGGCGAAGGCGATCGCGTTCCAGACGGCGTGACATGGCCGTCGCCATGCGCTGGCGTAGCTGGGTGATGCGCTGAGTCGAAGACACCAGGCGGCCCTTTGGATGCTGCGCGGCGAGACGGGCCTGTAACCGGTCGAGCCGCGCACGACGCAAGGCATTCGCCTGGCTGGCGGACGTCAGCAGCCGTCGACGCAAGCCCTCGAGCCGCTGAGCGTCGCGGGCCAGACGCGCCTGCGGACGCTGCGCGTTGAGACGCGCCTGCCAGTGATCGGCTCGCTGGGCGGCGGCCTGCAGGCGACGGGCCATCAAGGTGGCCATGCGCTGGCGGAGACGGTCGAGCCGGTGCGCCAGGTCGGCGCCATCGGGCACCAGCAGTTCCGCGGCGGCGGACGGTGTCGCCGCGCGCAGATCGGCGACGAAGTCGGCAATGGTGAAATCGACCTCATGGCCCACCGCGGAGACGACCGGCACGGTGCTGGCGTGGATCGCCCGTGCGACGGATTCGTCGTTGAAGGCCCAGAGATCTTCGAGCGAACCGCCGCCGCGGGTAACGAGGATCACGTCATAGCGACCACTGGCCGATGCACGACGCAGCATGGACGCCATCGCCGGTGGCGCCTCGCGACCCTGCACGGGCACCGGCAGCACGTCCACTTCGGCCAGGCCAAACCGCCGACCGAGCACACTCAGCACGTCGCGGATGGCCGCGCCGGTAGGAGACGTGATGACACCGATACGACGCGGAAAGGCCGGCAACTCGCGCTTGCGATCCTGATCGAACAATCCTTCCGCGCCCAGCCGCGCCTTGAGCTGTTCGAACTCGCGCTGCAGGGCACCTTCACCGGCGGGCTCCATGTGATCGGCGACGAGCTGGAATTCGCCCCGCGCTTCGTACAGGCCGACCTTGGCGCGCATGAGCACATGCATGCCGTCGGTGGGACGGAAGCGAAGCCGTGACGCCGCCATGCGGAACATCGCGCAACGCACCTGTGCGCTCGCATCCTTCAGCGTGAAATAAATATGTCCCGACGCCGGACGCGATACGTTGGACAGCTCGCCTTCGATCCAAACGCCCATCGGCAGGGCGTCCTCCAGCAAATCGCGCACCAGCCGGTTCAGGCCGGATGGCGTGAGGATCTCGGGAGCGCTGCGGTCGTCGAAGGCGGACATGGACCGGAGAGGTTATCACGCTGCCCAATGCTTACATACGGAAGACGCCGAACCTGCCTTGCTCGATCGGCGCGTTCATCGACGCAGAGATCGCCAATCCAAGGACGCGGCGCGTATCGGCGGGATCGATGATGCCGTCGTCCCACAGGCGCGCACTGGCGTAGTAAGGGTGACCCTGGCGTTCGTACTGGTCGCGCACGGGTGCCTTGAAGGCCTCCTCATCCTCGGCGCTCCAGGTGCCGCCTCCGGCCTCGATGCCGTCGCGTCGCACGGTGGCGAGCACGGACGCGGCCTGTTCGCCGCCCATCACGCTGATGCGTGCGTTCGGCCACATCCACAGGAAGCGCGCGCCATAGGCGCGCCCGCACATCGCGTAGTTGCCCGCGCCGAAACTGCCGCCGATGACGACGGTGAACTTGGGCACGTGCGAGCAGGCCACCGCGGTGACCATCTTCGCGCCATCCTTGGCGATGCCCGCGTTCTCGTACTTGCGGCCGACCATGAAGCCGGTGATGTTCTGCAGGAATACCAGCGGCACATTGCGCTGGTTGCAGAGCTCGATGAAGTGCGCGCCTTTCTGCGCGGATTCGCCGAACAGGATGCCGTTGTTGGCCACGATACCCACGGGGTAGCCGTGGATGTGTGCGAAGCCGGTGACCAGGGTCTTGCCGTAGCGCGCCTTGAATTCATGGAACTCGGAATCGTCGACGACGCGCGCGATGACTTCGCGAATGTCGAACGGGCGTCGTGTGTCCTCGGGGATCACGCCGTAGAGTTCCTCGGCAGAGAAGCGCGGCTCCAGGGGAGGGCGTACGGCGAGCGGCATCTTCTTGATACGGTTGAGCGAACCGACGATGTCGCGGGCGATCGCCAGCGCATGGGTATCGTTCTCGGCGAAATGATCGGCCACGCCCGAGATGGAGGTATGCACATCCGCGCCACCAAGGGCTTCCGCGTCGACGACTTCGCCGGTGGCAGCCTTCACCAGCGGCGGGCCGCCGAGGAAGATCGTGCCCTGTTCGCGCACGATGATGGTCTCGTCGCTCATCGCCGGGACGTAGGCGCCGCCGGCGGTGCACGAACCCATCACCACGGCGATCTGTGCAATGCCCTGCGCGCTCATGCGCGCCTGGTTGTAAAAGATCCGGCCGAAGTGCTCGCGATCGGGGAAGACTTCGTCCTGCAGCGGCAGGAACGCGCCGCCGGAATCCACGAGGTAGACGCAGGGCAGGCGATTTTCCATCGCGACTTCCTGCGCACGCAGATGCTTTTTCACGGTCATCGGGAAGTACGTGCCGCCCTTCACCGTCGCGTCGTTGGCCAGCACGACGACTTCCTGGCCCATGACCCGGCCGATGCCGGCGATAACGCCAGCGGCGGGTGCGGCGTCGTCATACATGCCATGAGCCGCGAGCGGCGCGATTTCAAGGAAGGGCGAGCCCGGATCGAGCAGGGCGCGGATGCGTTCGCGCGGCAGCAGCTTGCCTCGGGCGACGTGCTTCTCCCGTGCCTTGGCGCCGCCGCCTTCGGCGGTGCGCCTGAGTGTTTCGCGCAGGTCGTCGGTGAGGGCCCGCAACTTCAGGCTGGCGGCCTGGAAGTCGGCGGAGCGGGGATCGATCTGCGATTCGAGAATGGGCATGGGGGCGTTCGCGCGGAGACGAAACGACCATGATAGCGGGGCGGGCGGGTGCGCAAACGCTGCGGCGCGCCAAAGTGCCATGTGCAAAAAAAAACGGCCACCCGGAGGTGGCCGTTTCACAGGACAGAACGTAGCCGCGAGGCTTAGTTCTTCTTGTCGTCCTTTGCGCTGTTGGCGTTGGACGCAGCGTCCTTGGCCTGATCAGCCGACTTGTCAGCCTGGTCCGCAGCGTTGGAAGCGGCGTCCTTGGCGGCTTCCGGCGTACCGCCGGCGGTCGATGCGGAAGCAGCAGCCTGGGCCTGGCCTGCAGCGTCCTTGGCCTGGTCGGCGGACTGCTGAGCCTGGTCGGCAGCCTGCGTGGTCGCGGCGTTCTGCGACTGGTCCGCGGCCTGCTGTGCCTTGTCAGCCTGCTGCTGTGCATCTGCAGCCGACTTCTGGGCGTCCTGCGCGGAATCCGTCGCGCCGTTGCTGCAAGCTGCCAGAAGCGCGACGAGCGCAGAGGCGAGAAGGGTACGCGTCAAATTCATGGTGTTTCTCCTTAGCCGTGGAATGCCGTTAGGCGGGCGTATTAATAGCCTAGTTGTTATGACTTAGCTACCGATCGAAAGGGTGTGCTTCAGGGCTCATTAAAGCCCATGGACAGCGCGTGATGACGATAGAAAATACGTCCACCCGGTTTATCGACGTCAGGTTCACACCAGTTCAATGGCGATCGCCGTGGCCTCGCCGCCGCCAATACAAAGGGCTGCGACACCCCTTTTTGCCCCACGGGCTGTCAACGCATTGAGAAGAGTCACCACGATACGTGCACCGCTGGCGCCGATCGGATGGCCCAGAGCGCATGCGCCACCGTTGACGTTGATCTTGTCGTGCGGCACGCCGAGCTCGCGCATGACCGCCATCGGCACGACAGCGAAGGCCTCGTTGATTTCAAACAGGTCCACGTCTTCCGCTTTCCAGCCGGCCTTTTCAAGGACTTTCGAAATGGCGCCGACGGGTGCCGTGGTGAACCACTCCGGTTCCTGCGAATGCGTGGCGTGCGCGACGATACGCGCCAGTGCGGTAATGCCACGTGCCTTGGCATCGTCGGCGTCGAGCAGGACGAGCGCCGCAGCACCGTCGGAGATGCTCGACGAGCTCGCTGCCGTAATCGTGCCGTTTTCCTTGCGGAAGGCCGCGCGCAGGGTCGGGATCTTCGCGGTGTCGGACCGACCCGGCTGTTCGTCCTCGGCGAAGTCCTGCGGACCCTTGCGACCCTGGACGGTCACCGGCACGATCTCGTTGGCGAACGCGTTGGCTTTCTGCGCAGCCTGCGCACGTTCCACCGACGCGATGGCGTAGGCATCCTGTTCTTCGCGCGTGAAGGTGTACTTGTCCGCGCACTTCTCGCCGAACACGCCCATGGACTGGCCGTCGTACGGATTGGTCAGGCCGTCCCAGGCCATGTGGTCGACCAGCTGGCCATCGCCGTAGCGAATGCCGGTGCGTGCATTGACCATGTGCGGCGCATTGGTCATCGATTCCATGCCGCCGGCGACGACAACGCGTGCCGAGCCGACCTTGATCAGGTCGTGCGCGAGCATCAGTGCCTTCATGCCCGAGCCGCAGACCTTGTTGATGGTGGTGCAGCCGGCCGAGACGGGCAGGCCGGCTTCGAGCGACGCCTGGCGAGCCGGCGCCTGGCCGAGGTTGGCGGGCAGCACGCAGCCCATGATCACTTCGCTGACGTCGGCTGGCGCAATGCCGGACTGCTCGAGGGCGGCGCGGATGGCAACGGCACCGAGCTTCGGCGTGGGGACGCCGGTGAACTGGCCGAGGAAGGAACCGATAGCGGTGCGCTTGGCGCCCGCGATGACGATCTCAGACATGGGAACTCCGTGGGACTCGCATGGCCGCCGGTGGGGGCGGAAAACCGGTCGAGTATCGCAGTGGGGGGCGGGGCGGGGCAATCTGCGCCGCCGCATCCCTGTGCGCTGCCGCACGCCTTCCCGGGGTGTGCTATGCGACTATGCACGTCAGGGCGCCGCCGGGGGAGACCGGCCGCGAGACAGTGACGTCGAACTGAAGGGGTTCAACAAGTGATTGAAAGCAAGATTCCGCGTCAGCGTGAGTTGGCGCTAGCCGTGTGCCTGAGCCTGGGCCTGGCCGCCTGTGGCGGCGGTGGAGGCGGTACCAAGAGCAGTGGGGGTGGGGTCGCCATCGCGCCGGCCAAGCCGCCCGTCACGCCGACGCAGCCCACCCAGCCCGATCCGCCGCTCGACACCCAGCTCTCGCTGACCGGTGCCAACGTGGCCCAGGCCGCCGGCTTCACCGGCAAGGGCGTCGCCATCGGTATCATCGACAGCGGTGTCACTTCGACCCACCCGGCCCTTGCGGGGCGTGTCACCGCCAATCTCACCTACGTCGACCCCAGCACGAACAACACCGGTGTCGACGACGTCGTGGGGCACGGCACGGCCGTCGCGCAGATCGCCGCGGGGCGCGCTTTCGGCAAATTCGCCGGCGGTGTCGCCCCCGACGCGACCATCATTTCGGCCCGCATCATCAACGACAAGGCGCCGACGGACGACGGTTCCGGCCAGGGCAACCAGGCGACGAACTCCGACCCGCTTGGCAAGGTCAACAGCGATGTGGTCGCTGCCGGCGCGAAAGTCATCAACAACTCCTGGGGCGGGGTGTACTGGAGCGCTACCGATAGCGCTGCCAACCAGAGTTTCCAGGGCGCCTACGCGCCGTTTACGGCCAACCATCTGTTCGTCTTTGCTGCCGGTAACGACAGCCGTGCCAATCCGTCCGATATCGCGGCCTTGCCCGCGCGGGCCGCGGGTATCGAACAGGGCTGGCTTGTCGTCGTCGCGCTGGACAGCAACAACCCCACGCAGATCGCCTCGTATTCCAATCAGTGCGGCATCGCGATGAACTACTGCCTCGCCGCGCCGGGCGAAGTGATCACCGCGTCGGCCACGTCGACCACCACGAACACGTCGTATCAGGTCTGGACAGGAACCTCGCTGGCCGCACCCGAGGTGTCGGGCGCCGCCGCGGTGGTCATGCAGGCGTTCCCGTCGCTGAGCGTCAACGCGGTTCGGCAGATCATTCTTGGTACGGCGGACGATCTCGGCGCCGCGGGCCCCGATGCCGTCTACGGTTATGGCGCCCTGAACGTCGGGCGTGCCATTCGTGGTCCGGCGACGTTCGACTGGGGCGACTTCCAGGCAGCGACATCCGCGGGCCAGAACATGGCCTTCGTCAACGACATCAAGGGCGCGAACGGCCTCGTCGTGACCGGAAACGGCAAGCTGACCCTGTCGGGCAACAACACGTACGCCGGTGGCACCACCGTGAACGATTTCGCCACGGTGGAGGCGATGAACGCGATTCCGGGCAGTGCCTATACCAACGGTTCGGGCACCTTGATCGCGCACGGCAATATCGGCGGCGGGGTCATCAACAACGGGCAGCTGGCCACGCTGGATGCGTCGACGCACGTGGGTGGCGATTTCTCCCAGGCGGCCAACGGTCGGTTGTCGCAGAAGCTCGGCGCTCCGCTCATCGTCGGCGGCACGGCGTATCTGGGGGGTGACTTCTACGTGGCGGGTGCCGTTCCCGGTTACACGGTGACGTCGCACCAGCAGGTGCTCACGGCCAACGCGATCTCCGGCACGTTCGCCACGTTGACCCAGGGTCCGGGCGTCTTCCTCAGTTCGACGCTGCAGTACCTGCCGCAGGAAGTCTGGCTCAACACGACCTCGCTCAGCATCACGCAGGTAGCGACGACGAGCATGTCGCAGTCGGTGGCCGCCGTGAATTCGGCACAGCGTCTTGATGGTGCCTTTGCGCAGATCACGGCCAGCCTCGCCAACGGTTCGCCCACGGCGGCATCGATGGATCCGCGCACACTGATCGCGGCGGGAAGCATCCAGCAGTCTTCGACGCAAAAGGTGGCACAGGCGTCGCTGGAATCGCTCTCCGGCCAGCTGTATGCGGCGAGTACGGCCGTGACGCTGGCGGGTATCGAGGCTGGCAACGATGCGCTGATCAATCATCTCGATCAGCAGGGCCCGACGGGTGCGTGGACCCAGTCGCTAGGGTCCCAGGGCGGCCTCAGCCGCGCCGGCTTCGGCAACGTGAACTTCAATCTCGACGGTGGCGTGGTCGGTAACGACGTCAAGCTCGGCAGCAACGGTTTCGCCGGTGTGGCCGTCAGCCAGATGCGCAGCACGGGGCAGCTGTCCGGCAGCCTGGATCGGCAGACCAATCGTGCGACGGAAGGCATGCTCTACGCCGGTTCGCGTGGCGCCAACTGGTACGGCGTGGGCCGCTTCGGCTTCGGCAGCTTCCGTGGCGATACGCAGCGCCTGCTGCGCCTGGGTGACCAGGGCACGTTCGCGGGTGGCGACAACAACGGTCGCTACAACGTGGCGTATGGCGAGTTCGGCTACCGCACGAACGTCGGCGCCTTCACGCTTACACCGTACGTGAACACCGAGTTCGCGAGCATCCGTCGCGCGGGGTTCCAGGAAGCTGGTGGCGATGGCTTCGGTCTGGCCGCGGATGGCCAGACGACCTCCCGCTGGCAAGCGGGTTTTGGTCTGCGCGCCGGCAGTACGTGGCTGACCTCGTACGGCACGCTGCGTTTCGATGCCAAACTCGGTTGGCAGAACGCGTTTGCGACGAAGGGCGAAGTGTTCTCGGCTCGCTACAACGGCATCGCGCAGTGGGCACCAGTCGATGGCATCGGCCTGTCGCGTCGCGCGGGTACGGCGGGCTTCACGATGGCCATGGACTTGAGCGGACGTTCACAGTTCGCCATGGACGTGGATCAGCGCTTCGCCGATCGCGATCACTCGCACTCGGCGAGTTTGAGCTATCGCCTGGCTTGGTGACCAAAAAAAGGCCGCTCCCACCTTCGCGTGGGAGCGGCCCATGTCGCAAAACGAAAGCTGCGTCTGTTATGACTTGCCGTGGAACAGCTCGCGTCCGATAAGCATGCGACGAATTTCGTTGGTACCCGCACCGATTTCGTAGAGCTTCGCATCGCGGAGCAACCGACCCGCAGGGAACTCGTTGATGTAGCCGTTACCGCCGAGCGACTGGATCGCCTCGAGGGCGACTTTTACCGCGTTGGTCGAGGCATTGAGCAGGCAGGCTGCCGGATCGATGCGCGATTTCACGCCGTTGTCGAACTGCTGGGCCACCATATACGCGAAGCCACGTGAAGATTGCAGTGCGGTGTACATGTCGGCCACCTTGGCCTGCATCATGCCGAACGTGCCGATCGGCGCGTTGAACTGCTTGCGCTCGCGCACGTACGGAAGCACGAGGTCCACAGCGGCCTGCATGATGCCGATCGGGCCGCCGGAGAGCACCAGGCGCTCGGTGTCCAGGCCGCCCATGAGTACGCGCACGCCCTCGTTCACCTCGCCTACGATGTTCTCGGCGGGAATTTCACAATTGTCGAAGACCAGTTCGCAGGTGTTCGAGCCGCGCATGCCGAGCTTGTCGAGCTTCTGCGCGGTGGAAAAGCCCTTCATGCCCTTTTCGATGATGAAGGCGGTCATGCAGCGGCTGCCGGCGGGACGCGGCGCGGTGCGCATGTAGACCAGCAGCACGTCGGCATCGGGGCCGTTGGTGATCCACATCTTCGTGCCGTTGGCGACCCACACGTCGCCGACCAGCTCGGCACGGCAGCTCATCGAGCCGACCACGTCGGAACCGGCACCGGGTTCGCTCATCGCCAGCGCGCCCACCCACTCACCGCTGGTGAGTTTGGGCAGGTACTTGCGGCGCTGCTCGTCGTTGCCGTTGTGATAGATGTTCTGCACGCACAGGTTGGAGTGCGCGCCGTAGGAGAGACCGACCGAGGCCGAGGCGCGGGAGATCTCTTCCATCGCGATCATGTGGGCGAGGAAGCCGAGGCCGGAGCCGCCGAATTCCTCGGGCACGGTCACGCCGAGCAAGCCCATCTCGCCGAACTTCAGCCAGAGGTCTTCCGGGAAGACGTTTTCGCGATCGATGCGATCGGCGCGTGGGGCGATTTCCTTCTCGGCGAAGGCGTGGACGCTTTCGCGCAGGAGGTCGAGGTCTTCACCGAGGGAAAACGGGCGCATGCGTGCAACTCCGGGGGGATACGGGGAAAAAGCTTCCCATCGTAACGCGCCGGGGACGTCAATCCACGGCGCGACGCAGCAATCAGGCCTCCGGCATGGCCGCGATGCGGTCGTGGACGCGGACCAGGAGCAGGCACTGGCGGTCGATCAGGCGGACCACTTCCGGGCTCCCGGCGACGCGTGACGACGTGTCGACGAGGAGGGCCGACGTCCCCAGCAGCGGGGCCGGTGAGCCGGTCCTTAGGTGTTCAGCCAGCGCGTCCAGGCCATGGGCGATGCGCCGGCTCAGCTCGTCCACGACGGCGGCATCGTCGGCTGGCAGGGCCTGGCGATGCGCGCCCAGGGTGGACAGGTGGGCCAGCCCGGCCTGCAGCGCGGTGAGCAGGCGCAGCGCCCGCTCGCCGCGTGCCACGGGATGACCGGGCTCGGCGAGCAGTTCGTTCACATTTCCGGCGACGGCTGCCTGCGCCGCGTGCGCGTCCCGACGGGCGATGCGATAGGGCAGGTCGTCCGCTTTGCCGCTGCGGTACTGCATCGCAATGGCCTTGAGGTAGCGCGCGTAGGCGAGCAAGGCGTCGGCGACCACGTCGTCGAAGCGGCGAACGCGCCAGTCGGGCAGCACGTAGCGGATGGCCACGGCGGCGACGATGGCGCCTATCAGCGTATCCAGCAGCCGTGGACCGATGGCGTCGTAGCCGGCGCCGACGCGGTCGAAGCAGAGCAGGACGAACAGCGTGATGACCGCGGTAGCCAGGGCATAACGGCGAAAACGGAAGGCGAAGAAGCCGGCGCCGGTGGCTACCAGGACCGGCAGGCGCCAGTCGCCGCCCGGAAGCAGCTTCAGCATGGCCCAGCCCGCGATCAGGCCCGTGGTGGTGCCGACCACGCGCTGGACGAGACGTCGACGTGTGGTGCCGTAGCTGGGCTGGCAGACGAAGAGCGTGGTCAGCAGGATCCAGTAGCCGTGGGTGGGATGCAGCGCGAGCATCAGCAGGTAACCGCCGAGCATGCCGGTGGCCAGGCGCACGGCGTGGCGGAAGTGCATCGAGCGCCGGTTCAGACGAAGGCGGATACGTGCCACGGCATCGTTCAGTGACGATGGCTCATTGCCCTGCAGCGACGTGTCCATGTCCTGGGGCAGGCTGCCTTCGTCTTCGATGGCGCCCTGCAGCCGTTCCATGTTGTCCATCAACGCGGAGAGTGCGTCGTCGATGGCCTCGTCGGGCGGATCGCTGCGGCGGCGATAGGCGATGGCTTCGCGCAGATCGTCGAGTGCGGCGCGTGGTAGCGCGATGGAACCGAGCGGCGCGACCCTCCGGATGGCATCGGCGCGCTCGCGACACGCCATCGCCTGCAGGCGCAGCAGCCGGCCGAAGCGAAACATGAGATCGCTGTGGTACAGCGCGTCAGCGAGTTCGTCGTAGGGGTAGTGCGAAGAGCTGATCCGCTCGTGGATGTCCTGGGCGACGAAGAACATGGCCAGCCGTGCCGCGCTGCGTCCGCGCGGCTGGCGCCGGCCGATGCGGTCCAGGAGCGCGGTGCGCGCGCCGGTCAGCGCGTCGACCGTACCCAGGCTGCGCCTCGAAAAGGCGAGGTCGAGGGCATCGCGGCCGAGCCCATGCACGGGCTCGAACAGGGCGGCCTTGGCTTCGATCAGCAGCGCGAGCGATTCGAACAGGCGCGCCAACGCGTGGCGCACGGCGCGCTGCGGGGCGAGGGCGCTCCAGCCCAGGGAGAGCAGGCCATACCACGCGGCGCCGGCAAGGATGGCGAGCGTGCCTTCGTTGCCGGTGCCGGCGGCGGCAGCATCGGAGGCGATCATCGTATAGACCGAGAGGATCAGCGTCGCCGTGGCGATCGTGGCATAGCGCCCGCTCACCGCGCCGAGCATCACCAGGATGAAGGTGCCCAGCGGCAAGGCGATAGCGAAGAGCACGGGTATGCCGATAAGCGCGCGTACGCCAGCGGCGGCCGCGGCGAAGCAGAGCAGGGTGACGATGAGCCCGCGCAGCCGGCCTTGCCAGGCGTCGTCGGTTTCAGCCAGGGCGCAGGCGATAGCGCCAAGGAGGGCAGGGACGATGGCGCTTGCCGGGCCGATCAAGGTGCACCATGCCGTGATGCCGGAAAGCGCGAGGAAGCTGCGCAGGACGTCGGCGAAACGGTCGGATTCGGCCAGGGAGCGTAGGGAGGGCATGACGGCTACTTTATCGTGCCCGGGTAGGAGAGCATCGTGCCCTGGAGGGAGAGCATCGCCGATGACTCGGTTCCCACATCAACACAAGCCGCCGTTGACCGCCAGCACCTGACGGGTGATGTACCCCGCTTCCGGACTGACCAGGAAGCGCACCGCCGCCGCGACTTCTTCCGGCGTACCAGTGCGCTCCATCGGAATGACCTTGAGGATCTGCTCCACCGGTACGTCCGGGTCGAGCATGTCGGTATCGATCAGGCCGGGCGCCACGCAGTTCACGGTGATCTTGCGCTTGGCCAGTTCCACGGCAAGTGCTTTCGCCGCACCGATGACACCGGCCTTCGACGCGCTGTAATTGACCTGCCCACGATTGCCGATCATGCCGGAGACCGAGGTGATGCAAACGATGCGCCCGGGCTTGCGGCGACGGATCATCGGCATCACCAACGGGTGCAGCACGTTGTAGAAGCCGTCGAGGTTGGTCCGCAGCACTTGATCCCAATCCTCGGATGTCAGGCCGGGAAAGGCACCGTCACGCGTGAGACCCGCGTTGCAGACCACACCGTAGTAGGCGCCGTGCTCACCGACATCGGCTTCCAAAGCCGCAGCGGATGCGGCGCGGTCGGCAATATCGAATTGCATGACGCGCGCCGCGCGGCCCTTGGCGACGATCTCGGCGACGACAGCCTCGGCTTCGTCGCGACGCGAGCGGCAATGCACGACGATGTCGTAGCCGGCGTCGGCGAGATTCAGCGCGATGGCGCGCCCGATACCGCGGCTGGAGCCGGTGACGAGGATGGTGTCGTTCATGGCGCGGTTCCCTTGGAATCGAGAGTGTTGCGTGGATCGAGAAAGGGCGTCGGATCGGGCGGACTGAACACCGTCAGGCGCGCCTCGGCATGGATACCCTGGGCCTCGATGCGACAGGTGAACGAGCCCATGCCGTCCTCGTCATGAAAGGTGCGCACGGCTTCGATGAGCAGCTTTGCGCCGGGAGGAAACACGTCGGCGTCGACGCGGTAACTGCGTGTGCCGAGCAGGAAGCCCGGACGTATCTCGCCAGCCGCGGCGAGCACCTGGCAGCCGTTCCAGGCCGCGATGGCCTGCGCCATGAGTTCGATGCCGGCCCAGCCTGGCAGGCCACTAGCCTCGACGAAGGCATCGCCCCGACGGATTACGCGCTCACAGGCGATGCGCTCCGCGTCCCATGTCACGACGCGGTCGAGCAGGATCATCCGGCCCGCATGCGGAAGCAGTTGTTCGATCGGCCACAGCGTCATGGGGCGTCCGCCAGGATCAGGCTCGCGTTGTTTCCGCCGAACGCGAAGGAGTTGCTCATCAGTCGACGTGGACCCGGTGCCAGGCGACTGTCGGCATCGGTAAACGCCAGCGTCGGCAGCGACGGATCGGCCTCGCCGTCCCATACATGCGGTGGTAGTCGTCGCTGCGGATCGGTGAGGGACAGCCAGCAGAACGCGGCCTCGAGTGCGCCGGCGGCGCCCAACGTATGGCCCGTGAGGGCCTTGGTCGAGGAGCAGGGTACGTGGCGACCGAAGGTGGCCGCGACGGCGCGGCTCTCCATGGCGTCGTTGTGTTCGGTGGCGGTGCCGTGCAGGTTCACGTAGTCGATCATGCCCGCATCGAGGCCCGCCGCCGACAACGCCCGTGTCATGGCATCGCTGGCGCCGCGGCCTTCCGGCTCCGGCGAGGACATGTGGTACGCATCCGAACTCGCGCCGCCGCCGAGGAAGGCCACCGGAGCGCTCTCGCGGGTCATGAGGAACAGGGCGGCTGCCTCGCCGATATTGATGCCGTCGCGCTGCTTCGAGAACGGCTGGCAACGGGCGTCCGCGGTGGCTTCCAGGGCGTGGAAGCCATTCGTGGCCAGGCGGCACAGCGTATCGGCGCCCCCACAGATCACGGCGTCGCAAAGGCCGCTACGAAGCAGGCGTTGTGCGCTGAGCAGGGCGCGCGCCCCCGAGGTGCATGCGGTGGAAATGCCATAGGCAGGACCGGCGACCCCCAGCCATTCGGCAAGGAAGGCCGCCGGTGCGCCGAGTTCCTGGTCGGCGTATCGGTAGTCGGCGGGCCAGGCGCCGGTCTGGCCGCGCGTGGCGATGCTGCGCGTCGCTTCTTCGATACCGGTGGTGCTGGTGCCAATGACGATGCCGACGCGTTCCGCGCCAAACCGCGTGATGGCGGCACGCAGTTCCGTCTCGATCTCTTCCGCGGCGAGCAGCAGCAGGCGATTGTTGCGGGTATCCCTGTGTGCCAGTCCGGCAGGCGGCGAGGGCAGCGCGGCCATCACGTGGCCGACGGTCAGTGTCTGCCCGGGAACCCAGCCCTCCAGATCGTGCAGTCCGTGCGACGCCGCACCGAACATCGCTTCAGCAACGGCTTGCTTGCCGGCGCCGAGCGAACACACGACACCGAGGGCATTGAGGTAGGTGGTCATGCTGTCAGCCCGGCTTGCGTGCGGCGACGTTGACCAGGGTTTCCTCGCGCTTGCCCACCGGCGGCGCCGCCTTGATGCCCCAGCGCTCGAGCAGGCCGAAGTCCTTCGAACGGCTCCACCATAGGTAGGGCAGTGACACCTGTTCGTCGGTGAAGACGAACCCGCGACCGCGCAACATGGCGATGTATTCGTCGGCGCTCTTCTGCACATGCATCGGGTGGCGGAAGAACCAGCGGATCACCCAGGTGTCGATGTACGCCTTGGTGGATTCGGCGAAGAGCAAGAGGCCGCCTGGTTTCAGCACGCGCCAGAATTCGTCCAGGGCGCGCTCCTGTTCGACCAGGTGATGAAAGGTCTGGTGGCAGAAGACGACGTCGACACTGGCATCGGCCAGGTCGATACGCGCGCAATCGCTGGTGAAGAGGTCCACCGCGATGCCCTCGCATTCGGCTTCGGCGCGCGACAGGTCGATGCTGTGCGGATCCGCATCCAGGCCGAGCATGCGCGACGGCGCGAAGACATCGCGCAGGTAGCGAAACGAACGACCCTGGCCACAGCCGACGTCGAGCAGGGTGCCACCTTGCGGTAGCGGGCCGGCGAGGCGCTTGAGGTCGTTGATCGCCACGCGCAGAACGTGGTGCTGCCAGGTATAGGTGCGCAGGAAGACGAAACCGATCCGGGTTTCCTCGACATAAGTGGCGCTGGCGTACTTCATCGGTGAGGCGTCCATGGCGATCAGGGTGACGAATGACGCGCCAGATGGCGCTCGATGTCGTCGATGAAAACGGAAGGGGAGACCAGTTGCATCTCGCCGTCGGCGAGCTTGACCGCGACCTGGATCGTGCTGGCCCGGGTCAGTCGCTCGCCGCTGGCGGCATCGCTGAGGGTGTAGTGGATCTTCAGGCGGTTCTGCCATTCGACCAGTTCGGCGCGCACGACCAGGGCCTGGCCGAAGCGCGCGGCGCGCGCGTAGCGCAGTTGCAGGTCGATGATCGGCCACGCATAACCCGTGTCCTTCATGCGCACATAGCCGTGGCCGAGCGCATCGAGCAAGGCACAACGGGCAATCTCGAGATATTTCACATAGTGGCCGTGCCAAACGACCTCCATCGAATCGACATCGAAGAAGGGAACGGTCAGCTCGGTATCGACGGCGAATACACCGTTAGCGCGCATCGGGGGCTCCGTTCGTACCGTGCCAGTACGCGTGGAAATTGAACCATTGCAGCGGCGCAGCGAGGCAATGCTGGGCGAGCCACGCGGCATAACGGGTGACGGCGCCGGCAATGGCGGCATCGCGTGTCGAACGTTCCCACGTCGAAGCGTCGTCGAACCGGCGCAGGTGGATCGTGTAACGGCCTGCGCGCTTGAGGCAACAGACCAGGTTGACCGGGCATCGCAGCATGGCGGCCATCAACCAGGGGCCTTGCGGAAAAGCGGCCTGCGCGCCGAGGAAATCGGCATTCACGCGGCGACCGCCATGCTCGGGAACGCGGTCGCCGGCAATGGCGACCCATTCGCCGCGCTCGAGGCGTTGCGACAAGTCCATCATCGCGACGGTATCGAGGTCGCCGACATGCATCAGGCGCAGGCGACGGTCGCCCGACTCGCCGAGCAGGCGATTGAAGTGCGCCGCGTTCGGCAGGTGCATCAGTACGTTCAGCGCCACGCCTTCGCCGATCTCGGCCATGGCCCGGCACACGTCCAGGTTGCCCAGATGCGTGCAGACCAGCAGCTGCCCGCGAGCACCTGAGCGAAGGGCATCGCGTACCCCGTCGGGATCGTCCATGTCGACCGACGACAGGCACAGCTTGCCCCGCCAGACGTCGAAACGATCGAGCATGCATTCGCCGAAGGCGAGGTACTGGGCAAGCACGGGGCGCGTGCGCGGAAAGAGGTCGTCGCGCCCGCTCCAGGCCGCCAGGCGCTGTTGATAGTCGGCGACGATGCGCCGGGTGCCGCGACCGGTCACGAAGAAGTACAGAACGATGAGGTAGATCACCGGCGCGACCGGCCGACGGCCGAGCAGGCGCACGGCGATCGAGGTGAGCTTCATGCCGAGAAAGCTCCCGCGCTCCCTTTTCGCGGCCCAGTGCGTGGTGGCGGCGACCTCAGGCATGGGTGCCTTCCAGCCGCAGGTGCGCGGATGAATAGTGTGCGTCGCCAGTGCGATAGGCGAAGTGCAGGCGCTCGCGAGCGGCGTCGTAACGCAACGTCAGCTCGACACGATCTCCCGGACGGAGCAGGCGCTGGAATTTCAGCGCATCGATGCCACGGCACGTCGTCGGTGTACCGAGCCGCGGCGCCGCGAAGTCGAGTGCCCAGCCGATCTGGACCACGCCCGGGAGCACCGGCGCATCCGGAAAGTGCTCCGCGAAGCAGGCCAGGTCCAGCGGCAGCTCCAGCTCGATGACTTGCGTGTCGCCGTCCAGGCGTTCACCCAGCACCCGGGGCAGGGTCGGCAAGGCGGCCTGCAGCAGTGCATCCACCCGGGCGACTTCCGGCAGGACGTCGACGAAGCGCCAGACCATCGGCGTCGACAAGGCATCGTCGCCGGCGGCCTGCTGGCCCAGTTCGTTGATGATGCCGGCGCGGCCGTGGCGTAGCAGGGCGCTGCGTCCCGCGTGAGCCAGCTCCACGACCATGCCGGGCCCCAGCTTGCCGGCATAACCGCCCGCGGCATCCGCGACCCATGGATGCGAGAGCAGGCGTTGGGCCGCGCCGTCCATCGGTGCCTTGTTGATGCGGCGACGCAAGCGCTGCCGCAACATCCACTCGCCCAGGAACAGGACGCCCATCACCGAGTACGCCAGGATGCCGTTGTAGAACGTCCACCACGACAGCGGCCCCCACTTCGCCAGAAGGCCGGAGGCGGTGCCGTTGAGGAAGAAGAACGCCACCCAAACCCAGGTGACCTTGCGCGTGTAGCGCACGGCCACCGGCGGCAGGTCGGGTTCGGTGACGCGGGCGATGCGCTCGATCATCGGCGGCCCGAACTTCAGGCTGAGCCCGAAGGCGGCCAGCAACAGCGCGCAGATCAGGCTGGGATACCAGCGCAACAGGTCGTCCTCACCGCCGAAGGCCAGCACGGCGCAGTAGACCAGGGTGACGCCGAGCATCCAGCGACCGCCGGGCTGGTGCCACAGGGCAGGCGCGCGCACCAGCCACAAGCCGCCGAGAATCAGCCCGAAGATCGGCGTGGACACATGATCCATACCGAAATAGACGATGAAGGGATAGAGCACCCCGACCAGCAGGAGGACGAGACTGCTCAGCTTGCGCATGGGGCCCGGTTCGCTTCGACGTAGTGGGCGAGGCTCGACACCGTCTCGAAATGACGTCGCGCATCACGCGAGTCCGAGGCGATTTTCAGGCCGTAGCGAGTCTGCAGTGCGAGGGCGAGTTCCAGCGCATCGACTGAATCCAGGCCGAGTCCCTGGCCGAACAAGGGCTGATCCACGGCGATCTCGTCCACCTTCAGGTGGTCGAGGGCGAGGGTTTCGATGATGAGTCCGGCGATGTCCCGTTCGAGGTCGTTCATGCCTTGAGTTCCCTGGCGTAGAGGTGATGGAGATGTTCGTTGAGGCGACGCGAGGCTATCGGCCCGGGAGCGCGTTCGCTGAAGGCCGCCACCGGGATATCGTCGCCGACGCGGATATGCACATGCACGCGGCGGCGCGGCACCCTGTACCAGGGCTCGGCCTTGGTCAGTGTGGTCGGTACCACCGAGATGAACACTGGGGTGACGATGCGGGCGCCACGCACCGCGATGGCCGCGGCGCCGCGGTGGAAAACAGGATCCTTGCCGGGCGTGGTGCGCGTGCCTTCGGGGAAGATGATCAGCGTCTGGCCGTCGCGAAGCACATCGGCGGCGCGGTCGAGCATCTCGGCGCTACCGTCGTTGCTGATGTAGCCCGCGGCCGTCACGGGCCCGCGCATGCACGGGTTCTTCCAAAGGCTGTGCTTGACCACGCAGTTCGCCTCCGGCACGTGGCCGATCAGGTACACCACGTCGATCAGGGAAGGGTGGTTGGCCACGATCATCTGGCCAGGCAGGCCGAGACGTTCCACGCCATCGAAGCGAAAGGCGACCGTGCCCGTCCGGTACATGAACTGCGAGTGCAGCCAGAACGCGCGCCCCACCGTCCGGCGCGCACGCCGCCGGCGCACCGGCTCCGGTGCCGGCCAGGCGAGGACGAAGGGCAGCACGGCCACGCGCAGCACGATGCCGCCGATGCCGAACAGGGCAAAGCTCAGCGCGGTGCAGACGAAGCGCCAGGCCCAGAAGTCGCCCCGGCGGGTCACGCTATCGGCTGCCATGTCCATCGTCGTGTCTTCCACGGGTGGTCGAGGGGGCTGCCATCGTGCAGCGCGCGAACGAACTGCAGGGCGTGCGGGCCCTCTGCCGACGGTTCGCCGTCCGTATTACCACGAAGCGACAGTCCCCAGCGCGAGCCGGCGGCCGGGCCGTCGGCGCGCGAGACGCGCAGGGCGACGGCGTAGGAAAAGGGGACATCGTCGATCCAGCCGTCATAGGCTGTCGCGGGGCGTTCCTCGGCGATCACGACGATCACCGCCGGGGCGCCATCGCCCAGCAGGCCCGCGGCTTCGACGATGGCATGCTCGAAGGTGTCGGACTCGCCGGCGATCGCCACGGACTCACCGCGCTGGTCGCGCAGGATCGACCACTGCCCGGCGATCGCGTTATGCACGGACAGGCCGAACTGCGTGGGTGACAGGGGCGCCTCGCGGCCGATCTCGTCGAGCATGGCGAAGGTGCGCGTGGTCTCGCCGTGTCGTGAAGCGAAGACGAAGGGAAGCTGCTCGTCGTCCGCGCACATCGGCCACGCCGTATGCATCACGATGCGCGCGAGGCGGCTGAGCCGGCGGCGTTGCATCGGTGCGACGAAAGCGCAGGACGGCTGCTCGCCGTCGTCGTCGAGATGACGAGGCGACGCCGCCCACGCGGCCCAGTCGGAGGGTTCCTCGACGCCAGGCGCCCACGCTCGCCAGCGCTCGATGGTCAGCGCGATCACGCGGCGGCCCCGGCATACCGGCGAAAAACCAGGGCGGCGCAGCTACCACCGAACCCGAAGGTGTTCGACATCACGCTGTTGACGGTCAACGCGATTTCCCCATCGATCAAGGGCGCATCGGCAAAGGCGGCATCGCGTTTGACCGGTGTCGCACCGCCGAGCAGCACGCCGTGCTCCATCATGGCGATCGACGCGATGGCGTCGATCGCGCCGGCGGCGGCCGGGGCATGACCGGTCAGGCCCTTGATCGAGGATATCGGCGGCACGGCGCGGCCGCGTTCGCCGAATACCCGGCTCAGCGCCTGCCACTCCGCGAGATCGCCGTGCACGGTGGCGCAGGCGTGGGTGTTGACGTAGTCGGGCAGCACGCCGGCGAGATCGATGGCCTCGCGCATCGCGTCTGCCATGCCGGCGGCCTCGGGGCTGACCATCCCGTCCGGGTCCGAGGCCGCGCCGTAACCGACGAGTTCGGCGAGGATGCGCGCGCCGCGTTCACGCGCGTGGTCGAGCGATTCCAGCACCAGCACGCCGGCGCCGCCGCCGAGAACGATGCCATCGCGATCGGCGTCGTAAGGGCAGGCCACGCGCTCACCGGCCACGCTCGTCGTCGACAGCGCGTTCATCACGTCGAAGCACATGGCGGCCTTATCGTGCAGTTCCTCGGCGCCGCCGCAGACGACGATCGCCTGTCGTCCGAGCTGGATGAGTTCCATCGCCTGGCCGATCGCATGCGTCGCGCTGGTGCACGCCGAGCTCACGGTGAAGCCACGTCCGCCGAAGCCGAAGGCGTGGGTGAGTGTCGCCGCCACCGCGCTACCCATGCTTCGCGGCACGATGAACGGGGAGAGGCGCGAGATGCCGCGCGCATGGAACATGTCCAGGCCCGCCTCGTATTCGGAAAGCGCGGCTGACGCGCCCATCACGATGCCGACGTCGCGTTCGCGAATCCGGGCATCGTCCAGCCCCGCTTCGTCGAGTGCCTCGCGGGTCGCATGCCAGGCGTATTCCGCCGCCTGCGGCAGGTACCGGCGAAGCTTGCGATGTGGTGGCTCGAGGTCGCCGGTATCGGCAGGCGCGGCCACGCGGCAACGCATGCCCAGCGCGGCGAAATCGGGCATGTCGCGAAAGCCCGCGCGGCGCTCGCGCAGGCCATCGAACAAGGCACGACGGTCCGGGCCCAGACAGGACACGGCGCCCATGCCGGTGACGACGACCCGCTTCATCAGCCGTAGGCCTTGAAGATCAGCGAGGTATTGATGCCGCCGAACGCGAAGTTGTTGTTCATCACGTAGCCGGTGCGAATCTCGCGACCTTCACCGGTGAGGTAATCCAGTGGCGCGCATTCGGGGTCGGGTGTTTCCAGGTTGATCGTCGGCGCGAACCAGCCGCCACGCATCATCTCGATCGCCCACCAGGCTTCCATCGCGCCGCAGGCGCCGAGGGTGTGGCCGACGTAGCTCTTCATCGAGCTGATCGGCACGCCGGTGCCGAGCACGTCCGCCGTGGCATGGCTTTCCGCCACATCGCCGCGATCGGTCGCGGTGCCGTGCGCACTCACGTAGCCGATGGCCGCGGGCGGCAGGTCGGCATCGGCGAGCGCCATGCGCATGGCCGCGGCCATCGTCTCGCGCGTCGGTTGCGTAATGTGCTGGCCGTCGGAGTTGGTGCCAAAGCCGACGATCTCCGCGTAGATGGACGCGCCGCGTGCGACGGCATGTTCGTACTCTTCGAGGACCAGCGTGGTGGCACCTTCACCGACGACGAGTCCGTCGCGCTTCGCGTCGAACGGGCGCGGCGTCACCTGCGGCGTATCATTGCGCGTGCTCGTCGCGAACAGCGTGTCGAACACGGCGGCACCGGGGCCGGACAGCTCTTCGGCGCCGCCGCAGAGCATCAGTGTCTGCTTGCCCTGCTGGATGGCTTCGTAGCCATAGCCGATCGCCTGGCTGCCGGATGTGCAGGCGCTCGAGGTGGTGATGATGCGACCCTTCAGGCCGAAGAACACGCCGACGTTCACCGCCGTCGTGTGCGCCATCATCTGGATATAGCTGGTCGCGGTGACGCCCTGCATGGAGCCGGTCTCGAGCATGCGCCCGATAGTCTTGGCCGGTTCGATGCTGCCCCCGGATGAGCCATAGGCGACGCCCATGCGGCCATCGGTGATGTCGGGGTTGCCAAGCAGACCGGCGTCGTCGAGCGCACGCTCGCTCGCGGCGACGGCGAGCTGGGCCACGCGACCCATCGAGCGCACGTGTTTCCTGGACCAGTGCGACGGCAGGCTGAAATCGTCGACGGGGCAGCCGAGTCGTCCGTTCAGCGCGTCGAAGTAATCCCATTCGTGCATGCGGCGCACCGCGTTACGGAACTGGCGAAGGCGCGCCTGGATCGTGATCCAGTCGTGGCCGAGCGGCGTGATGCCGCCGATGCCTGTAACGACGACGCGTTTCATCGCGCGACCTCCGGTGTCGTGTGCTGCGTTGTTCATGCGGTTCGATTCTTCGGTGCGGGGACGCTTACCGGCGCAAGCAGCGCGGTGAAGCCGATCCCGAGGAGCAGGGTAAGGCCAAAGTGTCGCAGGGCCGGCATCGTGCTGAGCGCGAGCAGGCCGAAGGAAAGCAGGGCGGTGACCGCCGAGAGGAGGACACCGGCATACGCCGCGCCCGGAAGGTGGGCGACATGCGGTTCGCCCTCACGCAGGAAGACCGCGTAATTGGCGCCGACGCCGAGGACGAGCATCAAGGCCATGACGTGAAACAGCGTGAGTGGTTCGCCAAGGTAGCCGAGGGCGGCGACGCTGAGCACGATACCGGCGGCAGGCGGCAAAAGAACGCGCCATGCGGCGCGTGCTCCATAGCGCCACAGGAAGGCCAGTCCGACGAGCGCCAGTGCGCCGCCGAGCCAGACGTCGGCATAGCCGCGATACCGACCGAACAGGGCGGTGATGCTGGCCGGCTTGTCGACCAGCGAAACGCCCGGCAGGCCATCGGCCGCCGCGCGAAGCAGGTTCGCGTCGTCCTGGCCCTGCGGCGCGACGATACTGCCGACGCCATGCTCGCCGCCGCCCATCCACAGATAGCGAAACGGCGTGTAGGCAGGCATGGCCAACCAGTCGTCGAGCGTGAAGGCGCGGCCTGGCCAGGCTGCAACGAAGCCGGCACTCCCCTCAGCACGGAAGCCGGCCTGACCCAGCCACGCGGTCATGCGCTCGCGTGGCGTGAACAGCGGCGTGAGCGCGGCGATGTTCGAAGCCTGCCGACGCGCAGATGGGAGCATCGCGGTGATCCCGGTCCAGCCGCCGAGCTTGCCATCGGCCACCCAGGCCTGCAGCCGGTCGGTCAGTGCTTCCTCGCGCTGGAGCACTTCCTCGGCGGTGGACCCTTCCACCAGCCAGAACTGACTGCCGCCGCCGAAGCCGGCGACGTCGCGGATCGTCGCGGTCTGCGCTGCCAGCGTCTTCGGTGGCGAGATGAGCAGATGGATATCGTCATCGTGGCCCAGTCGCAGCCAGCCGGGAATGGCGACGACGCACAGCACCGCCACGCCCAGCAGGGCGCGTCGCCCCGAGGCGATGCGCTGCCAGCCGAGGGCCAGTCGCACGAGGGCCGGCGCTAGCGGAGCCCTTGCCGGCTTCTGCGCCAGTGCCGGCAGCAGCCAGAACACGCTGGCGCAGGCAATGGCCATGCCGGCAATGGCGAAGACGGCCATCTGGCGGAGGAAGGGGAAAGGCACGACGGCGAGCAACGAGTAGCCGAGCAGGGAGGTGGCCAGCGCGAGCAACAGCGCCGGACGCACCTGGCGCACGCCGCGCTCGGCGTTCCACTGGGGGCCGGCATTGGCGCGGGCGCACAGGTACTGTATCGAGTAATCCACCGCCTCACCGAGCAGCGCCGCGCCGAACACCAGGGTCAGCAGGTGCAGTTGGCCGAAGACGAGCACCGTGGTGGCGATTGCGCCGATCACGCCAAGTGCCGTGGAAAGGAAGGCGATCAGCAGCGGACGCAGCGAGCGGAACACCAACAGCAGCAACAGCGCGATACCCACGGTGGATGCGATACCGACCACATGCGTATCGTGCTCGGCCCCGGCGCGGGCGGACGCCGCGTAGAAGATCGCCCCGGTGCGCAGCAGCGTCGTGCCCGGATGCTTCGCCGCCATGGCGGTTTCCGCGTGGGCCAGCGCCGCCAGCGCACGGCGCTGCACGACATCGTCGTACGACGAACCCTTGAGCGTGGCGATGACCAGCACATACGTGCCGTCGTCGCGGCGTACGGTGAGCAGGTCATCCTCCGGCACGAGGGCCGAGCGGTTCCATGGCTGGCGATCGAGCCAGTGCTGCATCCAGCCGAAGGGATCGTCGGTGAGCCTCGCGCCGACATTGGCGCCAAAGGGCTGGTTGAGGCGCCGTTTGAGCGCATCGACGGGGTCGAAGCCCGGTGTCGTGATCGCTGCCCGGTCCTCTGCCGTCAGCAGGTGGAAGCGAAACGGCAGGAAGGGCGTCACGAGCTGGTCGAGATCGAACGGTGGCAGTTCCGCGATCACCGAGGCGAATACCGGGTCGGGACTCAGCGCGGCGCCTAGTTCGCGCGCGGCGTCCTTGGCGGTGTCGTCGTTCTTGTCGTGGACGAGCAGCACCATCCGATCGCCGCTGGCACGGGCCAGTCGCTCGACGGCATCCTCCGCCAGCGGATGGCGCTCCGTCGCGGGCAGCAGGGTGAGAACATCGGTTTGCAACGGCGACGTGCCACGACCGAACAACAGCCACGCGCACAGCAGGCACACGACCAGCGACGCGAGTGCGAACAGGCCAGCGCGCTGCGAAGTCGACGGCGACGTCATGGAATGCCGAGCACCTTGGCTTCGACCAGGGTCAGCGAGCCAGCGTCGCGCGTGTTGGCGAAGGTGATGAGCGTCCGCTCACCGCTGGCCAGATCCACTTCGATCGACTGCAGAAAGTCGTCGCCCTTGAGCGTGATGCCCGCGAGCACCTTCGCCACGCGGGACTGGCGCGGCACGAAGTGCAGCGTCCAGTGTCCCGGTGTGCCCTCGGCGCTGATGGTGAACTGGCGTGCGGCGTCGTCGGACTTGCCGGCGAGCAGCGACTGCAGCATCCCGGACACCTGGCTGACGCCGCGGTTGCCGTCACGAACGCGCTCCAGCTTGCGCTGTGCGTTGAGCCGCGAGGTGTCGCCCGAGGCGAAGACCAGCGTGTCCTCGAACGGATCGCGTGTGTGCCAGACCATGCCATGGCCGGTGACGAACAACAGGTCGCCATGGCTGACTTGCGGCTCGGCAAGCGCGGGGTTTTCACGACTCTGGGTAAATTCCGCGCGCACCTGCGGGTGCTTCGCGAGGTGACCGAGCACGTCGTCGGTGAGGGTCGGCGATTGTGCGTGGACGGCGAACGCGCAGAACAGGGTGACGAAGGCGATCAAGCGGCGCATCAAGGTGCCCTGTTGCTGAATTTGCGAAGGAGAAGGCCCGGCGCACGCGGCACCATGCCGAGCAGCAGGCGCGTATGCATCGCGGTGATCCGCGCGTTGTCGCGCCACATGCGGAAATGCGACAGGCCGTTTTCCGGGTAGATCACCCGGGTCGGCAGGTTGCGCACCGGGACGCCACGCCAGAACAGGCGCACGGCGATCTCCGTGTCGAAGTCCATGCGGGTTGGCAACGGCTTGCGCGCGATCTCCGCACGCGTGGCATCCAGCGGGTAGAGACGGTAACCACACATCGAATCCTGGATCGCGAACGACAGGGTCTCGGCCCAGACGCAGGCATGCGTGAGATAGCGCCCGTAAAGACGGGCGCGAGGCACGGAGTCGTCGTAGATCGGGCGACCGCAGACCATCGCGTCCGGCGCGGCTTCCGCCTCGGCCAGGAAGCGAGGTACGTCGGCCGTGTCGTGCTGTCCGTCGGCGTCGATCTGCAGCACATGGCTGTAACCGGCGTCGAAGGCGGCGATGAAGCCGGCGCTCAAGGCGGCGCCTTTGCCGCCATTCGTGGCAAGACGGATCAGGCGTAGGTCGTCACGGCCGTCGACAAGGGTGTCGAGGAGGGCGCGGGTCTCGGCGTTGGATCCGTCGTCCACGATCAGGACCGGCAAGCCGTGCCCGGCGAGCGCGTTGGCGGTCGCGGCAATGGTTCGTCCGTGGTTGTAGATCGGAACGACCGCGCAGGGCGCGAAGGGTCGCGCCGCGGTGCCGCGCGGTGCGGTGCTGCCGGCCATCGGTCCGCTCAGCGGGCGACGAGGGTCTGCACGGTAGCGACCACGTCGCCTACGGTGCGCACGCTCTTGAAGTCCTCGGGCTTGATCCGGGTGCCGGTCATGTCCTGCACCTGGATGGCCAGATCGATGGCATCGATGCTGTCCAGCTCGAGGTCGGTAAACAGGTTGGCCTCGGGAGTGACCTTCGCCGGGTCGATTTCGAAGGTCTCGTGCAGCACGGACCGCAAACGTGCGAGCACGTCGTCGAAGGTGAAGGTTTCGGCTGGCATCGCGCTCATAAGCTGGCTAAGTCCATTTCATCCCCGGACGGACACGGTCACCCCGGGCAAAAGGGCGGCCACGCCGTCATCGAGGCGACGAAAGTCGTGATCGAAGATTCTGGTTTGTTGCCGCCGCGAACGGCGTCCCCCTTGACCCAAAAGCTCCATGTAGGCAAAGCCTTACAAGACAGCCCGGGGTGTCCGAAGTGTAGCAGATTGCCGCAGAGGGAGGTTTCTTGCGACAGGCTGCCCCCGGCCCCTGTCGGAGCCGATTCATCGGCGATCCCCGCGGCAGCGGGCCCGGTTATGGCTAGCACCCGTTCGCCGATGAATCGGGTCCTACAGAAGCCTGTCCGGCTGGCGGACAGCGTCCGGACGCCTGGGCCAACGTCCGCGGACACCGGCACTGGCCAGGTTGGCGCGGCAGAAGCCGCGCAGGAATGCGCTCTGCAGGGAATTTCGACGGTTGGCACGCCCGATGCAACCGATATCACGACCCCGCTTCATTCATCGTCCAAGGAGAACGACCATGACATTCGAAACCGCCCTGCTGAAGACCTTCTTTGTCGCCGGTGCCCTGACCTGCCTGCTGATGCTCGGTGCCTTCGTTGTTTCGCCGGCGAACCATGTGGCTTCGCCGGCGCTGGTTGCCTCCACCCGCTGAACGGACTTACCCAGAATCGATGCTGAATTCCGGTCTCAGCGACTACGGCGCCCGGGTGATCGGCGAATGAGGCATGCGCATGACGCAGTCAATCTTGGGTTCGTCAGGATTGCCCGAAGTGGGTTGAAACCATGCGGAGGTCAGGATGCCCAACTCGCCCTGGATGGCAAGGCCGCGCGGCTCCAGGAAACCGTTCGATATGGGAATGGCGATGTAGCCGTCATCGCCGAACGATTCATCCAGCACGCCTTCAGCTGTATAGCGGGCGACAAGCACGGCACTCGGCTTGCTCATGGGGCCGAAGCTGCCAAGAATGACGACTCTTCCCGCGTCATCGAACGTGGCCTGTTTCACGTACGTGCCGCCAAGCCTTTGCAGGTAAACAGGTTCCCCGTTGGCGAAACCCATGTCAGGTGCGCCGTTGGCATCGATTCCTATCAGGAAGGCATGGCTGCGACCTGATTCGTGGGCGTTACCGATGCCTACGAAACTTCCCTTGTCGGAATGCAGGATGTCGACAAACCTGGCCTCGGCGTTGCCCGTTGCCGCAACATACTGGCCGTCGACGCCGAACGTCATGTCCCGCTCTCCATTTGGCAGGTATCGGCGAATGACCGCGTTTGCGCCGATCTTGCTGGCGAGTACGTATTTGTCGTCCTGAATCACCCCCGCGTACTCGACATCGTAGGGCTCGCTGTCGAATGGGACGTGCACGAAGCCGGTCCCGCCGAGGGTCGGGTCGAGCGTTCCGTCTTCCAGCAGGCGAACGATCATTCCTCCCGACGGTGCGCCACCTTCCTTGAGACCCGCACCGCCCATAAGGACGATACCTCCGTCGGACAGCGGAATCATGTCGGCATGGAGCAACTGATACTCACCGAATTCCAACGGCAGGATGCCGAGAGCGGCGAATGTCGCGTCCGGCGCACCCCTGGCGGTCAACCGCAGAAGGAATCGCTGCGTCACTCCACCGGTAGGCTTGTAGCACGCAAGCATGCGACCATCCGGCAACATCTTTAGTTCGGCAAAGAAGGAGCCCATTTCCGGATCGACTTGGAAACCGCCGTCGCCGAAGTTCGTGTCGAGCGCCCCATCGGGTCGCAGTTTGACGATGCCAAACTGCTGGTCACAGACCACGGCGGCGAAGATCGAATGGTCGTGCGCCGTGGCGATGCCGTAGATGTCCGTCGACCTGTAGCCGGTAGGATTGGGCAAGATGGCCTTGCCTCGTTCGCCGAAGGCGGGGTCCAGGTCGGCGTCGGCCTTGCTGCCGAAGGAGAGCTTTTTTCCAGCGTTCATGGGGTTCCATCCTCAAGAGTGCGCCGCCCACATGGGCGGCAGCTCATACTGTCGGCAATCGCGCCATGCCTCGATCAGCCAAACGTTGTAGTCCCCCACAAAAAAGCCGCCGGATCACTCCGGCGGCTTTCGTGTTGCCCATAACGCGTAGCGATTACTGCCCGCGCATACGACCCTGGAAGCGGGGTGCGCCGTTGCCCATGTGGGGCAGGCGGATCTTGCCGATCGCGCTGATGCGCTCTTCGGCCATGCGGTCCGCGGCCTTGTAGGTCGGGATGTTGTCGCGGGCGGAGATCTCGAAGATGCGACCGACGTTGTAGTAGATCGTGCGCATCATGCGCATGGCGCGCTCGCGGTTGTAGCCGTCGATTTCCAGCGAGACGTTCATCACGCCGCCGGCATTGACGGCATAGTCCGGTGCGTAGACCACGCCGCGGCGGGCGAGTTCGTCGCCGATCGCGTCGGTCGCCAGCTGGTTGTTGGCCGCACCGCAGATGATCTTTGCCTTGATGCGATCGATCGTCTGTTCGTTGATCGTGCCACCCAGGGCGCAGGGGCTGTAGACGTCGGCGTCGACGTCATAGATTTCGTCCAGGCCAACGGCTTCGCAGCCGAGTTCGTCGACGCAGCGCTGCACGGCATCCTTGTTGATGTCGGTGACGAACACCTTGGCGCCCTGCTCGCGGAGCAGCTTGATGAACTCGCTGCCGACGTGGCCGCAACCCTGCACGGCGTAGCTGTACTTGCCGACGTCTTCGTTGCCATGCTTGGCCTGCAGTGCGGCCATCAGGCCCTGCAGCGTGCCGAACGCGGTGAACGGCGAGGGATCGCCCGAACCGCCGTGGACCTGGTGCACGCCGGTGACGTACTCGGTTTCACGGTAGACGTATTCCATGTCGTTGACGTCGATGCCGACGTCTTCAGCCGTGATGTAGCGGCCGTTGAGCGAATTGACGAAGCGGCCGAAGGCGCGGAACAGCGCTTCGGACTTGTCCTTGGAGGGATCGCCAATGATGACGGCCTTGCCACCGCCCAGGTTCAGGCCGGCCACGGCGTTCTTATACGTCATGCCGCGCGACAGGCGGAGCACGTCGTTGACCGCGTCCTGCTCGGTCTTGTACGGCCACATGCGCAGGCCGCCCAGCGACGGGCCGAGGACCGTGTTGTGGATCGCGATGATGGCCTTCAGGCCGGCGTCTTTGTTATGGCAGAAGACGACTTCTTCGTGGCCCGTGTTGGCGATGGTTTCGAAAATCATCGAACGCAAACTCCAGTGACAAGCGGCAGCAGCACCGCGCTTCGAGGTGAAAGCCCGTGATGGGGATCACGGGTCGGTAATGACCATCCAAAAAAATCGCCCCGGCCGGATGGCGGGGGCGAGATGTCGTGTCAGCTGCCTAGTTTAAACCGTTGTGCGCGTCCGTGTAGGTGCGGCGCAGCAACGGGGTGCTTATCGGTGCCAGCGCGGGTCGCGGACCCAGGTCTCACGCTCGATGCGATAGCCACGGCCGTAGGGGCGCCAGACCGGCGGGCGATAGACATAGCCCGGACGATACGTGTTCCAGCGGCCACCGACCCAGACGTAACGGCCGCCATACCAGTTCCAGTAGCCAGGTGCCCAGACGTAGCCGGATCGGGGCGGCGGCACGCGCTCGAAGCGGGGCGGCGGCGGACGGGTGCCGACGGTGACCACTTCGACAACTTCCCGCGCGGCGGCGGGCGGGGTGTAGGTTGCGGCGCCCGCGACCAGGCCAAGGGCAGCCAGGGCAACGAGTTTGCGGGTCAGGGTCGTCATATGAACTCTCTCCTCGGGACGTCCGCGAATGCGGATTCGTGCGCCAGAACGCGGTTTCCTTGCGAGGGGTTGACCCGCCCTCCGGGGTAGTATTCAGCTTCGCGAAAGCTTGCCCATCCCCCCAGGTCACCGGTCCCCATCCCATGAAACCACCCCGCCGCTTTGGCGTGCGCACCGTCGCGACCCTGTTGGGCATCCGCTTCGCTTACCGGTTCGGCAGCCGTCTGGCGCCGACCCGCACGGTGGCCCACGCCGCCCGGGTCTTCCAGACCCCGCTGCCGAGCAGCCGCCAGCGGGCCGCACACGCGCAGGCCACCATGTCGGCACGCAAGGTCCATGTGGATGTCGCCGGCGAATCCATCGCTACGTATGTGTGGGGCGATCCCTCCACGCAGCCGTATGTGTTGCTGGCCCACGGCTGGTCGAGCATGGGCCTGCGCTGGGAAAGCTGGGCACCGCAGCTCCTTGCGCAGGGCTGGGCCGCGGTTTCCTTCGATCAGCCCGGGCACGGACAAAGCGGCGGGACGCTATGCACGCTACCGGACTTCGCTCGGACAGTAGCGGCCATCGGCCGTCACTACGGCGATGCGGAAGGGGTGATCGCGCACTCGCTGGGCGGCGCTGCCGTCACGCTGGCGCTCGGCGACGGCTGGAGCGCGAAACGCGTGGTGCTGATCGCGCCTGCCGCTGACCCGATGGCGGCAACGCGACGTTTTGCCCGCTTCGTCCGGCTCGCCGAACACCTGCGCGAGCCCCTGCACCGGGTGCTGGCTGCCCGCACCGGGGTGACGATCGAGGCCCTGCACGTGGAGCGGCATGCGCCGCAACGCACCCAGCCCGCGCTGATCATCCATGACGTGTCCGATCGCGACGTGCCGGTGGAAGAGGGAGAACTCTATGCACGGCTCTGGCCGGGCGCCGTGCTGTTGAAGACGCGCCGGCTGGGTCACCGCCGCATCGTCGACGATGAAGGTGTCATGACGACGGCGATCGCCTTTCTCGGTGGGGCCGACGTCAGCTGAGCTACCATCGACCTCTACCTCACGGAGCGGTCCCATGACAGCTACCTGCGCGATCTGTGGAGCGACGCACGAGGAAGACGAGCTGGAACTCAGCTACGGCCGGCCCGATGCCATTTTCGAGATGGGCAACGACGAGCGTTCGCTCGACGTGTACGAGAGCGACGATGCGTGCGTGATCGACGACGAACGCTTCTTTCTTCGCGCGACCCTGCCGCTGCCTGTGCAAGGTCGCAAGGACGATTACCACATCGGCGTCTGGGTCGAGGTCAGCGAAGAACAGTTCCACCGCGTCGGCGACCTCTGGGACGATCCCGAGCAGGCCGCCGAGCCTCCCATGTCCGCCGCGCTGGCCAATGAAATACGCAGCCACGAAGGCAGTCTTGGCGAGCGGGTGCTCATGCAACTCACCGGGCCGAACACCCGGCCGCAGGTATTCATCGTGAATTCGGTATTGCCGTTGGGGCACGAGCAGCGCGCGGGGATCACGACGCATCGTGCGAGCCTGTATTCCGCGGGATTGGGCTAATCGCGCAGGCGCGGGCTTCGCTGCACTGCACCAGAGCCCGTGCCGCCTCCGGCGTTAGAATTGCGGGGTTCCCCACCCGCAGTCGATCTTCCCCGGAGTTTCCATGAGCTCGCAGCCCAAGCACATCCCCGCCAGCCACACCGACGCGGAGGCGACGCCGTTGCGCTTCGTCACGGCGGCGAGCCTGTTCGACGGGCACGACGCGGCCATCAACATCATGCGTCGCATCATCCAGAGCCAGGGCGCGGAGGTGATCCATCTCGGGCACAACCGCTCGGTGGAAGACGTCGTGCGCGCGGCGCTTCAGGAAGATGCCGATGCCATCGCGCTGTCGTCCTATCAGGGCGGCCATGTGGAATATTTCAAGTACATGGTCGACATGTTGCGCGAGCGCGGCGCCGGCCATATCCGCGTGTTCGGCGGCGGTGGCGGCACGATCACGCCCGAGGAAATTCGTGAGCTGCAGGCGTACGGCGTGGAGCGCATCTACCACCCGAACGACGGCATGAAGCTCGGCCTCACCGAGATGATCGAAGACGTGATGTCGCGTACACGCGCCGCGGCCAGCCAGCGTGTCGAAGCGGCGCCGGTAACGGCTTCGGTGGAAGACGAGATCTCGATCGGCGCCATGCTGTCGGCGATCGAGGAAGACCTGCTTCCCGAAGCCGAGCTGGCGCGCCTGCGCAAGGAATGGCAACTCGCCGGCAACAAGACGCCCGTCCTCGGCCTGACCGGCACCGGTGGCGCCGGTAAGTCCAGCGTCGTCGACGAACTGCTGCTGCGCTTCCTGCATGCCTTCCCGTCGATTCGCATCGCCGTGCTCGCGGTGGATCCGACGCGTCGCCGTAGCGGTGGCGCCCTGCTGGGTGACCGCATCCGCATGAACTCGCTGCGCAGCCCGCGCGTTTACATGCGTTCCATGGCGACGCGTCGCCAGCACGCCGCCACGTCGATCGTGCTGCACGACTGCATCGATTTCCTCAAGTCGCAGGCCTATGACCTGGTAATCGTGGAAACCGCCGGTATCGGCCAGAGTGACTCGGAAATCGTCGACCTCGTCGACTTCCCCGTCTACGTGATGACCAGCGAGTACGGCGCGGCGAGCCAGCTCGAGAAGATCGACATGCTCGACTTCGCCGAGCTCGTCGTGCTCAACAAGTTCGACAAGCGTGGCGCCGAAGATGCGCTGCGTGACGTGCGCAAGCAGTGGAAGCGCAACCGCACCGCTTTCCAGATGGCTGACGAGAACGTGCCGGTCTATCCGACCATCGCCAGCCAGTTCAACGATCCGGGCGTCACCTGGATGTTCGCCAATCTCTGCCGCCTGATGCGCGGCAAGCTTTCGCTGCCGGAGGCCACCTGGACGCCGGACATCGACACGACGCTGCGTGAACCCCGCGCCACGGTCTTGATCCCGGGTAATCGCGTGCGTTACCTCGCCGAGATCGCCGAGCAGGGTCGTGGCGTGAACAGCGGTATCGCGAAGCAGGCCGAAGCAGCAAGCAAGGCCCAGCATTACTACGAGTCGCTGAAGGATATCGGTGACGCGGCGCTGCCGCGCGCGTTCGATCTCTACGATCACGATGCGTTGAGCGTCGAGGGTGACCGTTCGTTGTCGACGCTTCGCCAGCGCTACAACGAGGCCGTCCGCGAGCTGAGCAGCGAGGCGATCGCGCTGCTGCGCGAATGGCCGTCGCGCTTCGCCTCGGTCACCGACGAGTTCACCGAATACCAAGTGCGCGACAAGGTCATCCGCGTCGAGAACTACCGCACTTCGCTGAGCCACCAGAAGATCCCCAAGGTGTCTCCGCCCAAGACGAAGGACTGGGGCGAACTGCTCTCCTTCCTCATGCGCGAGAACCTCCCGGGCTATTACCCGTACACCGGCGGCGTGTTTCCCTATCGCCGCGCCGGCGAGGATCCGACCCGCATGTTCGCGGGCGAGGGCACGCCTGAACGGACCAACCGTCGGTTCCACTACCTCTCACTGGGCGGCGCCGCGGCGCGCCTGTCGACGGCGTTCGACTCGGTCACGCTGTACGGCGAAGACCCCGCCCCGCGCCCGGACATCTACGGCAAGATCGGTAACTCCGGCGTTTCCATCGCCACGCTCGACGACATGAAGAAGCTGTACTCCGGCTTCGACCTGACGGCACCGTCCACGTCGGTCTCGATGACGATCAATGGCCCGGCGCCGATCATCCTCGCCATGTTCATGAATACGGCGATCGACCAGAACGTCGAGAAGTACCTCAACGAAGAGCCCTCGCGCTGGGAGGCCGCCAAGGCGCGTATCGCGCAGCTTTACGCCGACGGCAATCGCCCGACGTATACCGGCGGCTTGCCCGAAGGCAACAATGGCCTCGGTCTCGGCCTGCTCGGCATCTCGGGCGAGGAAGTGGTCGACGCGGAAACCTACGCGCGGATCAAGACCTTCACGCTGGCCAACGTACGCGGCACCGTGCAGGCAGACATCCTCAAGGAAGACCAGGCGCAGAACACCTGCATCTTCAGCACGGAGTTCGCGCTCCGCATGATGGGCGACATCCAGCAGTACTTCGTCGACCACAAGGTGCGCAACTTCTACTCGGTGTCGATCTCCGGGTATCACATCGCCGAAGCGGGCGCGAACCCGATCAGCCAGCTTGCTTTCACGCTGTCGAACGGTTTCACCATCGTCGAGTACTACCTCGCTCGTGGCATGAAAGTGGACGACTTCGCGGCTAACCTGTCGTTCTTCTTCTCCAATGGCATGGACCCGGAATACACGGTGATCGGCCGCGTTGCCCGCCGCATCTGGGCACGCGCCATGCGCGAGCGCTACGGTGCCAGCGCGCGCAGCCAGATGCTGAAGTACCACATCCAGACCTCCGGCCGTTCGCTGCACGCGCAGGAAATCCAGTTCAACGACATCCGCACCACGTTGCAGGCCCTGTACGCGCTGTTCGACAACTGCAATAGCCTGCACACCAACGCGTATGACGAAGCGATCACCACGCCGACCGAAGAAAGCGTGCGCCGCGCGGTGGCGATCCAGCTGATCATCAATCGCGAGCTCGGCCTCAACTTCAACGAGAACCCGTGGCAGGGTAGCTACGTGGTCGACGAGCTGACCGACCTGGTCGAGGAAGCGGTGTACAAGGAGTTCGAGGCGATCAGCGAGCGCGGTGGCGTGCTCGGCGCGATGGACACCATGTACCAGCGCGGCAAGATCCAGGAAGAGTCGATGTACTACGAGCACAAGAAGCACGACGGCTCGCTTCCGCTCATCGGCGTCAACACCTTCCTGCCCAAGGACCACGGTGGCGAGATCTCGACCGAAATCGAACTCATCCGCTCCACGGAAGAAGAGAAGGGCCAGCAGATCGACAACGTGCTGCTCTACGGCCGCGCCCGCAACAGCCTTGCCCCGGAAAGCCTGCGCACCCTGCAGAAGACCGCCCGCGAGCGTCGCAACGTGTTCGAGCAGCTGATGGACGCGGTAAAGAACAACTCCCTCGGCCAGATCAGCCACGCCCTCTACGACGTCGGCGGTGAGTACCGCCGCAACATGTAACGCGTGAGGCGCCTCCTTGTAGGAGCCGATGCATCGCTCTTGGTAGGAGCCGATTCATCGGCGATGGGTGCTAGCGTCAGGGCCATGATCCTCGCCCTGGCGCTTTGCGTGGTGTCGCCGGCCGCAAGCGCCCAGACCCCACCCCACGACACCTTCACCCTCGCCACGACATCCCCCGCCGAAACCCGCGTCATCAACGTCTACAAGCCCCCAGGCTACGAGGCGTCACAGGCCCGCTATCCTGTGCTCTACATGCCGGACGGCGGCATGCAGGAGGACTTCCCGCATCTGGCGGAGGCGGTCGACGCCGGCATTCGTGCCGGTGAGGTCCAGCCGCTGATCCTCGTCGGCATCGAGAACACCGAACGCCGTCGCGACATGACCGGGCCGACCAGCGTCGCATCCGACATGGCGATTGCGCCGCGCGTGGGTGGTTCGGCGGTCTTCCGCGCGTTCATTGCCAGGCAGCTCATTCCCGAGATCGGGCGCCGCTACAGGGTCGACGGCCATCGCGGCATCATCGGCGAGTCACTGGCAGGGCTTTTCTCGGTAGAGACCTTCCTGCGAGAGCCTGGGTTGTTCGACACGGTCGTCGCGATCAGCCCGAGCCTGTGGTGGAACGACGGGGCATTGCTGCGCGATGCGCCGGCGCTGCTCAGGCAGCAGGCACATGCCAGCCGTCGTCTCTTCCTCACCTCGGCCGACGAGGACAACATCGCGCCGAACGTGGCGAAGTTTGCCGCGATACTGAAATCGGACGCTCCGACGGGCCTTGACTGGATATATGTGCCGCGTCCCGAAGAGCATCACGACACCATCTACCTCGCGTCGGAGAAGTTTGCCCTGCGCCGTGCCTATCCCCCTGCGATCTCTGCGACTGCCGAGCACGGTGATCGACGTCGTGTTCTCTTCATCGGCAACAGCCTGACCTACGTCAACAACCTCCCATCTGCCTTTGCATCGCTCGCGCCCGCTGGAGTACACCTGAGGGTCGACATGATCGCCCGGGCCGGCGCGGCGTTGGAAGACTACGACCACGACCCCGTGGTGATGAAGGCGTTGGCAACGGGCGGTTACACGGACGTCATCCTCCAGGAACGCGGTGGCAATGCCACGTGTACACCGGGTTGCGAAACGCGGCTGGCGGCGTTTGCCCGAACGGATCAGGCAACGATATCGCTAGCTCGGGATGCCCGCGCTGCCGGTGCCCGCGTGTATTACCTGGGTACCTGGCAACGCGCGAATTCCCAGGTCAGCCAGGGCGAAGTAAAGGGAGAGCGCCGTATCGCTGCGCTCGCGCACATGCCGATGATCGAGATCAGCGAGACTCGCCGGCAGCTGATGGCTCTGTATCCGGAAGCTGCGTGGACGCCCGCAGACGGTGAGCACCCGGGCCAGACGACGACGGCGCTGATGGCGTTGCGTACGTGGCGTTTGGTGATGGGGGAGGTATCCAGGCGAACGCCGTGCGTCGGCGGCCCGCTCTGGTATCACGCCCCCGATCCGGACGGTATCGTTCACATCGATGCGGCGGCCTCGCCGTTGACGTGCCTCATCGATGCCTCCATGGCCGAGAAGCTCGCCGCCACCCCCTGAGTCGTTGACGTGCCGTGCGTTCGCATACGATGCTTGATCGGGTGCAAAGGAAGGGGGCGTATGGACGGAACCGATCGAGGGGACGGCGAAGGCCGGGCAGAATGGTCGCTGACGCCGGCGTGGACACGTGTTGGCGTCCGCATGGGGCGTGTCGTGGTGTATCTGCTGTTTGGCGCAGCTTATCTGTGCGATGTCGCAGCGGTAGGTAGCGTCGCGTTTGTAATCCTTCTCCTCACGCTGATGGTCGCCGTTCCCTTTGGAAGGGTCGTTTATGAGTCAGGGCGTTACGTCGCCGCGCGCCGTTCCGGCATGGTCGTCGTCGCGATGCGCATCGGTGCTGTGGATATTTTGCCACGCCGAGTTGGCTGGAAGCTTCGCTGGAAACGCTACATTCACCCGCTTCCCGCCGGCTATGTCTACGCTCTACCTGATCCCTCCCAGCCACTGCGCCTGCCAATGATCCGCTTCGCCTTGGGCGGCGTCGCGTCGACGGTCATCGTCGCCGTACTAGTGGCGCTGACGATTCCGCTGATTCAGACGGATGCCGGCCGCTGGTCGATGGCCGGAGTGGTTGCTGTACTCCTAACTCCACTGTCGAGCCTGTTTCCCAGTCCGTTGACTCCGGCTGGTCCGATACTCGAGGCCGCAGGCGTCATGGCGTGGCGCTGGTGGAAGCATCCGCCTTCGGGTGCGTGGATGGCCCGGACGCTCGCATTGTCGCGCATGGTGCGTGGGACACCCTTCTCATCGTTGGGGCAAGCCGACCTCAACATGCTGTTAGATGAGTCGATCAGCGGAGTCTGGTTTGCGCTCAAGCGGCACCAGCAGCGCGGCGAGTGGGAGCTGGCGACCGAGCTTCGCGCGCGACTTGATGATCTGCTTCCCGTGCAACGATACGCGAAGTCCAGGTTTGCCGAGTTAATCGACCTGATGCGTTCCGAGATGGCCTTTTCGGCTGCCGTCGTTCATCGGGACGTTGCCCGACTGCCGACCCCGGATGCCCTCCGGCGGTCCCGGCGGGGTGACTCATCCTTTGCTGCGCGGTGCGAGGCGTGGCGCGCGCATCTAGTCGGCGATGGGGAGGCGTCGCGGCGTGCAACGGAGGAATGTATCCGCGTGGCGGACAATTCGGTGGATCGTTCGCTGGTCGCTAGTGAACGATTGATTGCGGGGCAGCTCTACGGCGACATCGAATCCTTGCCGTAGAGCGGCCCGTAGCCGGGTGCGTCAACGGTTGACGAAATCGATCTTCGAAAGCCCGTTGACCTTCGCCTCAGCCAGCACCTTCGCCACATCCTCGTACGCTGCATCGTCCGACGCGCCGATGTGGATCGCTGGCTTGTCTCCTTCCCGTGCGCCAAGGATCTGCATCTGCGTCGCCAACGCGGCATCCGTGACCAGTACATGGTTCCAGAACGTCATGCTGTTAGGTTCGATGGTGATGTCGATGGGTTCCATCATTGCCGTGGGCGGTTGTGAGCCTGGCGCTGGCAGGTCCACACGAGCCTTGTGGGCGATGACCGGTGCCGAGATCATGAAGATGATCAACAGGACCAGGAGGACGTCGACGAGCGGGGTGACATTGATGCCCGAGATCGGGGTAGCGTCTTGCCGTGCAGAGAAAGCCATGGTGCCTCCTACAGACATTATCGATGGGGTGGTGCCCTGGTGCCGGACCATGGGGGGATGTCCGGCAAACTCAGACTAGGTGCCGACTGGCCCTTCCCGCAAGCGGCTGGGCCGGTGCATCATGGTTGGATAAACGGAGGCAGCATGGAAGAGGTTTCAGGGGCGGCGGCACCGCGGGTGTCGCTGGGCGGATTCTGGCGAAGGCTCGGCGCGTTTGCCGTCGACTGGATGATCTTGGCGTTGGGCGGCGGCGTGGTTGGCCAGCTCATGTTCGATCAGCTGGCGTGGCTGGGCGGTTGGGACCGACTGCTCGGGTTCGTGATCGCCACCCTCTATTTTGGCTTGCTCGACAGCGGCCCTTTCGGCGCATCCACACCAGGAAAGCGAGCCTTCGGACTGCGCGTGGTGGACGCGGCAGGTCGCGTCGTGTCGCTGCCCAAATCGATGCTTCGCGCCGGTGTGCTGGTGGCTCCGATGATGTTCAACGGCACCATCGTCGTGATGAGTGACGCGTCCTATGGTGAGCGCGCGGCCAGCGGCCTCATGGGCGGCCTGGCGATAGCGTCGATCTACATGCTCGCTTTCAACCGCTCGACTCGTCAGGGGCTGCATGACCTGGCGTCGGGTGCATTCGTCGTACGAGGCCGGGCATCGCGCCAGGCGATGAGCGGCCTGACGCTCTGGCGAGCGCACCTCGCGGTGGCGGCCATCTTCGTGGTAACCGGCGTACCCATCAGCATGGCGGGCTATCCGGTCTACGTCGGTTTTGCGCCGGGCACATCGTCGAAGGCGACACAGCTGCCGTCGCTGGGGCGGCCTTTGGTGCGCGCCGCGTGGATTCGCTGGACGCCTGTCGAAGGCACGCCTCGGACCTGCACCAGTGTCACGGTGTCCTTACGCGGTACGGGCGTGGACGATGAAGAGATCGCGCGGAAAGTGGCTACGGGCCTTGTCTCGCGGTTCCATTGCCATGTGGATACGAACCTTGCGGTACGCATGGTCTACGGGTTCGACCTCGGTTTCGCCGGAGGACATCGTTACCGCGACTACGTGATCGATGCGGATCAGTTTCCCGGTCAACCTTGAACCAAACCCGCCGTTCGTAGTCCCATGGGGCTAGGTTTTGGCAGGAGAAGCTGCGTTGAGCAGTCAGTCGTCGGGTTCGAAGTGGGTTGCGGGTTTGCTGATCGTTGCGATTCTGGTCGTCGTCGGCATCTTCATCTTCCGGGAGAAGCAGGCGCGTGATGCCGTGACGGCGCCCGCTTTCTCGACAGCACCGGCGGCGTCCGCGTCGTCGACCACCGTGCACGATGCGCCTCTCGTGCAACATCCGATCGGTCCCGCCAGTGGGTCGACGACGGCCTTGCCAGCCCTGGACCAGAGCGATGACCAAGTACTGGCGGGTCTCATGGCCCTGACCAGTGACGGTGCATTGAAATCCCTGCTGCGCCCCGAGGCGATCGTCTCGCGCATGGTCTCGACGATCGATGCACTGCCGAAGCAGAGCGTCGGCATGAACGTGGTGCCCTTGCGCACGCCGACGGGCCGTTTCCAGGTGGTTTCAGACGACGGCAACTTCGTCGCGTCGAAGAAGAACATCGATCGCTACGCGACGTACATGTATGTCGCTGACCGGATTAATACCAAGGCGGCCGCCGCCTGGTACAAGCGCAACTACCCGCTGTTCCAGCAGGCCTATCGCGATCTGGGTACCAACGGCTACTTCAACGACCGGCTGATCGAGGTGATCGATCACTTGCTTGCTGCGCCGGAGCCGAAGGGTAACCAGCAGCTTCTGCCGGAGAAGGTCGGATACGTTTATGCGAACCAGGCGCTCGAGCAGTTGTCGGTCGGGCAGAAGTTCATGATTCGCGTGGGGCCGGAGAACGAGGCGAAGCTGAAGGCGAAGCTGCGCGCGTTGCGAGAAGAGATCGTGGCGGATAGGGCGGCGATGTCAGTCGGCGAGTGATTCGCGATTGCGAGTTGGTGTGGTGAGCTGGCCCGCTGGCGCGGGATCGCCGATGAATCGGCTCCTACAAGGGCACCGACACCTCTGTAGGAGCCGATTTATCGGCGACGCTCTCCGATCAGGGTGCGACAGGCTTCGACGGATCACGCACCGGCACACTGATGTTGCACAGATCGATCTTCCCCGCCGGCCGCGTATAGAAATCGTCCTTGCGGTTGCGCTTGGCCTCGATCACCGCCGCAAACGTCTTGCTGTCCGTGCGCAGCACCTGGATCGGCGTGCGCTGCGCTTCGGGAACATCGGCCGCAAGGCGCACGCTCTTGATCGTCACGCGCTGCTCGGGCTTGTCGTAAAAGCCCATCGGTTCGCCACCACGCGGATACGCCGCGAGGAACTCCATCCCCTTGATGACCTTGCCGGCGACGGCGAGGTTGCGGTCGAGGTTGCGCGGGGCCTGGCCGATGATGGCGTAGAGCGAGCTGCCGTTGCCGGTCTCGGCGCCGACGTCGCGTGCGACACCCACGGTGCCGTAGCAATGCGCGATCCAGGCTTCGCCGGCCTTGGTGTCGCGAGCCACGGGGAAGCCCTCAGAAAAGCCGACTTCCGGCGCGTAGACGTCGCCGTCCGGTAGCTTGGTGAACGGAATGGCCTTGCCGCCCAGCTTCCGCGTGAATTCCGGCGTCAGCGTCTCCTTGGCGCTACCCAGGCTCTTGGCCTTTTTCTTGTCGTCGCCGTCGGGGTCACCCCACTGGGTGACGAAGTTGTCCTGGACGCGGATGACCTGGGTGCCGTCGAAGTAGTGCTCGCGGATCAGGGTACGGATATTGGCGGCATGTTCCGGCGACCAGTCCTGCGCGAGCTCGATGACGACCTGGCCTTGCGGAAGGTCCATATAGACGAGGTTCTGCGGATCCGGGGTGCGCCATTCGGCGGCCGTCGACTTGGCCAGCAACTCCTTGGCGGTGGGCGTGTGCGCCTTTTTCGCCTCCTCGGCGACGGCGGGCAGGGCGAGGGCTAGGGCGAGAACAAGGCAGGTACGAGCGAGCATGGGATCCCCGGATTGAGTGCGAACCCGAAGAAAAGTAACAGAGCCTGTTGTGATGCGCTCGGGTTGACCCCCATGATGTGACATTCGTCATCGGAAGGCAGGCATGGATACCTCCGTACTCGATAATCCGCTGTGGCACTCGCTCACGGGCGAACACGCAGCGCTGGCCCGTCGATCGGGCGATGCGCTCTGGTATGGGGATGCCTATGCACCCTTCGTGGCGGTGGCGAGCCCGGCTGCCCACGTGGTCGACGATCCGCGCCTGGTCGGCCGGCGTTATTTCCTCGGCGTCGCACCGGAGATCCTGCCCGAGCGGTGGGTACGCGCGCCCGTCGATGCCGGGCATGCGGTGGCCGACACCCTCCAACTGGTCCGCTCCCTGGATGCGCCCGACCTGGATACCGAAGAGACCGTGAGCGTGCTCGGCAACGAACACCGCGAGCGCATGCGGGCGCTCACTTCGTTGGTTTACCCCGAGTTCTTCCGCGAGCACACGGCAGCCCTGGGTACCTACGTCGGTGTCCTCCAGGAAAGCCGCCTCATCGCGATGGCCGGTGAGCGCATGGCCGTACCCGGGGGCCGCGAAATCAGCGCCGTCTGCACGCATCCGGAGTTCGCCGGGCGAGGGCTCGCCCGGGCACTCCTGGTGGCATTAGTAAACCGGCATCGCGAACAAGGACTGGTTTCCTTCCTGCATGTCTCGGCCGGCAACGAGGGTGCCACGCGGTTATACGAGAAACTCGGTTTTGTTCACCGGGCGACACTGACCCTCACCGCCGTGGACATCGCCAAGTCGCATTGATGGCCAGCGGCTTAGCGGCCTGCCGGTCCGGTCAGGCATCGACGCCAAGCAAGGCCTTCGGCTCGAGATAAGCCTCAAGGCCAAAGCTGCCGTACTCGCGACCGAGACCGGATTGCTTGAACCCGCCGAACGGTGCCTTCGGCTCATGCGTGAGCGTGTTAATCAAGACGCGGCCGGCATCGATGCGCGAGGCGACGCGGCGCGCGCGTGCCGTATCGACGGACAATACGTAGGCCTGTAAGCCATACGGCGTGTCGTTGGCGATCGCGATGGCATCTTCATCGTCGTCGTACGCGATGATCGACAGCACCGGTCCGAAGATCTCTTCGCGGGCGATGACCATGTCGTTGCGCACGTCGCTGAAGACGGTGGGGCGGACCAGCCAGCCACGCGAATAGCCTTCCGGCCGGCCGATACCACCCGCAATCAGGCGCGCGCCTTCGGCGATACCCTTGTCGATATAGCCTTGCACGCGCTCCCACTGCTTCTGGCTGACCATGGGACCGACCTCCGTGGCGTGGTCGGACGGATCACCCGAGACCACGGCATTCACGGCGGCGGCCATGCGCGTTTCGAAGTCGGCAAGGCGCGCGCGCGGCACGAGCAGACGCGTTCCGGCGATGCAGGCCTGGCCGCTGTTGGCGAAGCCGGCCATCACGGCCAGCGGTACGGCGGCGTCGAAGTCAGCATCGTCGAGGATGACGACGGGGGATTTCCCGCCGAGTTCCAGCGTGACGCGCTTGAGCGTATCGGCGGCGGCGCGGACGATGCCCTTGCCGACGGCGGTCGAGCCAGTGAAGGAGATCTTGGCGATATCCGGGCTATCGACGATGGCGGCGCCGACCACGTCGCCGCGGCCCGTGACGATGTTGAACACGCCGGCTGGTGCGCCCGCGGCGTGCAGGGCCTCGGTGACGACGCGCGTCTGCAGCGCACTCATTTCGCTCGGCTTGATCACCGCGGTGCAGCCTGCTGCGATGGCGGTGGCCAGCTTGCCGCAGATGAAGCCGGCGTCGCTGTTCCAGGGCGTGATGAGGCCGACCACGCCGACCGCCTGCATGACGACGGTCGCCGTGCCCTTGCGGCGCTCGAACTCGAAATGCTCGAGCGTGTCGATGGCATCGAGAAAGACGCTCGACGCATGCCCGACCATCCAGCGACCGCGATTGACCGGTGCACCGTATTCCTCGAGCACGGCGGCGAAGAGGTCGTCGCCACGGGCCTCCACAGCCGCGTGCATGCGGCGGAGCAGGGCGATGCGCTCGGCGATCGTCGTGCGGGAGAAGGCCGGGAAGGCGCGCTTCGCCGCCGCGATGGCGCGGCGGGCGTCTTCCTGGTCGGCAAGGCGCACGATACCGATGACCTCTTCGGTAGCCGGATTGAACAAGTCGAAGCGCTCTTCGCCGTGCGGGGTAACGAACGCGCCGTCGATGTAGATCTGGTCGATCGTGTGCATGGGGATTCTCGCGAAAGGGGGGGGAGGGGGAGGTTTGATGGCAAGAATGGGCGCAAAGGATTAGCCTGATAAGCCGGACAAAGCCGGATGAGGCATGAAGCTGGAGCGGACAATGCGATCGGGACTGACGGAATTCGAAGCGGTACTCGCCGTGGCGAGGCTGGGCAGCTTTCGGGCGGCGGCAGCCGAGATGGAGATGTCGACCTCGGCCCTGAGCCAGTCGGTCGCGTCACTGGAGGCCCGTCTGGGCACGCGGCTGTTCCACCGGACCACGCGCAGCGTTCGCCTGACCGAGGCGGGGGAACGGTTCGTTGCCGACCTCGCCCCTGCGGTCGCGGGCATTCGCGATGCCGTCGACCGCGCAGGCGAGGAGGCGACCACGCCGAGCGGGACCCTCCGGCTCAACTCGTCCACCGGTGCCGCGCGCTGGCTGATGCTGCCCTTGCTCATCCCCTATCTGCAGCGCTATCCGAACGTCCACCTCGACCTGGTCACGGAAGAACGGATGATCGATATCGTTCGTGAGGGCTTCGACGCCGGATTCCGGACGGTCGACACCGTGCCCGGGGACATGATCGCCGTGCCCCTTGGGCCGGCTATCCGCTTCGCGGTCGTTGGCTCACCGGCGTACTTCGCGGCGCATGGCCGTCCCCAGACCCCGGCCGACCTGGCCGGTCATCGCTGCATTCGTGCGCGCATGCCGGCGGGGCATATCTACCACTGGGAGTTCGAACGCCACGGTGAAGCCATCAGCATCGACGTCGAGGGGCAATTGACCCTCGGCCAGCCCGATCTCATGCGGGAGGCGGCTCGCGCCGGGCTGGGGCTCACCTACCTGACCGAGTTCAACATCGCGGAGGATCTTGCGGCCGGCACGCTGGAGCGGGTGCTGGACGACTGGACACCGCCCTTCGACCGGCTATGCCTGTATTACCCCGGTCGACGCCATGTGCCCGCGGCATTGCGCGCACTGATCGACCTCATCAGGGAGATGGGCTGAGCGCATGGGCCAAGGGTCATGGCAAACCTTTGCGAAACGGGCGGCATCCTATCCGCAAGATTCCACGTCCCGGATGACTCATGCATCGCCGCTTCGCCTTGTTCGCCACCCTCTGCCTCGCTGCTTTCTCGGCCCACGCCGAGGTGACGATCGACGGCCACATCGACCCGACGGAATGGGCCGGTGCGCAGCACATCACCGATTTTCGCGACACCCAGCCAAAAACCGGCAAGCCGGGCAGCCAGCCGACGGAGGCCTGGGTGTTGTCGACACCGAAGGGTCTGGCCGTTGCGATCCGGGTGACCCAGTCCGCGGACGTGCCACGTTCGACGCAGCAGACCCGCCGCGACGAAGACGCGCTCGTCGATCGCATCAATGTGATGGTGGACTTCGACGGCGATGGCCGCGTCGGCTACGACTTCGAAGTGCGCTCGCTCGGTGGCGTCGCCGACGAGGTGATCACCAACGAGTCCGACTTCAGCTACGACTGGGACGGCCGCTGGGACCATGCCGTGACCCAGGATGCGCAAGGCTATTCGGTCGAGATCCTGATTCCCTGGTACATCGCGCCGATGCGCCGGGCCGATGGCGACAACCGCCACATCGGCCTGTACATCGACCGTGTCATCGCGGCTACCGGTGAGCGCATGGCATGGCCGGCGGTCAGTTTCGATCAGGGCCGTTTTCTATCCAGCTTCAACAAGGTGTCGTTGCCTGCGTACTCGCAGTCGCTGTTCGCGGTGACGCCTTACCTGGTGGGCCGCGTCGATCGCGCCCACGGTGGCACCTCGTTCCAGGAAGGGGCTGACATCGTGTGGAAGCCGAACGGGCAGACCCAGCTGACTGCCACGATCAATCCCGATTTCGGCCAGGTGGAGAGCGACGACCTCGTCGTGAACTTCTCGCCGGAAGAAACCTTCTTCACCGACAAACGTCCGTTCTTTACCGAGAACCAGGGCATTTTCGATTTCAGCCTGCTCGACGACTACTCGCAGCTCGTCTACACGCGACGCGTCGGTGGGGAGTCGGATGACGGCCATGGTCCGGCGGATATCTCGGCGGCGGTGAAGGTGAACGGCAGTGTCGGCGACACCAGCTACGGGATCCTCACCGCGCAGGAAAAGGGCGATGATGGCCGCACCTTCGGCGCGCTCCGGCTCACCCAGACCGAGGGCACGCAAACCTTCGGCATGCTCGCCACGCGGGTCAATCATCCGTTCCTGGACCGCGATGCCAACGTGCTCGGCTTCGATCACCGCTGGCAGCCGAGCGAGACGTTTACGTTGACCAGCAACATCGTCGGCAGCAAGATCGACCAGCCGCAGGCGAACTCGTCGGGCCTCGGCGCGACCAGTATCGCGTTCTGGGAAATGACGCCGGTGTGGAGCCAGCAGTGGCTGGGCATGTACTTCGGCCATCGGCTCGACATCGATGATTTTGGCTACCTGCCGCGCAACGACATGGAGTATCTGCATTGGGAAGTGCGTCAGCGCGTGACCGACCTGCCAGCGGATTCCGCGTACGCCTCGCATCTCTGGCGTTACCGCATCTCCGCGCAGGACAACACCGAGGGCCGTCGCATCTCTCGTCGCTTCCGCATCCAGCGTGATAGCCGGCGCCGCGATGGTGGTGATGAAGAGTGGCGCCTCGACATGTTCACGGCCGCCTACGACGACCTGCTCACGCGGGGCGGCAATCCCCTGCATACGCCGCCGACGGCCAAGCTGACGTACGAGCGCGAAAGCCCGCGCATCGGCCACTGGAGCTGGAAGGACGAAGGCTTCATCAGTGGCAACCAGCTCACCGGCTATCACCGCCTTTCGTACTACTTCAAGTTCACTCCGACGTATTTCATCACCGACGCCTTCAGCATCTTCGCTGGCGCCAGTTACGAATGGGATCCGAACTGGCTGATCTGGCAGGATCGCGGCGCGCAGGTCTCCAACCTGGTCGGCGCGTTCGACGGCAGGACGGTCGGTATCGACAGCGGCGTGAACTGGAACTTCGGCAACAAGCAGGAGCTGCGCGTGAAGCTGCAGACGCTGGCCGTCGGTGCGAAGTTGCGCCAGGCCTACGAGATCGATCCGGAAGGCCGTGCCGTGCCCTCCAACGAGCATGTCGATGGCCTGGGCGTGGCCAATCTCGGCTTCCAGATCCGCTACCGTTACGAGATCGCGCCGCTGTCCAACCTGTACATCGTCTACAACCGGGGTGGCTACGAGCAGGACACCGAGGATGAGGTCGGCTCGCAGTTCCGTCGTGGCTTCGGCCTGAAGGACATCCAGGAAGGCCTGGTCAAGGTGGCTTACCGACTCGAGTTCTGACCTTCTTCACGCGGGCTGTGGCAACCTCCGCCACCTCCCGTTGTCGGAGAACGGTGTGACCCAGCGCGAAAATCCCGTTCCGGGCCGGACCATCGGCGAGCACGGTATCGTCGGCAATCTCGACACGACTGCCCTGGTGGCAAGCGACGGCACCATCGACTTTATGTGCTGGCCGCACATGGATAGCCCGACCGTGTTCGCCGGTCTGCTGGATCCGGAAAAAGGCGGCGAGTTCACCATCGAGCCCGAGCTCGACCATGCACGCACGATCCAGCTCTACATTCCCGAGACCAACATCCTGATGACCCGATGGATGTCGGAGCAGGGCAGTGTGGAGCTGACCGATTTCATGCCGCATCCGCAGACCGACACCCGGTTGCCCGCGAGCCTTGTTCGCTGTCTTCGCGTGCCTCGTGGCGAAGTGACGATTCGTGTGCGCTGCCGGCCGCGACTGGATTACGCGCGCAAGATTCCGACGACCGAGCACTACGGTGAGAGTGTCGTCTTCCATGACGGTCCCACCTCGTTGCGCCTGGGCGCGAGCGTTCCCTTGCACTGCGGCGAAGGTGAAGCGACGGCAGAGTTCGTACTCGGCCAGGGTGATACGGTCTGGTTCGTCCTGTGCGGCAAGGAGCACGACCCGCTCGACGTGGATGAGTGCATCGCCGCGCTCGAGCACACGGCCGCTGCGTGGCGGATATGGGCACGGAAATCGAACTACCGCGGCCGCTGGCGCGAGCGTGTGGAACGCTCGGCCCTGGTGCTGAAGCTGCTCACCTCACATCGCCATGGGTCGATCGCCGCCGCGGCGACATTCGGCTTGCCCGAGGCCACGGGGGCGGAGCGCAACTGGGATTACCGCGCGACGTGGATCCGCGACGCGTCGTTCACGGTTTACGCGTTCATGCGCCTGGGCTACGTCGAGGAGGCGGAGCATTTTCGCAAGTGGTCCGAGAAACGGATCATGGAGCTGGGCAAGGACGCTGCCCTGAAGATCATGTATGCGCTGGATGGCAGCGAAGCGGCGGAGGAGTCCACCCTCGACCACCTCGCCGGCTACGCCGGTTCGCAGCCCGTACGCATCGGCAATGCGGCACGCACGCAGACCCAGCTCGATATCTTCGGCGAACTGATGGACAGCCTGTACCTGGCGAACAAGTACGGCACGGCGATGAGTCACGCCGGCTGGGAGCATGTGCGTCGGTTGGTCGACCACGTGCGCCGCCACTGGCGAGATCTCGATGAAGGCATCTGGGAGATTCGCGACGAGCCTCGCCATTTCCTCCACTCGCGCCTGATGTGCTGGGTGGCGCTGGATCGTGCCGTTCGTCTCGCCCACAAGCGCTCCCTGCCAGCTCCCGTGGTGGAGTGGACGCGCGATCGCGACCGCATCGCCGAGGATATCTGGACGCATTTCCGTCATCCGGAACACGGCCACTTCGTGCAGAGCAAGGGCGGCACGGATGTCGATGCCGCCTTGCTGATGATGCCTCTGGTCCGCTTCGTCTCGGCGACCGATCCGGTCTGGCTGAGCACGCTGGATGCCATCCGCGACCAGCTCACCGACGATGGCCTGGTGTTCCGCTATCGCAATGCTGATGGCCTGGAAGGCGGGGATGGTGCGTTCACCACCTGCACGTTCTGGTACGTGGAATGCCTGGCCCGCGCGGGACGCCTGCACGAGGCCCGCGAAATCATGGCGCGCGGAGTGTTGTACTCGAACCACCTCGGGCTGTTCTCCGAAGAGCTGAGCCTGCGCGCCGAGCCTCTCGGCAACTTTCCGCAGGCGCTCACCCATCTCGCTTTCATCAGCGCTGCCTACTACCTCGATCGTCAGCTTTCGAATCCCGGCGGGCAGCTCTGGCAGCCCTAGGCCCTAGGCCCTAGACAAGTTGCAGGTCGCGAGGCTTTGCGCCAGGAAACACGGTGGCCAGGTCCTTATCGGACAGTCCATGGGTGCGGCGCAGGAGGCCTCCGAGCACGTCGCGATAGTTGTTGAGCACGGGGTAGTCGCGGTTCTGCAGCAGGCTGCCGGCGTTCACCGCGACCTGCTGCCCGGCAACGCGGCCGCCGTGGACCTTGCCGCCGAGGACCCAGTACGTCGTGCCATGACCGTGATCGGTACCCTTGTTACCGTTCTCGCGGAAGGTCCGACCAAATTCGGACACGACGACGACCACGGTGTTGTTCCACTCGGCCTCGCCCAGGCCATCGGCGAAGCTGGCAAGACCCTGCCCGAGATTGTCCAGGTTGTTGGCCAGCTGGCCATCGGCACCGCCCTGGTTCACATGCGTGTCCCACCCGCCGACGTCGACGAAACCCAGGCGGAACCGGTCGCGCATGAGGGTTGCCATACGCTGGCCCTGCTGCGCAAAACCCCGCGCGTTCACCGCACCGCGGCTCGCCGCGACCATTTCGGTCTGCAGATCCTGGGCTACCTGTTGGCGCAACTGCAGCCCGTCGGTGGCTGCCGCCTGTAGCGACGTGCCTTCGTACATGCTGGCGAGGATCTTCGACTGGCGGTCGTCGAAGACGGCCTTGCTGCCAACCTTGAGCGAGATGTTCGGGATGTCGCCCGCACCGCGGAACGACAGCGGCAGCGCGTCGGTGAACGCGATTGGCGGCGATCCCCGCAGTACGCTGGACAGGCGGCCCATGAAACCCGAACCGTAGTTGCGCGCGTCTCCTGCCTCACCGGCCTCGATGTTGTCCTGGGTTTCGAAGTGGCTTCGCGAGAGGTCGTCGGTGCCGGAAAACGGAATGAAAGCCAGCTGACGCTTGTCCCACAGTGGGCCCATCGAAGCGGCCAGTGCTGGGGTGAGACCCCAGTTCGTATCGAGTGCACGGACCGCCTTCGGGTTACCTGCATCCGGTTTGGCCAGCGCAATGCTCGGCCGCGATTCGTAATAGAAGTCGCTCGAGTACGGCACGAGCATGTTGTTCGCGTCGTAACCGCCGCGCAGGAAAACCAGCAGGAAGCGCGGCGACGACGCGGGTGCGGCAAACACCTTGCCACCCAGCATGAGCGCGGGAACGGTCGCGGCAGTGGCGAGCAGGAACTGGCGGCGATCCATGGTTAGCCTCAGCGGTAGTTGAAGTCGGGGGAGGCGAGCAGGAAGGTGTTCCATTCCTGCTGCGACGTGGCCTGGGTGAGCGCGTCGCGCGTCTTCGGCGACAAGTAGGGATCGAGGGTGGCGTAGTAGGTCGGCGTGGTCAGTTGCGGGAAGCCGCCGCGGGTATGCGTCCCCGCCTCGTCCAGATCGAACAGGTGGTTGGCGCCACTGCCGATGGCCCGGGCGATTTCGAAACGCTTGGCGATCTGGCCCGAGCTGGACCATTCGGAATCCGTGGTCGGCCAGCCGTCCGGCGTGATCCTGCCGAACGGCGCCTGTCCGAGCTGGTTGATCCAGTTGACCAGCGGACGCGGGTTCGACACCGGCTTGCCGTCGTAGGCGAGACGCATGGTCGAGACCAGGAACTGGGTCGGGTCCTTGTAGCGCTTGCCGAGCGACGCGGTGAATGCCTTCGAGGTCAGCATCGTGTCCATCACCGCGGCAATATCGCCATCGGTGTGGTGGAAGGTCTTCGCCATGGCTTTGACCAGTTCCGGTGGTGGATCGTTGGCGACGAAGTACTGCGCCAGCTTCGTGGAAACGAAGGTCGCGCAGGCAGGCTGGCTGACGATCAGGTCGACGGCTTTTTCAACCTCGTCGAATCCGCCGCCCTTGATCGTCGTGCCGAGCAAGACTTTGTCACCGAAGTCGTGTCGGTTCGGATTGAATTCGAAGACGCCTTCCTGCAGGTAGTACGCCTGCATGTCGGGTTTCATCTTTCGCGGCTGGCCGTCGAAGTTCACGCCGACACCGGTGAGGATGCGCGCCAGGTTCTGCACGTCGTCCTGGCTGTAGCCGCTGCCTACGCCTAGCGCGTGCAGTTCCATCAACTCGCGCGCGTAGTTCTCGTTGATCTTGTCGCGCGCGTTCTGCACGTTGTCGAGGTATTCGAGCATCGCCGGGCTTTTCAGCGTAGCCAGCACGAGGTCGCGGAACTTGCCCAGGGCATGCGGCCGGATGGTGTTCTGCGCGTAGTCGGCGACGACCCAGCGCACGCGGCCCTTCTGCTGGAACACGCTGAAATGATTCAGCCAGAACCAGACCATCTGCTCACGCAACTGGTTCTCGTCGTAGATGGCGTAGAGCAGTTCGGTCGCCTGGGCTTCCTGCGCATACTGGTTGCCCTGTTTCTGCAGGGCTTGTTTCGCCGCCTGTTTGCCATCGCCGTCGGGCATGGCATTGATGTCGCGATATTGGTCGCGGACTTGCGCCACCAGCGTCGCCATGGGCGTCTTCGCGACGTCGAAACCGTCGATCTGCGCGCGGACGTCGGCGGGAAGCCCGTCCGCTTTCGGATGCAGCTGGCGGTCAAGGAAACGGCGTCGACCCAGGTCGCGGTAGCTGGCGACCGTCGCCGAATCGATGCCGAAGGTCACCCGGTTCAACCAGGCGACGTCGTCCTTCGAGAGCGCTTCGTCGCGTGCCGCAGCGGGCAGGGCGACAAGGGCAAGCAGTACGGCGGTGGCCAACGCTCGCATGAAACCTCCGGTTCGGTGAGGTGTTCACCTTAAACGGGAGGGCGCGCCGAAGGTTTACCGCGAGCTAACCGCAAGAACATGTGGCGCGCTCAGGCAGGAGCCGATTTATCGGCGATCGGGCGCTTGCCCCAACCTCGCCCGCTGCCGCGGGATCGCCGATGAATCGGCTCCTACACAGAGCGCGCTTACATCTCGATTTCGTCGTCGCCGATAAATTCGATGGCGGCTTCGCGGTTGCCGGCGGTTTCCTCGGCGACCTCGCGTACGCGCTCGCCGACCTTGTCGTTCGGCACCTCGACTTCGACCGTGAAGGTCCGCGAGCCGACATCGTCCGACAATTCGCTCGAACTGGAGTCGTCGCGGACACCCATGCCGAAGTCGTCGATTTCTTCCACGCGTTCGACGCGGTCGATGCCGTGGATGGCGTTGATGACGTCGTCGAAGATGTCGCGGTCGCCGGTAATGCGGAGCTGGATGCGGGGCATGGGGTTCTCCTGAAGCCGTGACGTCCGATGCTGCGGCCGGGCATGTATGCCCGAAGTGTAGGCCCGGCTAACATAGGTGTTTTCGGCGACTGCGTACCATGCCCAAGACCTACGATCAGGCCTATTTCGACAAGTGGTACCGCAGCACGGACCATGCCGTGGGCTCGCCGGCCGAGCTTAACCGCAAGGTGGCCATGGTGCTCGCCCAGGCGGAGTTCTACCTCGGCCATCCGGTACGTAACGTCCTCGACATCGGCTGCGGTGAAGCGCCGTGGCGGGCGGTGTTGCGGAAGATGCGGCCGGGTATCGACTATCGTGGGCTCGAGGCCAGCGAATACGCCGTGGCACGCTACGGTCGCTCGCGAAATATCGGTTATGCCCGTTTCGGCCAACTGGCCGAGTTGCGCTTCGACACGCGGTTCGACCTGATCGTCTGCACCGATGTGCTGCACTACCTCAAGCCCGCCGAGATCCGTGCCGGGCTGACCGGCATCGGCGAGATGCTCGAAGGCCTGGCATTCCTCGAGCTCTATACGCGTGAGGATGATCCCGGCGGCGATCGCGAAGGGTTCCTGTCGCGACCGGCACGCTGGTACCGCGCCGCGTTCAATGAGGTGGGCCTGCTACCGGTGGGCTCGCAGTGTTACGCCGGACCACGCCTGTCGCGCCACGTGGCCTCGTTGGAAACCTTCTAACCGTTCGACGGTGCGTCAGGTCGCCATGAACCAGCTGGCTGTCGCCAGCGCGTTGTTGGCGGCGTGTGCGACGAAGCCCGGCCAGATCGACCCGCTGCGTACGCGCAGCCAGGCGCAGAACACGCCGACCAAGATCAGGTTGGGCACGGCATACCAGAGCCATTCCAGGTCAGGCAGGTGCACCGCGCCGAAGACGATGGCCGAGACCGCGATGGCCCAGCCATCACCAAGACGGGTCCGCAGCACCGACAGCAGGGCGCCGCGGAACAACACTTCCTCAATCAGGGGGCCGACCAGCACCACGGCCGGGAGCAAGGCCACCCGCATGCCGACGTGTGCGCGATCGGCGATGTCGGTGACCGTCTGGCTCACATCGTGGCCAGCCGCCAGGAACTGGGTGAGCAGGCCGCCGAGCACGGGCGCGAGGATGCCCAGTACCGTGCCCAGTGCGATGTAGCGCCCCGGGGGCGGCGTGAAGCCGAGTCCGCCGGCGCCGCCGTCGAGCGTTTTTGCCGACCAGCGTCGCACGATCCATGTGACAACCACCCCCGCCGCACAGGTCAGGGTGAGGATCACGACAAAGATCAGGCGGTCGGGCTGGTCCGGTACCGCATCGGGGAACATCCGCGCGATGAACTGCGAGGTGGCGCCAAAGGCGCCGCCAAAGCCCGCCTGCAGCGCGAAGTAGGCGAGGATGGTCAGGACGGTCTCGAGCAGGCCGGGCGTTCGTGCCGGCAGGGCAGGTGGGGCGGAGACGGTGTCCAGGGGTGGGGAGGTCGGCGAGATATCGTGAGGCATGAACCACCGTAGCCGACGGGGTTGGGCTCCGCAACGGCGCTTCTGGCACAGACCGTCATGTGCCCCCTGTATAGTGTTGCGTCCCTTCCGGAGGAAACCGGGCGCCCCCGCGCCGACCCATGTTCGCTTTCGACTGGCTTGCCGACCCTTCGGCCTGGGCGGGTCTTCTCACGTTGATCGTGCTGGAGATCGTGCTCGGTATCGACAACCTCGTCTTTGTCGCGATCCTCGCCGACAAGCTCCACGCCCGCCAACGCGATCAGGCGCGGCTCTTGGGCCTTGGCCTGGCCCTGCTCATGCGCCTGTGCCTTCTGGCCGCCATGTCCTGGCTGGTCACGCTCACCAAGCCCCTGTTCAGCTGGAACGGCTTCGGCCTGTCCTGGCGCGACCTTATCCTCGTGATCGGTGGCGGCTTCCTGCTGTTCAAGGCCACCCTGGAGCTGCACGAGCGGCTCGAAGCCGACGATGGCGCCGACGGCAAGGCCGCGCGTCGCGCCAGTTTCTGGCTGGTCGTGGCGCAGATCGTCATCCTCGATGCCGTGTTCTCGCTGGATTCGGTGATCACCGCCGTCGGCATGGTCGATCATCTGTCGATCATGATGATCGGCGTGGTCATCGCCATGGGCCTGATGATCACCGCGAGCAAGCCGTTGACCGTGTTCGTCAACGCCCGCCCGACGATCGTCATCCTCTGCCTGTCGTTCCTGCTGATGATCGGCTTCAGCCTGATCGCCGAGGGCTTTGGCTTCCACATTCCCAAGGGGTACCTGTACGCCGCGATCGGCTTCTCGATCATGATCGAGGCGTTCAACCAGACCATGCGGCGGAACCGCCGTCGCTCGCTGCTGGTCGGCGGCCGCATCATGCGGGACCGCACGGCGAAGGCCGTGTTGCGCCTGCTGGGCGGCGCACCTGACGACGAGAGCGACAGCGGCAAGAGCACGCCCGCCACCGAGGCCACCGACACGGGGGTGTTCGGCAAGGACGAGCTGGAAATGGTCCAGGGTGTCCTCGACCTTTCCCAGCGTCCGGTCCGCTCGATCATGACCCCGCGCACGGAAATCGTCTGGGTCGATCCGGGCGAGGACCTGCCGACCCTGCTGACCGAGGCGCGCGAGTCGCCCCATCACTGGATGCTGGTCGCCCACGGCGATCTCGACGCATTGATTGGGGTGGTGTCGTCGCGCGACCTGCTTGCCAGCCTCGCCGATCACGGCCGCCTGGAAACCGAGCGCGTCGTGCGCAAGCCGATCACGGTGCTCGAATCGCTCAGCGTGCTCCGTCTCATCGACGAATTCCGCCGTGCGCCGCTACAGGTGGCCCTGGTGGTCGACGAGTACGGCAGCATCCTCGGCCTGGTCACGCCGGCCGACGTGCTCGAGGTGATCGCGGGTGAATTCCCCGACGAGACCAGCGAGGGCGATCCGTCCGCGGTCAGCGAGCCCGATGGTGCCTGGTTGCTCGATGCCAGCCTGGACGTGCGTCGCGTGGAGCACCTGCTCGGCCACCGTCTCCCCGGCGCGAGCGATGGCAACTTCTCCACGCTTGCCGGATTCGTGCTTCAGCAGTTGGGGCGCTTGCCCAGCGCCGGGGACCGTTTCGAAACCGATGGCCTCGAATTCGAGGTCACCGCGATGGAAGGTGCCCGCATCCAGCGCGTTCGCGTCCTGGCCGTGGCGAAAGACGACGACTAACGGTTACCTCAGACGTCAGGCGGCTTCTTCGGCTGGGGCCGCGTTGTTTTCCATGATCGCCATGCCGATGCCGCCGGCGGCCATGATCATCAGTGCCGCCCAGGCGATCATCGAGACCATGTAGCCCGGCCCGCGACGCGAGGCTTCGCGGGCATAGGCCCAGGCATACCAGGCGCGGCCGGCGAGCCAGATCAGCCCGGCGATGCCCGCCCACAGCGGATCGGCGTACTGGGCCGCCAGCCACAACGCGGGAATGAACATCACCGCGTTCTCCAGCGTATTCATCTGCACCCGCCAGGCCCGCTCGAAGGCGGGATCGCCGGAGATCGACGGCGCCTTGATCCCGTAGCGGTGGCGCGCCCGGCCCACCATCCACACGGTGGCGAACATCAGGAGCAGGGTGAGCAGGGTGACGACGGCGGGGAGCTGACTGGTCATGAAACCTATCCGGGGAGCGTATTCAGCCGCCGAGTCTAGCGGTTCTGGTCCATGCGATCATGCCGACCGTGTCTCGCTCCGGGGACGCATCCATGGGAGGAGGGCGCCATGCTCTGGCAAAAAGGCCGTAGAAGCGACAACGTGGAAGACGCGGGCGAAGGTGGCGGTGGTGGCGGTCCGTCCTTCGGAGGACGCGGCCTCGGCATCGGCGGCATCATCATCCTGGCTATCCTCGGGATGGTGTTCTACAAGGACCCCACGGCCCTGCTCGGCCAGGGCGAACCGGGCGCCGCACCCCAGCAGCAGACCCCGTCGGCGCCACATCAGGCGGCGTCCAACGATCCGCAGGTGGATTTCGTCCGCGCCATCCTGGGCGAGACCGAAGACACCTGGGGCGAGATCTTTGCGGCGAATGGCCAGACGTACGAGCGGCCGAAGCTGGTGCTGTTCCATGGTGGCGTCCGCACGGCCTGTGGCTCGGCCTCATCGGCGGTGGGGCCGTTCTATTGCCCCGGCGACCACAAGGTCTACCTCGATCTGGACTTCTTCCAGACCATGCAGCAGCGCTTCCACTCGGCCGGCGATTTCGCTCGCGCGTATGTCATTGCCCATGAGGTGGGCCATCACGTGCAGAACCTCGTCGGCGTCTTCGACAAGGTGAGCGACGCGCGTCGTCGGGGTGCGCGCCTGGAAGGTGCTACGGGACTCTCCGTGCGACAGGAACTGCAAGCAGACTGCTTCGCCGGCGTATGGGCCAACCGTTCTCAGCAACGCCAGCAATGGCTGCAACCCGGTGACGTCGAGTCGGCGCTCAATGCGGCGACGGCGATCGGCGACGACGCCTTGCAGGAGCAGGCTCAGGGCAGGGTCGTCCCCGACTCGTTTACGCACGGCACCTCGGCGCAGCGCGTGAAGTGGTTCAAGACCGGTCTCGAATCCGGTGACATCGGCAAGTGCAACACTTTCTCCGGTTCGATCTGACCTAAGCGACGTATGACCCATCCCTGTCTTCTCTGTGGCGCGTGCTGCGCAACGTTTCGCGTGGCCTTCCACTGGATGGAAACCGATCTCGCCGGCGGCATCGTGCCGTCGGCGCTGACCGAACACCTGGACCCGCACCGGGTGAACATGCACGGCACCAACGCCTACCAGCCGCGCTGCAAGTCGCTCGTGGGCGAGGTCGGCGTTGCCGCGCATTGCGGTATCTACGAAGTGCGGCCGTCGCCCTGCCACGACCTTCAGCCTGCGTGGGAGAACGGCGAGCCGAGCCCGCAATGCGACAAGGCGCGGGTGAAGCACGGGATGCAGCCGCTCACCCTGGAAATGTGGGAGCCATAAAAAAAGGCACCCGAAGGTGCCTTTTTCGTTACTCAGTAATCGCGCTTCTTGCGCGGCGGCTTGCCGCCACCGGGAGGACCGCCAGCGCCACCGTGGCCACCGGGGCGGGCGCCCTGGGGACGGAAGCTGCGCTGCGGCGGACGCGAGGCATTGCCGCTCTGCGGAGCTTCCACGCCATCCCACTCGGCGATCTTCAGCTGCTGCTGGGCCACCCACACCTTTTTCAGGTGGGTGAAGACCTCCGGCGGCATGCCGTCCGGCAGGTCGATCAGGCTGTAGTCGTCACGGATGCTCACGCGACCGATGAACTTGGCCTCGACGCCGCCTTCGTTGGCGATGGCACCGACGATGTTGCCCGGCTTGACGCCGTGCTCGTGGCCCACTTCGATGCGATACGTGCGCTTGCCGGCTTCCGTGGTGTGCGGACGCGGCTGGCGCATGCCTTCACGAACCGGACGACGGTCGCTGAAGTCGCCGCCGCTGTCGCGCGGACCACGGTCACGGTCGAAATCACGCTGCGGACGCTCGCGATCGAACTCGCGCGGCGGACGCTCGGTGTATTCGCGCTTGGCCGGCGGCTCGAGCAGCAGCGGCTGGTCGCCCTGGGCGATCTTGGCCAGCGCGGCCGCGATCTCGATCGCAGGAATATTGTGCTCCTGCTCGAACTTCTCGACCATCTGCTGAAACAGGCCGAGGTCGCCCGTCGCCAGCGTGTCGGTGATCTTCTGGTTGAACTTGTTGATGCGCGTGTCGTTGACCGCTTCGATCGTCGGCAACTGCATCTGTTCGATCGGCTGGCGCGTGGCGCGCTCGATCTGGCGGAGCAGGTTCTTCTCGCGCGGCGTGACGAACAGGATCGCCTCACCACTGCGACCGGCGCGGCCGGTGCGACCGATGCGATGCACGTACGACTCGGTATCGTGCGGGATGTCGTAGTTCAGCACGTGGCTGATGCGCTCGACGTCGAGGCCGCGGGCGGCCACGTCGGTCGCGATGAGGATGTCGAGCTTGCCGGTCTTCAGCTGGTCGATCACGCGCTCACGCTGCGCCTGGGCGATGTCGCCGTTGATGGCAGCCGCGGCAAAACCCCTTGCCTGCAGCTTGCTGGCCAGTTCTTCAGTGGCCTGCTTGGTGCGCGTGAACACGATCATCGCATCGAAGCTTTCGGCTTCGAGGATGCGGGTCAGTGCGTCGAGCTTGTGCACGCCGCTGACAAACCAGTAACGCTGGCGAATGTTCGCCGCGGTCGTGGTCTTGTTCTTGATCGTGATCTCGATCGGCTCTTTCAGGTAGGTCTGCGCGATGCGACGGATCGGCGCCGGCATGGTCGCGGAGAACAGGGCGACCTGACGCGTCTTCGGCGTGGCCTGCAGCAGCTTCTCGACGTCGTCGATAAAGCCCATGCGAAGCATTTCGTCGGCTTCGTCGAGCACCAGGAAGCGCAGGCCGGAGAGATCCAGCGTGCCCTTGTCGAGATGGTCGATGACGCGACCCGGCGTGCCGACGATGACCTGCGCGCCGCGCTTGAGGCCCTGCAGCTGCGGACCGTAGCTCTGGCCGCCGTAGATCGGCAGGACCTGGAAGCCGGGCATGTAGGTGGCGTACTTCTGGAAGGCTTCGGCGACCTGGATGGCGAGCTCGCGGGTCGGCGCGAGAACCAGCGCCTGCGGCTTGCCGGGCTTCAGGTCGATGCGCGAGAGCACCGGCAGCGCGAAGGCAGCGGTCTTGCCGGTGCCGGTCTGCGCCTGGCCGATGACGTCGCGGCCTTCGAGCAGCGGCGGAATGGTGGCGGCCTGGATCGGCGACGGCACTTCGTAGCCGACTTCGGCCAGGACGCGCATGACTTTTTCGTCGAGCGCGAGCGCGCTAAAACCGGGCTGGGCCGGAGCGTTATCTGTATCGGGGGATGACATGGCGACCTCGAAGAGGGGGCGCGGCGGCGGAAGCGGCGCCGGGCAGTAGCGGTATTGTAGCAGCGATGGGCGCCTGGTGAGGCGGGCCATAGCCACTTGTTGCGTCGGCGTTACACTTCCCGGTCAGCTTTCGTAGGGAGAAGGGCATGACGACGATCGAGACGATTTCGGAACAACGCTGCTTCGGCGGCCTTCAGGGGTTTTACTCCCATGCATCCGAGGCGTGCGGCGGTACGATGCGTTTTGCGGTTTTCATGCCTCCGGCGGCCGAAAACGGGCCTGTTCCTGTCCTGTGGTACCTCGCCGGTCTGACGTGTACCGCTGAAACCTTCACCATCAAGGCTGGCGCGCAACGCGCCGCCGCCGAGCTGGGTATAGCGCTGGTGATGCCCGACACGAGTCCACGCGAGACCGGCATTGAAGGCGCCACCGGTGACTGGGAATTCGGTGAGGGCGCAGGCTTCTACCTGGACGCCACCGAAGCCCCATGGGCTTCACGTTTTCGTATGTACAGCTACGTCGTCGACGAACTGCCCCGGGTGGTCTCGGAACGGTTCGCCCTGGACATGAGCCGGCAAGGCATTTTCGGCCATTCCATGGGTGGACACGGTGCGTTGACCATCGCACTGCGTAACCCGGGCCGTTATCGTTCGGTGTCGGCGTTCGCACCGATCGTCGCGCCTGCCACCGTGCCCTGGGGCGAGAAGGCGTTCCCGCGATATCTCGGCGACGATCGCAAGGCATGGGCCCTGCACGACGCCACCCAGCTCGTTCGCGACGGTGCGCGCTTCGACGGTCGTATCCTTATCGACCAGGGTGAAGCCGATGGCTTCCTGACAAACCAGTTGCAGCCCCAGCGTTTCGAGGCCGCGTGTGAAGAAGCGGGCCAGCCGCTCCAGTTGCGCATGCAGCCGGGTTACGACCACAGTTATTACTTCATCCAGAGCTTCGTCGAGGATCACCTGCGTCATCACGCGAAGGCACTCGCGGTATGAGCGAACCGATCCGCATGCGCACACCGCGAACGGTGATTCGCCTGCTGGATGTGGACGAGGCCGAGTTGCTACGCCGTTACCGGATAGAGAACCGGGAGCACCTCAGGCTGTGGGAGCCTTTGCGCACCGAGTCGCACTACACCGCGGACGGCTGCCGGCTCGCCATCGAGGCGGGCCTCGAGGCGGCAAGGGCGGATCGCGGATTTCCGTTCGTCGTGCTGACGCCCGACAGTAGCGAAATCATCGCGACATTCACCCTGGCCAACGTCGTCCGTGGCGTCTTCCAGGCCTGCCATCTTGGCTACGGCATTGCGCGGAAACACGAAGGGCAGGGCCTGATGTACGAGGCCCTGGACGCCGCTATCCGTTATGCGTTCGGCCCTCTGGACTTCCATCGCGTGATGGCGAATTACATGCCACGCAATGACCGGAGTGGCCGCCTTCTCGAGCGGTTGGGCTTCGAGAAGGAAGGCTATGCCAAGCGCTACCTGAAGATCGACGGGCTGTGGGAAGACCACGTGCTCACCGCGAAAATCAGGGCGCAGGGCTGAGCGATCGATCAGGCCTTGTTGGTGGCCGGACCGGTACGCGTACGACGACGCTTGTGGTTGCCGGTGTTCTCGCCGGTGCCCGCGGCCGAATGGCCGTGCGGACGATGCGACGACGGACGACCGGCGCTGGAACCACCGCCACCCTGGCGAGCTTCGCCGCCAGCGGAACGGCCCTGGCCGTTGCTGGCCGAGCGACCCTGGCCGCCAGCCGAGCGACCCTGGCCACCACCGGAACGGCCTTGGCCGACCTGGTTGCGCGAGGCCTGCGGCTGACGTGGCTGCTGCTTCGGACGCGGCGCACCGGCGTCCATGCGCAGCGGCGTGCTCGGCTCGTAGCCCGGGACGTTGACGACTTCGAGGTCGGTCTTGAGCAGGCGACCGATGTCGCGCAGCAGGCCCGACTCGTCGTGGCTGACGAGCGAGATGGCCTGGCCTTCGGCGCCCGCGCGGCCGGTGCGGCCGATGCGATGCACGTAATCCTCGGCCACCATCGGCAGATCGAAGTTGATCACCACCGGCAGCTGGTCGATGTCGATACCGCGCGCGGCGATGTCGGTGGCGACGAGCACGGTGACACGGCCGGTCTTGAAGTCCGACAGGGCGCGCGTGCGGGCGTTCTGGCTCTTGTTGCCGTGGATCGCCGCGGCCTTGATGCCGGACTGTTCCAGGTGGCGTACGAGCTTGTCGGCGCCGTGCTTGGTGCGACCGAAGACCAGCGTCTGGCGACGGCTGTCCTGGGAAAGGATGTGCAGCAGCAGGTCGCGCTTGTTGGCCGCGTCGACCGGGTGCACGCGGTGCGTGACCGTGTTGGCGACGGTGTTGGCCGGCGTGGTCGAGACTTCCTTCGGATCACGCATGAACTGCTGCGCGAGCGCCTTGATTTCCGGCGCGAACGTGGCCGAGAACAGAAGCGTCTGGCGCTGGCGCGGCACGGCGGCGAGGATGCGCTTGAGCGCCGGGAGGAAGCCCATGTCGAGCATGCGGTCGGCTTCGTCGAGGACGAGCACGTCGACCTTGGAGAGGTCGACCGAGCGCTGCTGCATGTGGTCGATCAGGCGGCCCGGCGTGGCGACAACGATGTCGACGCCGCGGCGCAGTGCCTGCAGCTGATTGCCCATGCCGACGCCGCCGAAGATGACGGTGCTGGAAAGGCGGACGTACTTGCCGTAGTCGCGCAGGTTTTCCTGCACCTGGGCGGCGAGTTCGCGGGTCGGGGTGAGGATCAGAGCGCGGATCGGGCGACGCGTATCGCTACGGTCGTCCTTGGAAAGCAGCTGCAGCAGCGGCAACGCGAACGCGGCCGTCTTGCCGGTACCCGTCTGGGCGGCGGCCATGAGGTCGTTGCCGGCGAGGACAAGGGGAATGGCCGCGGACTGGATCGGAGTCGGCTTTTCATAGCCGGCTTCGGAAAGGGCGCRCAGCAACGCGGGCGCAAGGCCCAGCGAATCGAATGACATGGAGTGAAGCTCCTGCGTGACTCGAGCGTTCCCTGGAACCGCGCTACAAGTCGATGGATTGGCGGCCGCTAACCATGACGAAGACAGCAGGCTGGCCGGTGTCGAGCGCGCTTCCGAGGGTGGGGGAACGGGCGGGAGAATCTCCACGCCGGGGGTCCGCAAGGGAGTCGGAGCGCAAGCACGACCCGCCGAGTATACCTTATTGCGGCGCACAATGCGCCTGGCCCTGGACGAGGGAAGAGCATCGCCGATGAATCGGCTCCTACCAGGGCCTGTGCAGACAG
>NZ_JBFUAT010000001.1:0-44043 GCF_056406135.1 Luteibacter sp. P1_D3 | reverse complement strand
ACCAGGGCCTGTGCAGACAGGTAGGAGCCGATTCATCGGCGATGCTCTTCAAGGCCTCACCCCCGCCGCGAAGCCACCATCAGATAGCTGTTATACGGCGTCCGCCCGAACAAGGGCCTGAAATCCACCCGGATACCCCGGGGCTCGAGCACCCCGCGAATATCGTCCTCGGTCGGAAAATACTGCGCCCCGCCAGGGATCCAGCCCACTGCCTCGATGAATTTTTCCTCCCACACCGTGGCCCGATAGCGCCAGGTGCCGTCCCGGATCACATTGCGCAGGATCAGCACGCCATCGTCCGCGAGGTGATCCACGGCGTACGCCAGCAGCTCCGCCTGGCGGTCCTCTGGCAGGTAATGGAGGACGTCCAGCAGGGCCACGTGCCCGCGCATCGCCTGGGGCGTCGTGGCGTCGACCTCGCTAAGGGCGATGCTGGCACCCAGTCCCGCGCGGTCCGCCGCGGCCCGGCCCGTGGCGATCTTCTCGGGGTCGTGGTCGAGGCCGAGGTAGCCGTCCAGCGCGTCGCAGGCGTGAAGGTAGTGCCCGAGGAGGCCCAGGCCACAGCCGATATCCAGCAGCGGCAGGCGCCGTCCGGCAATGGCGGTCGCGGTGGCGGCGTAGACGGGGTCGGTGGCGAGCTTGCCGTGGATGTAGATCCGGTCGCGGCGGCGACTGAACCGCGAGGCGATGCGTCGCCGGGTGCTGGTGTCGGGGGTCATGAGGGTCGTTTCCGTCCTGGAAAGAGCCGGGCACATCCCTCGTGCCCGGCCGATTCGGAATTACTTCTTGTTGAGCGGGTTGTCCTTCGAGAGGTACGCGTTGTACTCCTTCTCGTCGATCTTCCCGTTGTGGTCCGTGTCGTTATCGCCGATATGCATACGGAGCTGCTTCAGACGCTCGTTATCCGCCGGAATGTCCTTGCGGGTGATGAACTTGCCGTCTTTGGAGAGATCCGAGAACGCGGGCGCGTCGCTCGACGCAGCGGCATCCTGCGCGAGGGCGGTGCCGATACCGAGGCCGGCAATCAAAGCGAACGAAGCGAGCGAGTACGAAAACTTCATGAGTCCTCCGTCTGTCGTGGTTGGGCGTCCGTCGTGGGACGACGCCCCCCCAGTGTATCCACGGGTTGTGGGCCTGCCGTCAAGCGGGCGTTGGATTTCCGCGCGCTGTGCTACCGTCGGCGCCGCCTGAATCCGCGTTGAGGAATATCTGATGCCGCTTCCCGCCGCGCTGCGTGAACTCGATTCGACCCAGCGGCATACCGTCATCGCCAGCTTTCTTGGCTGGACCCTCGACGCGTTCGACTACTTCCTGCTCACCTTCGTCATCCTCGCCGTGGCGAAGGAATTCAACGTCTCCAAGCAGGAGGTCACCTACGGTCTGTTCCTGACCCTGGCCGCGCGACCGATCGGTGCGCTCATCTTCGGACGGCTGGCGGATCGCTACGGGCGCCGTCCCGTTCTGATGTTCGACATCGTGCTGTTCTCGGTGCTTGAGGTCGCGTGCGCGTTCGCGCCGAGCCTCGGCATCCTGCTCGGCCTGCGTTTTCTTTTCGGCATCGCGATGGGTGGCGAGTGGGGTATCGGTGCCTCGCTGGCGATGGAGTCCATCCCCGCGACATCGCGCGGTTTCGTCTCCGGTCTGCTGCAAAGCGGCTATCCCTGCGGCTTCTTCCTCGCCGCGTTGGCCAACTGGCTGCTGGTCGACCATATCGGCTGGCGGGGCCTGTTCATCGTCGGCGCCGCTCCCGCCCTGCTGGTCCTCTACATCCGTCGCAAGGTGCCGGAATCGCCGGTCTGGGAAGGGCGTCGCACCGAGGCCCGCGAGAGCGTGTTCGTGTCGATGCGCGGCAACTGGAAGCGGTTCATCTACATGATGTTGCTGATGGCGGCCTTCAACATGTTCAGCCACGGCTCGCAGGACATGTACCCCACCTTCGTGCAGGAGACGCTGAAGATCCCGGCAGGCTCGGGTACCGCCTTCATGCTTACGGCGCTGCTCAACCTCGGTGCGCTCTTCGGTGGCCTCACCTTCGGCTCGCTGTCGGAGCGGATCGGCCGGCGCAAGGCGATCATCATCGCCGCCTTGCTGGCGATCCCCGTGATCCCGTTGTGGGCGTACGGCGGCTCGCTGCTTTTCCTCGGCCTGGGCGCCTTCCTCATCCAGGTGATGGTGCAGGGCGCCTGGGGCGTCGTGCCGACCCACCTGAACGAACTGTCGCCGGACGCGGTGCGCGGCACCTTGCCGGGGTTCGCCTACCAGATGGGTAACCTGCTGGCGGCGATCACAGCCACGGCGCAAACCTGGATCGCCGCCCAGCGCGGCGGCGATTTCGCCTTCGCCATGTCGACCTGGATCGCGGCGGTCGCCGTCCTGCTGGCCTTGCTCACCTGGCTGGGGCCGGAGGCCCGCGGCGTCGGTTTCGGAAAGAAGCGCGATGCGGCGTGACGCCGGGCCCGGCGGCCGGTAAAATGCCCGGTTTTCATCCGGTAGAAAACGATCATGCAGGCTGGCAAGGACAAGGTCATCTCGTTCCACTACACCCTCACCGTCAACGGTGAGCAGGTCGAAAGCTCGGTGGAGGGTGGCGAGCCGCTCTGGATCCTGCTCGGTCACGGCCAGCTGATCCCGGGCCTGGAAGCCGGCCTGGAAGGCAAATCCGTCGGCGACACCTTCGACGTGACGATCGAGCCGGAGCAGGGCTACGGCCCGCGCCAGGATGGCCTCACGCAGCGCGTGCCCAAGAAGTATTTCCCGCAGCAGGGCAAGGGCCTGAAGGTCGGCACCTCGACCGTCCTGTCGCTGAAGGAAGGCGGCAACCGCGTCGTCGTCGTACAGAAGATCGGTTCCAGCGTGGTGGACGTCGACCTCAACCACCCGATGGCCGGCAAGACCCTGACCTTCAATGTCGACGTGCAGAACGTCCGCGATGCCACGCCGGAAGAAATCGAGCACGGCCACGCGCATCCGAACGGCGACGCCGCTCACTGATCGGCTAGCCCGGCGCAACGAGAAAGGCACCTTCGGGTGCCTTTTTTTTTGCCTGCGCACCGGAAATGTACATATTCGGCAAAGGCTTGCCAGCCTTGCCGTATCAGCCCGTCCTTCACTCTGCTGGGTGCGATCATCGCGATGCCTGCGTATCCACGCAGGCCTATCCCATCAGACCAAGGACACTCTCATGAACCTCTCCCTGCGCATCGTTTCGCTCGTCGTCGTGTCGTTCGCCGCCGCCTCCGCCTTCTCGACCGACGCACCTTCCGTCACGCATCGCTCGATGCAGGACCACAGCGCCACGGCACAGGCAGCACGGCCGTCGGACGGCGCGCTGCAGATGGTTGCCGTGAAGTGCACCAATCCGCGCGAGTGCAGCGTCGGCGGTGCGTAATTCCGCTGAGCGGCGCGACCCTTCGTGACGTCGGGTCGCGTCGCTAGTTTCTTGCGATCAGGGATGGATCGTCGGGTGCGCTACGTGTCGATCCACGGCGGTGGAGGACTTCCTGATGCCGACGATCAGGCTGCCGGAGATGACCAGCGCAACGATGACCTGCGCGCGGATCATTGCCGGGTCGAGCAGAGTCGCGGAGGTCGTGGCGAGGGCGACGCTGGCGAGCAGTCCGCCGATCGCCGTGCCCGTCCACCCGTGCCGTGCGGTGAGGGCGATCACCGGTGCGGCGATCGCCAGGCGAAGCACGTCGAGGGTCAGGCCGGTCGACACCGATGCAGTGGCCGCAAAGAGAATGAAAAGCGGCAAGGCACCCAGGGCGACGTCGCGGGTCAGCCTGCTGGCGAGGAGGCGCTTCCAGGACAGGCTTTCACGGAACCATTCGCTGACCGCCAGGAGGATCGGCGCCAGACTGAGCGCGCCCAGGTAGGCGCCGAGCACGTAGGCCAGGAAGTCGATCAAGCCTTCGGCACGCCAGGCTTCCCAGCCGTCCGGGTTCACGATCAGCGCGGCGAAGACGGCCGCGTCGGTACGCACCGCGGTGACCAGGGCGCAGACCAGCGTGGCGTAAAGGATCGTATTGGCGTTGAGCTGCCCGTTGGCGTCGTAGAGCGGCATCCTCTCCCGGATGGCTTTGACGAAGGGCATGCACAGCGGGATAAACGGAATGGCGGAGACGGAAGCCCATGCCCAGCCGAAATCCTCGCCGTGAAGCAGGGCGTTCTGCATGACCGGCACCGACTCGCCCAGAATGAGGGCGGGCCAGAAGCGGTAGGGCACCAGGAGCAGGCAGGCCAGGCGAAGTCCCGCCGTGAGAATCCAGTGGGAATACGAAAAATAGCGGGCCACCTCGTAGCAGGCGGCGTAAGCCGCAGCCACTGCAAGGACTTGTCCCAACGGCACACGCTCCCTGGTCGCTCCTTGCATGCTGCTCGCTCCCCGGCGATTCCTCACACGTCAATGATAGTGCTCAGCGCCGCATCCGGCGGGCTGGCGTCATGCCGCATCATGTGGTCCCGCCGCCCGGATGGGAAGGCCGCGGAGGGTTAATTGGCAACGATTGCCGAATTTACATGCTTTTCGGCCAACGCCACGCGTAGACCACCGCCGCCGCCGTGAGCAAGACCTCCACAACGCCCAGCGTCACGTAAAACGCCGGGGCGCCGGGCATCGTCAGCAGCATGATGACCGTGTAGACCACGCCGAAGACGATGTTCGTCCAGCGGCAGATGGCCGCCGGAAGGGCCAGGGAGCCGAAGATCATCAGGGCGGGCACCGCCATCATCAGGCTTACCCCCACCAGGATGCCCGGTGTCGTGGGTCCCAGGGGCCCAAAGTTGCCGGCGATCATGTCCTGCAGCCGTCCGGGCGCGAACAGGCCGAAGAAATCCCCGTAGATGTAGCAGGCCATCAGCGATGCCCAGATGCCGGCCAGCTTGACGCGTAGCGGTACCCGGATGTCTTCGAGCGCGGTCACGCGTTGGGTCTCCCCATCAGGACGTGGCGCCGTGCGCCGAAAGCGACCAGCCAGAGCATGAAGGCGATCTCGCCTAGCTGGAGCGGAAAACAGATCCCGTCGAGGCTGTCCGAGAGTTGCGGCATGACGAAGCCCACGACGCTCTGGGCGATGTACGCGAGCCCGTTCAGGACCAGCCAGACGGCCAGCATGCGTGGAAGGAAGCCACACTGCCAGACCAGCAAGGCCAGAGGGATGAGCCACAGGCCCCACAAGGTTTCCGCCGCGGTGATGACTTCCCGATGCATACGCAGGAAGAGCATGGCGAGCGATTCGCGCTGGGATTGGGTGAAGGCATCGAGGAAGGGCGCGCCTTTGACCAGGACGAGCGCCACGGCATCGTTGGCAATGTTGATGAAATAGATGGCCGACGGAAGCAGGCCCCCGAGGATGACCACCAGGAAGGCCAGCGTAGGACCGGTGGGTTTGAACAAGCGGTAGAGCGCAAGCACGACGAAAATCAGCACGGTCCCGATGAACAGGTCACCAGCCATGCCCCAGCGAAACAGGGTTTCGTGCGCCGCGATGTTGGCGGCGGTCTCGGCCGGATGACCGGTGGCGAAAAGCGTGGTGGGGATGTAGATGAGGCGGAGCGGGCCGACCAGGCAGATCAGCAGGTACAGGAGTCCGGCAAGGCGAGCCTGCCTGTCGAGCGCTGTCATGGCGATCCCCTCGCGATGGTGGTCCGGCCATGCGAAGGTGCGCCCGTTGGACGGCACTGCCGCGTGCCGAAAGTCCTGCCATGCAACGAAAACGGCGCCCGAAGGCGCCGTTTCGTCGAACCGGGTGGTTGAAGAACCGGGTTACGCGACCGTCTTGCCGTTCACCGAAATATCGACATCGACGTTACCGCGGGTGGCGTGCGAGTACGGGCAGACCTTCTCGTGGGCGGTCTTGACGATCTCCAGGGCGGTGGCGTCTTCGACACCCGGCAGGGTGACTTCGAGCTTCACCTTGATGCCGAAGCCGGAGTCGTTGCGCGGACCGATGCCGACCGAGCTGGCGACCGAGGCGCCGTCAACCTTGACCTTCTGCTGGCCGGCGACAAAGCGGACGGCACCTTCGAAGCAGGCGGCGTAACCGGCGGCGAAGAGCTGCTCGGGGTTGCTGCCGCCGCCGTTGCCGCCCATTTCCTTCGGCAGGCGCAGGTCGAGCTTGATCAGGCCGTCATCGCTTTCGACGTGACCTTCGCGGCCACCGGCGACCTTGGCGTGGGCGGTGTAGAGGACTTCTTTGAGGTTCGAGAGGTTGCTCATGATCAATGTCCTTGGCGTTCGTGATGGGGGAGGGCGTCGGCGGTGCCGGGCCACGAGAGATAGTTAAGCACGCAATTAAATCGCACACAATCTAAATCGCGGGGGATAGGGGTGCTCGTTGCCAACGGTTCAGTTTAGGACACGGCGACCGTAGACGAAGTTCTGCTTCCAGTACGCGCCATCGAGGTCGTCGAGACGTACCGTACCGCCGGAATTGGGCGCGTGCACGAACCGGCCTTTGCCGACGTAGACGCCGACGTGGGTCACGTGTCCGCGGCCGAAGAACACGAGGTCACCGCTGGCCAGCTGCGATTCGTCGACCTTGGGCTTGTCCAGCGCGGCCATTTCGCCAGAGGTGCGCGGCAGGCGTACGCCGGTCGAGGTCAGGTAGATGTAGTTGATCAGGCCGCTGCAGTCGAAGCCGCCTTGCGGCGTGTTTCCGCCCCAGCGGTAAGGCGTGCCGACCAGGCCGATGGCGCGGAACAGGACGTCGTTGGCCGCGTCGGCGGGCGGTGCCTCGGCCGGACGGTTGGACCACGAAAGATTCTTGGCCAGCGGCACGGCGGAGGCCGGATTGCGTTGCTGGGATGAGGATCGCTTGGGCGGCGCGCTGCCGCAGGCGACCAGCAGGCTGAGCGCCGAGGCGAGCAGGAGCGGACCGAGCAAGCGGGCGGGGTGGAGCGAACGGGCTGGAACAACGGCGAACATCGGGCGTTTCCCCCTGCTGGAGCGGCGCGTCGAGGTTATCAAATCAATAGGTTGCGTGGAACACCTCGCAAAGAGCACGAATTCATCTGGCGGACAGGCCACCCGGTCGCAGTCGGCCGTTAAACTTCGTCGATGGATAGATCCCGAAGCGACGTACTGATCATGGGCGGAGGTGTGATCGGCCTGGCCTGCGCGCTTTACCTGCTCAAGGCCGGGGCGAGCGTGCGGGTGCTGGAGCAGGGCCTGCCCGGTAACGGCGCCTCCCATGGCAACTGCGGCACGATCACTCCCAGTCACGCCGGCCCGCTGACCATGCCGGGCATGGTCGGCACGGCGCTTCGCTCGCTGTTGCGCCGTGATGCACCCCTTTACGTCAACCCTCGCCCGGATCCCGCCCGGGCGCGCTGGATGCTCGACTTCGCCCGTCACTGCACCTGGCGCGATTACCACTACGCCGGCGAGGCGCGGGGCGCGATTCTCAACCGCTCGCGCGCCTTGCTTGGCGAGCTCATCGCCGATGAGGGCATGGCGTGTGAATTCGAGGAAGTCGGTGAGCTGTACGTCTATCGCGACGGCCGGACGCTGCAGGGCGATCGCCCGCACGTCGAACTGCTGCGTCGGTTGGGCATGGACGTTCGCGTATTGAAGGGCGACGACGTCCTCGCGCTCGAGCCCGCGCTGCGCGATGGCGTGGTCGGTGGCCTCCTGCATCCAGGTGACGCGCGGCTGCGGCCGGACCGTTATGTGGCCGAGCTGTCGCGACGCGTCCGCGAGCTCGGCGGCGCGATCGAAACCGGTGCGCGCGTGGATGAGTTTGTTTTCGACGGCGAACGCATCTCGCACGTTCGCACCACGGGCGGCGTGTTCAGCGGGGATCGCGTGGTCATGGCGCTTGGCGCGTGGTCGCCCCTGGTCGGCAAGTTGCTGGACATCCGTCTGCCGATGCAACCGGGCAAGGGTTACTCGCTGACGTGGGACCAGCCGCCCACGCGCGTGCCGACGCATTCGCTCGTGTTACGCGAAGCCGCCGTCTGCGTGACGCCATGGGTGTCGGGCTTCCGGCTCGGCAGCACCATGGAGTTTTCCGGCTTCGCCGAAGGGCTCAATCCGATCCGGCTCGACGCGCTTCGTCGCGGGTCGGCAACGTATCTGCACGAACCCGAAGGTCGCGGCGAGATGGTGCCCTGGTGGGGCTGGCGCCCGATGAGCGTGGACGAGTTACCCATCATCGGGCCGAGCACGCGGTGGTCGAACCTCACCTACGCCACGGCCCACGGCATGCTCGGCATCAGCATGTCGGCCGCCACCGGTGAACTGGTCGCGAACCTGCTGGCCGGCCCCGCGCCGGTGCTGGATCCCACACCATTTTCTCCGGCGCGTTTCGGCCTCTGACGCGCTTTTCCGGGCTTTGGCAGGAGCCGATTCATCGGCGATCCCGCGGCAGCGGGCCAGTCACTCGCAAGCACCCAATCGCCGATGAATCGCCTCCTACCAGGAGCCGGATTTTGCTACGGTGGCGTATTGAACTTGATGGAGCGACACATGACCGTGGAAGCCTTCGACCTCATCGTGATCGGTGGTGGTTCCGGCGGCCTCGCCGCTGCGATTCGCGCCGCGAAGCACGGTGTGAAGGTCGCGCTGATCGAGCCCGGCGAACTCGGTGGCACCTGCGTCAACGTCGGCTGCGTTCCGAAGAAAGCCATGTGGTATGCCGCGCAGATGGCCGAAGCGCAGTACATCGCGATGGACTACGGCTTTCACGATACGCCCGGCAGTCTCGACTGGCCGCGCTTCATCGAACGCCGCGACGAATACATCGAGCGCATCCACGGTAAATACCAGCAGGCTCTCGACAAGGGCCATGTCACCGTCGTGCGCGAAACCGGCCGGTTCGTCGACAAGGGACGTGTCCGCGCCGGCGAGCGCGAACTGACGGCGCCGCACATCATCATTTCGACGGGATCGAAAGCGAAGCACCTCGCCAAGCCCGGGTTTCACCTGGCCATGGATTCCGACGGCTTTTTCGACCTGCGGGCCTGCCCGAAGCGCGCGGCGATCATCGGCGGCGGCTACATCGCGGTCGAACTGGCCGGCGTGCTCCGCGCGCTGGGCTGCGACGTGCACATGTACGTGCGCGGGCGCTTGATGGGCGGGTTCGATGAAGAGATGGCGTATGGCCTGGGCGAGGAAATGGAGCAGCACGGGATCCGCATCCACTACGAGTGCCAGATCGTCGCCGCGCACGAGGCGGAGGGCGTGATTCTCCTGGACTGCGACCGTGGCGATCACCCCGGTCCGTTCGATGCCCTCATCGTCGCCATTGGCCGCGAGGCGAACACGGCGTCGCTGGATATCGGGACCATCGGGCTGGCCACCACCGGAACGGACGGTCATATCGCGATCGACGACTGGCAGAACACGAATGTGGAAGGCGTCTACGCCGTTGGTGACGTGACCGAGCGAATGGCTCTGACCCCCGTGGCCGTGGCGGCGGCGCGCAAGCTGGTCGACCGCCTGTTCGGCGGCAAGCCGGAGGCGAAGCTCGATTACCAGAACATTCCCAGTGTCGTCTTCTCGCACCCGCCGCTGGGGACGATCGGGATGTCGGAACAGGAAGCCCGTGAGGCCTACGGGGCCGAGGTGCACCTGTACAAGCAGTCGTTCGTGCCCATGCAGCTGGCGCTGGCCCGACGGCCTATCACTACGCGCTTCAAGCTGATCTGCGTGGGCAAGGAGTCGCGGATCGTCGGCATGCAGATGCTCGGCCCGGGTGTCGACGAGATCCTCCAGGGCTTTGCCGTGGCGATCAAGATGGGCGCCTGTAAATCGGACTTCGACGATACCCTGGCTGTCCATCCGACATCGGCCGAAGAGATGGTCCTGATGGGCGATCGCGTCCCCGGATGAGCGCTACACTCTCCCCATGATTCCTTACACCCTTCATCGCGGCACCGCGCCGCTCCTGGTCAGCCTGCCGCATAACGGCAGCGCTATCCCCGATGACATGGCCGCCCGCATGAAGCGTCGGGCGCGGGGCTCGGTGGACACGGACTGGCATGTCGCCGAGCTCTACGACTTCGCGCGTGACATGGGGGCCAGCGTGATCAAGCCCTTCGCCTCTCGCTTCGTGGTCGATCTGAACCGCCCGTCGGACGGGCACCTGCTCTATCCCGGCAAGAATGAAACGGGCCTGGTTCCCACGGTGCTGTTCGATGGCCGCGAGATTTACCGCCCCGGCGCCGAGCCGGATGCCGCGGACATCGCTGACCGCGTCGAGCGCTGGTGGAAGCCGTACCACCAGGCCCTGGCGGACGAACTGGCACGCCTCAAGGCCGAATTCGGTCGCGTGGTGTTGTGGGAGGGTCACTCGATCCGCAGCGAAGTGCCGATGCTGTTCGAAGGCCGCCTGCCGGATCTCAACCTGGGCACGGCCGACGGTGCCAGCTGCTCACCCGATCTGCAGGCGCGCGTGGCGGCTGTGCTCGAGCGCCAGAAGGACTATTCGTTTGCCGTGAACGGACGCTTCAAGGGTGGGTACATCACGCGTCACTACGGCCGCCCGGCCGAAGGCGTGGATGCCATCCAGCTCGAACTCGCCCAGCTGAACTACATGGACGAGGACTCGTTCGAGTACCTGCCGAAGAAGGCCGCGCAGGTGCAGATGGTGATCGGGGACATGCTTCGGGTTTGCCTCGAGGCTGCCAGGGCGCTGACGCCCTAACCCGGTAGGAGCCGATTTATCGGCGATCCCGCGGCAGCGGGCCAGGTTTCGGCGAGCACCCGATCGCCGATGAATCGGCTCCTACCGAGGCAGCGATGCGATGCACTTCAGTTCGATCGCGATCGGCGTCGGTAGCGCGGTAATGCCCAGTGTCGTGCGACACGCATCTACACCGGCGAACGCCTCGGCATAAAGCCGGTTGTACGTCGTGAAATCGCGCGTCATATCCGTGAGGTACACCGTCACGTCGACGAGATCCTCGAAGCGCGCACCACTGGCTTCGAGCACGGCCCGCACGTTCGCGAACACCTGCCTGCACTGCGCTTCGATGTCATAGGAAACCAACGTGCCGTCTGCATCGACGACATTCCCCGGTACCGCGTTCGTCGACGGTACGCGTGGACCCACGCCGGAGAGGAACAGCAGGTCGCCCACGCGTCGCGCGTGCGGGTAAGCGCCTACCGGCGCTGGTGCGCCCTCGGCGCGGATGACGTCATTGCCCATGGTCGATGCAGACATTCCTGGCCTCGGTAAAGAAACGCATGGCCTCGGTGCCGCCTTCGCGGCCGATGCCCGATTGCTTGCTGCCACCGAACGGCGTGCGCAAGTCACGCAGCATCCAGCAGTTGACCCAGACGATGCCGAAGTCGAGCCTGGCCGAGAAGCGGTGTGCGCGTGACACATCGCGCGTCCATACGGACGCGGCCAGCCCGTACGGCGTGCCATTGGCGATGGCCAGTGCCTCCGCCTCGGTGTCGAAGGGAATCAGGGTGACGACTGGCCCGAAGATTTCTTCCTGGTTCGTCGCTGCCTCGTTCGAGAGCCCCTCGATCACCGTCGGCTGGACGAACCAGCCGTCGGCACAGCGACCGTCGACAAGGACGCGTTCGCCTCCTGTCAGCAGCGTGCCGCCTTCGTCGACGGCGCGTGCGATGCACGCAGTGACCTTGTCGAAATGGGCCTCCGATACCAACGCGCCGAGTTGGCTGTTGTCGTCGAGAGGATCGCCGACCCGCAGCTTGCGAACGCGTTCGAGGTAGGTTTCGCGAAAGCGCTCGTAGATGCCGCGCTGGACGAGGAGGCGGGAGCCGCACAGGCAGATTTCGCCCTGGTTGGCGAAGCCCGAGCGCACGATCGTCGCCAGGGCCGCTTCGGAAAAATCGAAATCGTCGAAGACGATCGCGGGATTCTTGCCGCCGAGTTCCAGCGAGACTTTCTTCAGCCGGGGTGCCGCGGCGCTGGCAATGGCGATACCGGTGCGCGTGCTGCCGGTGAACGAGATGGCCTTGACGGCATCGTGGGTAACAATGGCTTCGCCGACGGCGGGACCGGTGCCATGCACGATGTTGAATACGCCGGGCGGAAAGCCTGCCTCGGCGACCAGCGTGCCGAGCAGCCACGCGGTATATGGGGTGACCTCGGACGGCTTGGCCACCACGGCGTTACCCGCAGCGAGCGCGGGCGCAATCTTCCAGGTGAACAGGTACAGCGGCAGGTTCCACGGACTGATGCAGCCGACGACGCCGAGCGGCAGGCGCAGCGTGTAGTTAATCGCGCCCTGTTCCATGGCGTGGGACTCGCCGCTCCACTGACCGGCCGCGGCAGCGAAGAAACGCAGGTTGGCGATGGCGCGCGGGATGTCGAGCGAGCGGGCGAGGGTGAGTGGCTTGCCGCTGTCTTGCGATTCTGCCTCGGCGAAGGCCTCCAGACGGGCTTCGATCAGGTCGGCCAGACGCTGCAGGCAGCGACCGCGCGCCTCGGCCGGGGTCTGCGCCCAGCCGGGTGCGGCCCGGGAGGCTGCGGCGACCGCTTCGGCCACGTCGGTCGCATCGGAATCGGGGCACTGCGCAAACGGCCTGCCGACGGCCGGATCGACGCTGTCCAGGTAGCGGCTGCCGCGCGGCGCGCGCGATTGGCCATCGATGAGGTTGGCGAGGATCAGCATGGCGCGCCTCAGTTGAGACTGCGCGTGCGACCGCCATCGACGGTGAGGCTCACCCCGTTGACGTAGCCGGCGGCTGGGCTGGCGAGGAAGGCGATCACGGCGGCGATTTCCGCCGGGTCACCGAAGCGGGCCGCGGGAACGCTCGCGAGCAGGCCTCTTTCGACTTCGTCGCGGCCGCGGCCGGCCTTGACGCTGGCTTCGACCAGGGCTTCCAGGCGCGGCGTGCGTGTATAGCCCGGCAGCACGTTGTTGACCGTGATGCCGTCGGGCGCGACTTCCGCCGACAGTGTCTTCGCCCAGCCGGCGACGGCGGCGCGCACGGTATTGGAGACGCCGAGATTGGGGATCGGCTCTTTCACCGACGTGGAAATGACATTGACGATGCGCCCGTAGCGCGCCTCGCGCATGCCGGGAAGGCAGGCGCGGGTGATCACCTGTGCCGCGATCAGGTGCTGGCGGAAAGCGACCAGGAAGGCATCGGGCTCGGCTTGCGAGGCCGGGCCGGGCGGGGGTCCGCCACTGTTGTTGATCAACACGTGCACTGCGTTGAGCTTCACCACTTCGGCGATCGCGGCGGCCAGGGCGTCGGTGTCGAGCATGTCGACGGCCACGTGACGGTGCTTCTGTCCGGGGTGGGTCGACGGCAGTTCGGCAGCCAGCGCGACCAGTGCATCGGCGGAGCGGGAGAGCAGGGTGACGCTGGCACCCAGTTCGGCCAGCTCGAAGGCGGTGGCCCGGCCGATGCCCTGGGAGGCGCCGCAGACCAGCGCGTGACGACCGGTGAGGCGAAGATCCATGCGTGCTCCCTGGTTGGGTGGCGGCCTGTCAGGCCTGTCTCATCGCCCACCACTGTAGCGCCATCGCGGCGAACCAGCACGGCCATGCGAACCAGGGCGCACGGCGCCACCAGCGCTGCCAGCGATTGAGGTCGTCGTCGTTGAACAGGGCCGGTGCATCGGAGCGCAGCACGCGGCGCATGCGCAGCCAGTTGGCCATGCCATTGGGCCGGCCGGTGTCGGCCTCGGTGATGGTCGTCCACTGGTCGGGATACCGCTGGCGCAGCAGGGACGTGAACCGCCACTGGGCGATGAAGTGGAAGACGAAGGCCGCCACCGCACCGAGCAGCAAGAGGAGATAGAGAAGGACTGCGGTCTGCATGCTCGCTCAGCTGCCGTTTTCTTTCTTGGACAGCTCTTTCTTGTCTTTGCCGTCGCCCAGGATGTCGGTGGTGACCACCTGGCGGATCGTGGAAATCACGCCGTTACCCGGCTGGGCCTTGTCGCAGACGGCATTGCCGATCGCCTTCTTGTACGTGTCGTTCTGCATGCCGACGAACAGCACACCATCCGGGCCATGTGGAATCTTGAAGCTGCCTGCAGCGGCCATCTTCACCGGCGCCTCTGCCGAGAAGTTGCTGGGCGATTGTTCCCAGTAGGTCTGGCTCTTCTGCTGCTTGGACGACGAATACACGACCATGTACCGCGCCTTGTCGTCCTCGACCTTGAACTTGCCGAAGGCACCCGTCGTTTCGTTGGTCCAGCCCATGTACTCGCACAGCTGGATGTCTTCGGCGTGCAGGGGCTGGAAGGCGTCGTCGAGCAGCACCACCGTGGGCGCGAAGAGATAGCTCGAGCTCAGCCAGCGGCCATTGAGTTCGGCCTTCATCGCGACGGTGTACGGCATCTGCGCGCCGGCGGGCAGGCGGAAGGCCAGGAAGTAGCTGCGGTCACCGTTGAGGTTGGCGACCGGGCTGTCCTTGTCCAGCGAGAAGCGCTGCGGCTGCCAGGGCAGCATGTCCTGGTAGGACAGGTCGGCGAAGCTGCCGCAGCAGGGCGTGGCGTTGTCGAGTGCCTTGCGCGCGAGGTCCACCGTGTTCGACGGATTCTCCGGCGGGCGGAAGTTCGGCGGCACGATGGCTTTCATCGTGTGGCAGGCCGCGAGCGTGAGCAGCGCGGCGGCGAGGAGCAGGGAACGTACGGGGGAAGAGGGCATAAGGGTCGTGGTTCTTAGAACTCGGCACTCCCTGCCGCGCGGGGATAAGGGATGGCGTCGCGGATATTCGCGAGGCCGCACACGTAGACGAGGAGGCGCTCGAAGCCAAGGCCGAAACCGGCATGCGGCACGGTGCCGTAGCGGCGCAGGTCGCGATACCAGTTGTAGACGTCCTTATCGAGGCCGAACTGATCCATGCGACGGTCGAGATAGTCCAGGCGCTCTTCGCGCTGGGCGCCGCCGATGATCTCGCCGATGCCCGGGGCAAGGACGTCCATTGCCGCCACGGTCTTCCCATCGTCGTTGAGGCGCATGTAGAAGGCCTTGATCTCTTCCGGGTAGTTCATGACGACCACGGGGCGGCCGATATGTTCCTCTGCGAGGTAGCGCTCGTGCTCGGTCTGCAGGTCGATGCCCCAGGCCACCGGGTGCTCGAATGTCTTGCCGGACTTCTGCAGGATCTCGACCGCCTCTGTGTATTGGATGCGCTCGAACGGCTTGGCGATGAAGGCTTCCAGGCGCGAGATCGCGTCCGGCTGAACGCGCTCGGCGAAAAACGCCATGTCGTCGCCGCATTCGTCGAGCACCGCCTTGAAGATGCCCTTGAGGAAGAGCTCGGCGAGATCCGCGTTGTCGTTGAGGTCGGCGAAGGCCATTTCAGGCTCGACCATCCAGAACTCGGCCAGATGGCGGGTGGTGTTCGAGTTTTCGGCGCGGAAGGTCGGGCCGAAGGTGTAGACCTTGCTCATCGACAGGGCGTAGGCCTCGACGTTGAGCTGGCCGGACACGGTCAGGAACGCCTCGCGGCCGAAGAAATCCTTGCGCCAGTCGATACCGCCCTTGTCGTCGCGTGGCAGGTTGGCGAGATCCAGCGTGGACAGGCGGAACATGTCACCGGCGCCTTCGGCGTCCGAGGTGGTGATGATCGGCGTGTTGATCCAGAAAAATCCCTGCTCGGTGAGCAGGCGATGGATCGCCATCATCATGGTGTGGCGGACGCGGGTCACGGCACCGAACAGGTTGGTGCGCGGGCGCAGATGCGCGACCTCACGCAGGAACTCCATGGAATGCTGCTTGGGCTGGATCGGGTAGGTGAGCGGGTTCTCGACGAAACCGGTGACCTCGACCCTCGTGGCCTGGATCTCATAGGCCTGACCCTTGCCCTGGGAGGGGACGAGCTTGCCCGTGACGATGATGCCCGCACCGGCCGAGAGCCGCTTGACGTCGGTCTCATAGTTGGCGAGATCGCTCGTGGCGACGACCTGGATGGGGGCAAAGCAGGAACCGTCGCTCACGTTCACGAAGGACAGGCCGCCCTTCGATTCACGCAAGGTGCGGACCCAGCCGCGTACAGTGACTTCGTGTTCCGCCGCGGTCGTGCCGCCTGCGAGAGCCTGCTTGACGCTTACCACCGTCATCGATTGAAACTCCAGAAAAGGCACCGCACTTTAAAGAGGGCGCATGGGACGCGACCCTGCATGATAATGTAAGGGCCACGTGAACGGCAGCGTTCTCCCGATATACCACGGTAAAAAAACGTCTTCATGAGCATTCAGATCACTCCCGCCGCGTCCGATCGCATGCGCGCCTTCCTGGCCAAGGCCCCTGAGGCCGCCGGCGTGCGCTTTTCCGTCAAGCGGATGGGCTGCTCGGGCTTCGGCTATGTGGTCGACCTGGCTGGCGCCATCGCCTCGGACGACCAGGTCATGGATATCGACGGGATCCGCGTCGTTGTCGACCTCAAGAGCCTGCCCCTGGTGGAAGGCACCCTGATCGACTTCCAGCGCCAGGGCCTCAACGCCTCCTTCGTCTTCCACAACCCCAACGCCACCGGCGAGTGCGGCTGCGGCGAGAGTTTCACCGTCGCGTAGCGGCGGTGTGTGGGCCCATCGGCCCACTGTAGGAGCCGATTCATCGGCAAAAGCCAACGGAGCGGTGTAGCCAGGCGCTGATCGCCGATAAATCGGCTCCTGCCGACAGCTGCAGCCCCTGGCGATCCGCCCACCAGGGCGTCGGCCCTTGCGATAACCCCCCGTCTCTCCTTACAATGCGCGGCTGGCTCTCCCCAAAGGAGGGTCTTCTTGCCTCACCGCACGTTGCGGGAGGCTGCCATCCCCGCAAGGGGTGCATCCACAAGGAGTCACCATGCGTCATTATGAAGTCGTGTTCCTGGTCCATCCGGACCAGAGCGAACAGGTGCCCGCCATGATCGAGCGCTACAAAGCGCTGATCGAAGGCGACAACGGCAAGATCCACCGCCTCGAAGACTGGGGCCGCCGTCAGCTGGCTTACCCGATTGCCAACCTCGCCAAAGCTCACTACGTGATGCTGAACATCGAGGTTTCGCAGAACGCCCTGAACGAGCTCGAGACGGGCTTCCGCTTCAACGACGCCGTCCTGCGCCACCTCGTGGTTCGCCGCGACGAAGCCGACCTCGAGCCGTCCTTCATCCTCAAGAGCAAGGAAAAGGACGAGCAGAAGGGTTCGCGTCGCCGTGACGACGACGGCGACGGCGACGATCGCCGCGGCGGTCGCGACAACGACAACGATCGCGACAGCGACGACTAATCGGGGATCACAGCCATGTCTAAATTCTTCCGCCGCCGCAAGTTCTGCCGTTTCACCGCCGAAGGCGTCAAAGAGATCGATTACAAGGATCTCAACACCCTCCGTCAGTACGTTACCGAGAACGGCAAGATCGTCCCGAGCCGCATCACGGGCACGAAGGCACGCTACCAGCGCCAGCTGGCGACCGCGATCAAGCGCGCTCGCTTCCTCTCGCTGCTGCCGTACACCGACAACCACGACGTCTGATCCCCTAGCGCCCTCCCGTTACCGGTGAGGGCGCTGGTGTCAGGCATTTCGGACAACCGTCCTGGCTGCACGGGGCCCATTCCGTGCTAACGAAAAGTAAGGAAATACCATGGAACTCATCCTCCTCCAGAAGGTGAAGAACCTCGGCGACCTCGGCGACAAGGTCAGCGTCAAGCCGGGTTACGGCCGTAACTTCCTCCTTCCGACTGGCAAGGCCGCTCGCGCGACCGCCGCCAATCTCGAAGCGTTCGAAGCACGCCGTGCCGAGTACGAAGCGAAGGCCAAGGAGCATCTTGCCGGTGCCGAGGCTCGTGCCGCCAAGCTGGACGGCGCCGAGATCACGATCGAAGTCAACGCTTCGCCGGAAGGCAAGCTGTTCGGCTCGGTCACGCCGCGTGACGTTGCCGAAGCCCTGACCGCCAAGGGTCTGGAAGTCGACAAGAGCGAAGTGATCCAGGCCGAAGGCCCGTACCGCAACGTTGGTGAGTACGACGCAGTTGTCGTGCTCCACGCCGACATCCAGCAGACGGTCAAGGTCAAGGTGGTCGGCGCGTAAGCTCCGATCCCCCTGCGATCCTCGGAAGCGGGCGCCGAAAGGCGCCCGTTTTCGTTTGGGGGCTCGTTCCGGCCCGTTTCGCCCACAGGTTATCCACAGACTTATCCTCTCAACGGGTGAGACATCCCCGCGTATCATGGCCGCACGGCCAGGCCGTCCCGGCCAGGGGCGCCGTCAGCAACACGAGGTATTCCATGTCCTTCAATCCCGAGCGCGGTGAACGCGGCGAGCGCGGTGACCGCAAGCGTCGGCGCGAGCCGACGCCGTTCGACTCGCTGCGCATTCCGCCGAACTCGATCGAAGCGGAGCAGGCGGTACTGGGCGGCCTCATGCTCTCGCCCGATTCGCTGGACAAGGTGGCCGACAAGCTCACCGACGACGATTTCTACCGCAAGGACCATCGTCTCATCTGGCGGGCCATCAACGAGCTCGCCAACAAGGGCATGCCCTGCGACGCGATCACGCTCGGCGAATGGTTCGTCGCCAACGACCTGGCCGAGATGGTCGGTGGCGCCAGCTATCTCATGGAGTTAGCCAACTCCACGCCCAGTGCGGCGAACATCGGCGCCTACGGCGACATCGTTCGCGAGAAGTCCGTCTTGCGCATGCTGATCGACGCCGGCACGTCCATCACCGAGGATGGCTTCCGTCCCGAGGGCAAGAGCGTCCAGGAAGTGATGGAGCTGGCCGAGCAGCGCGTGTTCCGCATCGCGGAATCCGGTGCGCGCGGCAAGAAAGACATCGTCTCCGTGCGTGAAGCGGTCGGCGAAGCGTTCCGCATGCTGACCGAGCGCTACGAAAAGCGTGGACAGCTCACTGGGCTGTCCACCGGCTTTACTGATCTGGACGAACTCACCTCCGGGTTGCAGCCGTCGGATCTCATCATCGTCGCGGCACGCCCGTCGATGGGTAAGACCGCGTTTGCGTTGAACCTCGCCGAAGCCGCCGCCATGCGCGGCAAGAAGGCCGTCGCGGTGTTCTCGATGGAAATGTCGGCGTCGCAGCTGGCCTTCCGTCTGATTTCCTCGCTCGGCCGCGTGCATGCGCAGCACCTGCGTAACGGCGATCTCGCTGAAGAAGACTGGCCGCGTGTCACCTCGGCCATCACCATGCTGTCTGACGCGAAGATCTTCATCGACGACACGCCCGCGATGTCGCCGGTGGAAATGCGCTCGCGCTCGCGACGTCTGCAGCGTGAGCATGGGCTCGGGCTGATCGTGATCGACTACCTTCAGCTGATGCAGGTGCCAGGCAACAGCGAGAACCGCGCGACGGAAATCTCCGAGATTTCCCGTGGCCTGAAGGCTCTGGCGAAGGAACTCAACGTGCCGGTGATCGCGCTGTCGCAGTTGAACCGATCCCTCGAGCAGCGCGCCGACAAGCGTCCGATGATGTCCGATCTTCGCGAATCCGGCGCTATCGAGCAGGATGCCGACGTGATCATGTTCATCTACCGCGACGACTACTACAACAAGGAGTCGCCGGATAAGGGCCTGGCCGAGATCATCATCGGCAAGCAGCGAAACGGCCCGACCGACACCGTGAAACTGGCCTTCCTCGGCCACTACACCAAGTTCGAGAACTGGGCGCCCGATTCCTACGTAGGCACCTTCGACTGACACGGCTGAAAGGCGTACGCTGTTCCCGCACACGCGGGGGCGCGTATGACCACCGACCACTACGATGTCCTGATCATCGGCGCTGGCCTGTCCGGCATCGGCATGGCGTGCCGGCTGGCCATGGCTTGCCCGGAGAAGCGTGTTGGCATCCCCGCTCGGGGTAATCGTATCGTCAGGGGATGGAACCATGCGTTGTTTCGTACATCACGATGCCGAAGCGGTGGGCGTTTGCCGGTGTTGCTTCAAAGGAGCGTGCGTGGCCTGCGCGATACCCGTGACGAATGGCCTCGCGTGCTCAGCGGTCTGCCGTCCCGTGGCCGAGGACATTGCCCAGCTTCAGCTGGTGACCTTGCGGAACCAGGGCATCTATCGCTCTCAGCGGCTCATCCAGCCCGCCATGGCGGTCCTCTTCGTGGTGACGGGAGCGTCCATGGTTTACTCGTATCCTTCGTGGTCCCTTGGCTGGATTTTCACAGCCGCCGGTGTCGTCACGGGTCTGGCGCAGATCGTTTCCTCTCGTCGTCGTCGCACGGCCTGACCGGCGGACAGGCATGATGCGTAAGACCCTGCTACTCGCGGCGATGTGCTTCACCGGCTCGGCGATGTCGGCGACGGAGTTGGTCCGCATCTCGCTGCCCGACCATCCAACGCCCGACCAGCGTGCCGACATCGAGCAGCGCCTCAACGACTGGCCGCTGCTCGCTCGATTCGCCGCGGACAACGCGGCCCTTCCGTCGCCGAAGCCGGGCGAGAAGCGTGTCGTCTTTTTCGGCGATTCGATCACCGACTTCTGGGGGCGATCGGTGGGCGAGTTCTTCCCGGGGAAGGGTTATATCAATCGCGGTATCAGCGGGCAGACGACGCCGCAGATGCTCGTTCGCTTTCGTGCGGATGTCATCGCACTGAAACCGAGTGTCGTCGTGATCCTGGCCGGGACAAACGATATTTCGGGGAATACTGGCGCTTCGACGCTGGCGATGACCGAAGACAATCTCTCCTCGATGACCGAGCTGGCGCGCGTCAATGGCATACGCGTGGTGCTCGCCACGCTGCTGCCGGTGAGCGATTGTGTCGATGCGATGCAGACGAAGCGACGTCCCCCTGCCCAGATTCTCGCCTTGAATCGTTGGATTCGCGACTACGCGTCACGCGAGCATCTGGTGCTCCTGGACTACTATCCCGCCATGGCCGACGCCAGTGCTGCTCTTGCCAAGGCGCTGACTGACGATGGCCTGCATCCGAATGCGCAGGGCTACGCGGTGATGGCGCCGCTTGCGCAGCGCGCGGTGGATTCCGCGATGGCGACACCGCTGCCTTAACGCTGCTGTCAGACGACGTCGCTGTGCGGAGTATAGGCAACTCTGACGATTCGCACTGCCAGATTCGTACGGCCTTTTAGGGCAATTCCCCGCATACGGACTTCGGTCCTGTCGATAGCATCGTGCGCTCTTTCGAGTGGCACAGGACAGGACCGACCATGAAAATCACCCCCAGGCACGCCGCGCTGGCGTCGCTTGCGCTTGGCATCACTGTTTCGTTGTCGGCATGCACCGCGACGAATCCGCTCGTTGCGCGCACGCAGAAGGAGCACGTGGCCAAGGTCGCCGCGATCCCGCATTGCGCGCGCAAGCTGGGCACACTCTCGGTGATCGAGCCGGAGGGCGACGTGCACTGGTGGACCCAGCAGCAACTGCCGTCACCGACGAAGCTCATCAAGGTGTTCGTCAACAAGTCCGGCTGCTTCACGCTGCTGGACCGCGGCATGGGCATGAATGCCGCGGTGCGCGAACGCGCGCTGGCGGCGGGTGGCGAGCTTCGCGGTGGCGCCAACCTCGGCAAGGGGCAGGTCAAGGCGGCGGACTACGTCATGGTTCCCGATCTGGTTTCGACGAACGCCAATGCAGGCGGTAGTTCGCTCAGTGCGCTTGCGGGCGGCCTTATCGGCGGTGGCGCCGGCGCGCTTGTCGGCGCGATCAACATCAGCTCGAAGACCTCCGATGTCGTGCTTACGGTGACTGACGTTCGTTCGTCCGAGCAGGTCGCGATGACCGAAGGACACGGCGAGAAGAACGACATCGGCCTGGGCGCCGGTGGTTCGTTCTTCGGTAGCCAGGGTCTGGGCGGCGCCGGTATCGGCGGTTACGCGAACACCACGATCGGTCAGGTCATCACCATGGCCTATCTGGACGCCTACACGAAGCTAGTGGGCGAAATGGGCGGTATGCCCGGCAATGCGTCGGCGGCGAATGCCCGTCAGTCCGGCACGGTGCGCGTGGCCACGCGCATGTTCCCCGCTGCCAGCATGAAGGGCAAGGCGGTTCGCTCGCTCGATCCCGGAATGACGGTGTACCCCACCGGCGACAAGGTGGGCGCGATCTGGGAAGTGGACGACGAGCACGGCAACCGCGGCTGGATGTCGTCCGAGCATTTCGATCTGGCGAAGTAAGCGGGGGAGGGCGCCCGGCGCGACGGAATGGGCGATGGCCCGCCCCGTCGCGCCGGGCGTTTTGCTGTCCGTGGGCAAGGTGGATCGTGTCATCAACCCTTGCTACCATTTGGCACGAACGGGTTGCGCTCGCAGAGGGCACCCCAGTGACGTATCAGGGGATGCGACACGCTGCCGTGACTCGACCGGCTTTCTGACAGGGGATGTCTTCATTGTGCGAATCCAGGTTTCACCCATGTCCGTCGCGAAGGCCCGTCTCTTCGTCGTGCGCGTGTGGGCGAGTGCACGCTCTTCATCCCGGTCCGGGAAGAGCGGTGTTGTTCTGACTCAACGGATCACTAAGGGGCTTGATGATATGGAAGGCACGAGAACCCGGCGCATGGCCGGTGCAGTAGCGTTGATGACGATGGCGATGGCCTTTCCGGCTGCCCAGGCGCAGATCAAGAGCGCCCAGACGCTGCGCGACGAGAAGATGACCGAAATCCCGACTTGCGCGAAGCCACTGGGCACGCTTGCCGTGGAAGAGCCGGAGGGCGGCGTGAGCTGGTGGACCGCGCAGCAGTTGCCGGCGCCGTCGAAGCTGATCAAGGTGTTCGTGAGCAAGTCCCACTGCTTCACGCTGGTGGACCGTGGCGCTGGTCTCGACCAGGCGATGAAGGAGCGGGCGCTCGGGGCGAGCGGCGAGCTGCGCGTCCAGTCGAACGTCGGCAAGGGCCAGATCAAAGCCGCCGACTACGTCATGGTTCCCGACCTGATTTCGAAGAACGACGATGCGGCCGGTGGCGGCGTCGGTGGGATGCTCGGCGGCCTGATGGGCAGCAAGGTCGGTCGCATCGCCAGCAATGTGAGCTTCAAGACGAAGACCGCCGACGTGACGCTGACGATCACCGATGTGCGTTCGAGCGAACAGGTCGCCATGGCCCAGGGCCAGTCCAAGAAGACCGATCTGGGCATCAATGCCTCGGGCGCGCTGTTCGGCAGCTCCGGTGTCGGCGGTGCGGGCGTGGGTGGCTACGCGAACACCGAGATGGGCCAGCTGATCACCATGGCCTATCTGCAGGCCTATAGCGACCTGGTCGGTCAGCTCGGCGGTCTCAACGGCAACGCGTCGGCGAGCAATGCCCAACAGGCCGTCACGGTGGCGAAGCCAGGTCGTCTGCTCGCGAACTCGAAGGGCACCGGCACCGCCGTGCGGACGCTGGACCCGGGCATGATGCTTTATCCCACCGGCGCGAAGGACGGCATGATGTGGGAAGTGCAGGACGAACTGGGTAACAAAGGCTGGGTCTCCTCGACCCTGATCGAGTTGTCCAAGTAACACCCCGGCCATGGCGGGCACCGACCGGGTGCCCGCCATGGCCATGACCGCGCCACACGACTGCCCGATGGATGCGGATAGACTGAGTGGTCTGTCCTACGAGCGTTGCCGCGTCCCAGCCATGAGCCGTACCACCGTTGCCACCGTCCATCTGGGCGCCTTGCGCCACAATCTCGCCCGCGTCCGCGCCCTGGCGGGGGACGCCAAAGTCATGGCTGTGGTCAAGGCCGACGCCTATGGGCATGGTCTGGAACGTGTGGCCCGCGCGCTCGATGGCGAGGCGGAAGCCTTCGCCGTTGCGGCCATTGCCGACGGCCTGCGTCTTCGCGCCGCCGGTCACCGCCAGCGCATCGTCGTGCTCTCCGGCCCCGACACCCCCTCCGACATCGCGGAAATGCAGCGCCTCCGCCTGGATGCGCTGATCCATCATGACGCCCAGTTGCCCTGGTTGGCCAAGGCCGATCCACTGCGCGGGCCGTTGCGCGTGTGGATCAAGGTCGATACGGGCATGCATCGACTGGGCTTCGATCCGGTACGCGCGCGCGAAGTCCACGCCGCCTTGCTGGCCATGCCGGCGATCGATCGCGAGCTGGGGCTGATGACTCACTTCGCTTCGTCGGAGGAGTTCGAAGGCCGCGAGACCGCCTTGCAGATCGCTCGCTTCCGCGAGGGCACGGCGGGCCTGGCGGGCCCGCGCGCCTTGTCGAATTCCGCGGCGGTACTGGGTTGGCCCGATGCGCGTGGCGACTGGGTCCGCACGGGTGGTCTGCTTTATGGGCTCTCGGTGGTCGAAGGTCGCAGCGGTGCGGACTTCGGGTTTCGTCCTGCGATGACGCTGGCTACTCGCCTCGTGGCAATCAACCGCCTCGTGAAGGGTGAGCGCGTCGGATACAACGGCACCTACGAATGCCCCGAGGACATGAACATCGGCGTGGCGGCGATCGGCTACGGCGACGGCTATCCGCGGAGCGCCGCACCGGGAACGCCTGTCCTGATCAACGGCCGTGCCGCCCCGTTGGTGGGCCGCGTCTCGATGGACCTGATCACGATCGATCTGCGTGGTGTCCCCGAGGCACGCACCGGCGACCGGGTGACGCTTTGGGGCGAGGGCCTTCCTGTGGAGACGGTCGCTGCCGCCGCAGGCACGATCTCCTACGACCTCACCTGCGGCATGACCCGTCGCGTACTCTTCGTCGACGACGAAAGTTGATCGCTGCCTCGCTTCCTGCGTATCGCTCCGTGCGACGCGGTCGCGTTATATAGCTCCCTCCCTTTCCGGAAGACCACGACACGATGGCCAAGGCCAAGACCGCCTACGTTTGTACCGAATGCGGTGCCGAGCACAGCAAATGGCAGGGCCAATGCGCCGAATGCGGCGTGTGGAATGTCCTGTCCGCCTTCGTCGTCGAGTCGGCCAAGCCCGCCGCGGTCGTGTCGATCGGCGCGCAGCGCGGCGGCTACGCCGGCGCAGCCGCCGGTGCACCCAGGATCACGGCACTCACCGACGTCCTGCTGACTGCGGAGGCACGCACGCACACGGGCATCGGTGAGCTCGATCGCGTGCTCGGTGGCGGCCTCGTCGAGGGTTCGGTCGTCCTGATCGGTGGCGACCCCGGCATCGGCAAATCCACCTTGCTACTGCAGATGCTCGGTACGCTGGGCGCGGTGCTTCCCAGCCTGTACGTCACCGGCGAGGAATCCCTTTCCCAGGTGGCGGCCCGCGCCCAACGCCTCGACCTGCCGTTGGCGCCCCTGCACGCGCTGGCGGAAACCTGCATAGAACGCATCCTCGAGCAGGCGATGGCCGCGCGACCGCGTGTCCTGGTGATCGACTCCATCCAGACGATCTGGACGGAAATGCTCACCGCGGCGCCGGGTTCGGTCAGCCAGGTGCGCGAGTCGGCGGCGAAGCTGACCCGCTTCGCCAAGGAAACCGGCACGTCCGTCTTCCTGGTCGGCCACGTGACCAAGGATGGCGGCATTGCGGGCCCGCGCGTCCTCGAGCACATGGTCGACGCCGTGCTCTATTTCGAGGGGGAATCCGGCAGCCGCTTCCGTGTGCTGCGCGCCTTCAAGAACCGCTTTGGCGCGGTGARCGAGCTCGGCGTCTTCGCCATGTCCGAGAAAGGCCTGCGTGAAGTTCCGAACCCTTCGGCGATTTTCCTCTCCTCGCACGCGGGCCCCACGCCTGGCAGTGCCGTCATGGTGACGCGTGAGGGTACGCGTCCCCTGCTGGTGGAAGTGCAGGCGCTCGTCGACCAGTCCTCGCTGGGCAATCCTCGTCGCGTCGTGATCGGTCTGGAGCAGAATCGTCTCGCCATGCTGCTCGCCGTGCTGCACCGGCATGGTGGCATTGCCGCCTACGACCAGGACGTCTTCGTCAACGTCGTCGGCGGCATTCGCGTACAGGAAACAGCATCCGACGTACCGGTGCTGATGGCCGTGCTCTCGAGCCTGCGTGATCGCCCGTTGCCGGAAAAATCCATCGCCTTTGGCGAAGTAGGTCTGTCGGGCGAGATTCGTCCGGTGCCCAACGGCGAGGAGCGTCTCAAGGAGGCGGCCACGCATGGCTTCCGTCGTGCCGTCGTGCCTGCAGCGAATGCGCCGAAGAAAGGGCGCGTGGGCGATATGGAGGTGATCGGTGTGGAACGCCTATCGCAAGCCATCGACGCCTGCCGCGAGTAGGAAAATGTAGGAGCCGATTCATCGGCGAATGGGTGCTTGCCTCATCCTGGCCCGCTGCCGCGGGATCGCCGATGAATCGGCTCCTGCCCAGAGCGGGCCTGGCGTCAGCCGGTGCGGTGCAGGATCAGCTCCAGCACCAGCTTCGTCCCGAAAAACGCCAGCAACAACACGCCCATGCCGATCAGGGTGAGGTTCACCGCGCGCGTGCCGCGCCAGCCATAACGCCAGCGGCCCCAGAGCAGCACGCCGAAGACGATCCAGGCCACGATCGACAGCACCGTCTTGTGCACGAGGTGTTGGCTGAACAGGTTGCCGACGAACAGCGTGCCGGTCACCAGGGTCAGGGTGAGCAGGACGAAGCCCACCGCGATCAGTCGGAACAGCAGCACCTCGGTGAGGGTGAGCGGGGGCAGGGCGCGCAGCCAGTGGCCGAACTTGCTCCGCCGCAAGGCGCGTTCCTGGATGGCCAGCAGGATCGCCAGCGCCGCGGCGATCGAGAGGATGCCAAAAGCGAGTACGGCGATCGTCACATGCAGTTCGATCTGCCAGGTCATGGCTTCCGGCGCAGTTCGCGGCGCAATGAACGCGTCCATGGCAAGGAAGATCGCCGACAGCGGAAAAATCAGGATGCCCAGCCCGGCCACCGGGCGGGACAGATTCACCACCAGGGTCAGGGCGGAGGCGATCCAGGCCACCAGGGACAGGGCGGCGAAGAAATGCAGGTCCAGCGTGCCGCGATGGGCGCTCAGGAGCAGTCCGGCGTGGGCCAGCGCGGCCAGTGTCGCCATCGTCATGCCGACGCGCGCCAACGGCTGACCGCCCGTCATCAGCGGCCGTGCAAGGACGCCTGCAGCGGACAGGTAGAGGGCGATGGCGGCGAGCGCGAGGATGGCGACGATCATGGACGCGGAGTGTGGCATAGCCGCCGGGAAGCGTGAATGCGACACGTTGGCATTACCCGTCGTACGGGCAAGGGCCAAGTCCGGCTATAATCCGTCGTTTACAGCATTCATCGACTCGCCATGTTCGAATCGCTCAGCCAACGCCTCTCCGATACCGTCAACCGCCTGCGTGGTCGCGGCCGGCTGACCGAAGAAAACATCCGCGAGACCCTGCGCGAAGTCCGCATCGCCCTGCTCGAGGCCGACGTGGCCTTGCCGGTGGTGAAGGCGCTGATCGAGCGTGTGAAGGTCCGCGCCGTCGGCCAGGAAGTCCTCAAGAGCCTTTCGCCGGGCCAGGCGCTGGTCAAGGTCGTCAGTGACGAACTGACTACCGTCATGGGCGTCGCCAACACCGAGCTGAACCTCGCGGCCACGCCACCGGCCATCGTGCTGATGGCGGGCCTGCAGGGCGCGGGCAAGACGACCACGGTCGCCAAGCTCGCCCGCTTCCTCAAGGAGCGCAAGAAGAAGCGCGTCATGGTCGTCAGCTGCGACGTTTACCGTCCGGCGGCGATCGAGCAGCTGCGTACGCTGGCTGAGCAGGTCGATGTCGCGTTCTTCCCGTCGGAAGCCGGCCAGAACCCGGTCGACATCGCAAAGGCCGCCATCGCCGCCGCCCGCCGCGAAGTGATGGACGTGCTGCTGGTCGACACGGCCGGCCGCCTGCACATCGACGAAGCCATGATGGACGAGATCAAGGCGTTGCACGCCGCTCTCAATCCCATCGAAACGCTGTTCGTGGTCGACTCCATGACCGGCCAGGACGCGGCCACCACGGCCAAGGCCTTCTCGGACGCGATTCCGCTTACCGGCGTGGTCCTGACCAAGACGGACGGTGACGCCCGTGGCGGTGCCGCGCTGTCGGTGCGCTACATCACCGGACGTCCCATCAAGTTCATGGGTGCCGGCGAGAAGACCGACGCCCTCGAGCCGTTCCACCCGGATCGCCTGGCCCAGCGCATCCTCGGCATGGGCGATGTCCTGTCGCTGGTCGAGGAAGTCGAGCGCAAGGTCGACCAGGAAAAAGCCCAGAAGCTGGCCGAAAAGGTCATGAAGGGCAAACGGTTTGATCTCAACGACATGCGAGATCAGCTCGAGCAGATGTCGAACATGGGCGGCCTGGCCGGTCTCATGGACAAGCTGCCGGGCATGGGCAACCTGCCTGACAACGTCAAATCCAAGGTCAACGACAACGAACTGAAGCGCATGGTCGCGATCATCGGGTCGATGACCAAGAAGGAGCGCCGTCACCCGGATCTCCTTAACGGTTCGCGCAAGGCCCGTGTGGCTCGCGGCTCCGGCACCCAGCCGGCCGACGTCAATCGCCTGCTCAAGCAGTTCATGCAGATGGAAAAAATGATGTCCAAGCTGTCCAAGGGTGGCAGCAAGGGCCTCATGCGCCAGATGCGTGGCGCGATGAAAGGCATGGGCGGTATGGGCGGAATGGGCGGCGGTATGCCGCCGATGCGCTGAACCCCTTCCATTTTCTACAACTTTCGCTAAAATGCCGGGTTTACCACGCCCGCATCTAGCGCGCGTCTGCCGGCACCCGGCAATTCTGGAGCTCGTAATATGGTTAAGATTCGTCTTTCGCGCGGTGGCGCCAAGGGCCGTCCGTTTTATCACGTCGTCGTGACCGACCAGCGCAACAAGCGCGACGGTCGTAACATCGAGCGCGTGGGCTACTACAACCCGGTCGCTTCGGGCGCTGATAAGCGTCTCGAGCTCGACGTTGCCAAGGTCCAGGCCTGGATCGCGAAGGGTGCACAGCTGACCGATAAGGTCCGTGCCCTCGTGAAGGAAGCCGGCAAGCTGGCTGCTTGATGTCGACAGGGCTCGGTAAGCGCGTCCGGCTTGGACGCATTGTCGGGCTCTACGGCGTGCAGGGTCAGGTCAAGCTCGAGAGCTGGACCGAGCCCCGTATTCAGATCTTCCAATACCAGCCCTGGCTGCTGACCGCGCCGGGCGTGGAAAAGGAGATCGGCGGGATCCGCGGACGCGCGCAAGGGAAGGGCCTCGTGGCCACCCTTCCGGGCATCGAGGATCGCGACCAGGCGACGGCACTGATCGGCTGCGAAATTACCGTTTCGCGTGACGTGCTGCCGCCACCCGCGCCGGGCGAGTTCTACTGGACCGATCTCGAGGGTCTCGAGGTCGTCACCACGGAGCAAGTCGTCCTGGGACGGGTGAACCATCTCTTCGCCACCGGCGCCAATGACGTCATGGTGGTGAAGGACGGTGAAAGGGAGCGACTTATCCCGTTCGTCCAGGGCCCCTACGTGCACTCCATCGATTTCGATGGCCAGCGCATCGTGGTGGACTGGGACCCCGAGTTTTAGAGCAACGATTCCCAATCATGCGTATCGATGTGGTCTCGTTGTTTCCCGATTTCGTCCGCCAGTCGGCCGCGGTCGGGGTGGTCGGAAGGGCGCAGCACCGCGAGTTGTTACAGGTGGAAACCTGGAACCCTCGTGACTTCGCTCCCGACAAGCATCGCACCGTGGACGGCCGCCCCTTTGGCGGTGGGCCGGGCATGGTGATGCTGATCGACCCGTTGCGAGCCTCGCTCGCGGCGATTCGTGAAGCCGCACCGGAACCGGTGCACGTGATTTACCTCAGCCCGCAAGGTGCGCGGCTGACACAGGGTAGGGTCGAGGCGCTGGCGAATATGCCGCGAATTGCCCTGATCTGTGGACGTTACGAGGGCGTGGACGAACGCCTGCTGCAGCACGAGGTCGACGAGGAGCTCTCAATCGGCGATTATGTGCTGTCTGGCGGGGAGCTTGCTGCAGCGGTGATTATCGATGCAGTGGGTCGTCTTCAGGACGGTGCGTTGAACGACGCGCAGTCCGCCCAACAGGACTCCTTCTCGGATGGCCTGCTGGATTGCCCGCATTACACCCGTCCCGAGCATCACGATGCCTGGGGCGGCGTGCCGGAGGTGCTGCTTTCCGGCGATCACTCGGCTATTCGCCGGTGGCGTCGCAAACAGTCGCTAGGTCGTACCTGGCTACGCCGGCCGGATTTGCTAACGCAGCGTGCGCTCGATGAGGAATCGAGGGTATTGCTGGATGAATTCCGCCGTGAATATGCACGGCTAAACGGTGCGGCCGATTCCGACCGCCGTAACGAAAATTGATGACAGGTGTGCCATGAACAAACTTCTCCAACAGTTCGAAGCCGAGCAGATCATCCGCCAGCTGCCGGATTTCGGTCCTGGCGACACCGTGGTCGTCAACGTCAAGGTTAAGGAAGGCGCTCGCGAGCGCGTCCAGGCTTTCGAAGGCATCGTCATTGCCAAGCGCAGCCGCGGCCTGCACTCCGCCTTCACCGTGCGCAAGATCTCGCACGGCACCGGTGTCGAGCGCGTGTTCCAGTCCCACAGCCACGCTATCGACTCGGTCGAAGTGAAGCGCAAGGGTAAGGTCCGCGGCGCCAAGCTGTACTACCTCCGTGGTCTGGAAGGTAAGGCTGCCCGCATCAAGGAAGACGTCGCCGCCGCCGCTGCCGCCAAGGTCGCGAAGAAGGCCGCCGCTGCCGCCGCCCAGTAATTCGGGTAGCACAGCGCAAGAAAAAGCCCGCGAGCGATCGCGGGCTTTTTTGTTACCGATGAATCGGCTCCTGCCTGTCCTTACACGGGCATGTATTCCTCAGCCAGCACTTTCGCCGGCTCCTGCAGGAAGTTGCCCTGGACGAAGTCCACACCGCAGGCGAACAGCAGCGAGGTGCTCACGGCATCCTCGACCCACTCGGCGACGGTCTGCTTGCCCGAGGCATGGCCTTCCTTGCAGATCTCGGCAATCTTCTWCTGGTTTTCCGGATGCTGCGGCAGGTCGGTCATGAAGCTGCGGTCGATCTTCAGGAAGTCCGCTTCGACGTGGTTGAGCATCTGGAACGAGTTGAGGCCCGAGCCGAACTGCTCGATGGCGAATCCGCCACCCGCCTTGCGCCAGCCGGCGACGAACTCCTGCGTGGGACGCAGGCTGGTCAGCACCTTGGACTCCGGCATCTCGATGACCAGGGTGCTGCGACGCAGCTTGGCGGTTTCGAGGCGACGGCACAGCCAGGGCAGCAGGTCCGGATCTTCGAGCGACTGCAGGGTCATCTTCACGAAGTAGGTCGTGGTGAGCCCGTCGTTCTCGCGGTGGGCCAGGGCGTCGATGGCATGGCCCAGCACCCAGCGATCGATGGCGGGGAGCAGGCCGTTACGCTCGGCCACGGGGAAGAAGTACGAGGGCAGCACGTCGCCCTTCGGGCCGCGCATGCGCACGAGGATCTCGTAGAACTCGCCGGCGGCGTCCTGCAGGCTGATGATCTGCTGGTGATACAGGCGCAGGCCATCGGTCGACAGTGCATGGCGGACGAGATCGAGCCAGTACTGCTCGCGCTCGGCGTCCGCTTTCTCCCGGGCGCTAGGATCGTGCAGCTCGACGCGGTTGCCGCCCTGGTTCTGGGCGTTGCGCAGGGCAGCACTGGCCTGCTCGAGGACGGCCTCGGTGCTGGCGTTCTTCTCGGCGATCAGGGTGCCGCCGATGGTGATCGTGACGTTCAGCGAGCGCGTGCCGGCGTCGATGATGTGCTCGGCGATGCTGGTGCGAAGGCGTTCGGTCAGTGCGGCATGCTCGAGGTCGCCACGCGGCGCCAGGATAAGGCCGAGTGTGTGGTCGCCCAGCACACCGGCGACATCTTCCTCGTCGATGGATTCATTGATCTTCGCAGCGATGGCGGCGAGCAACTTGTCCGCGTTGCCGATGCCGGCGCTGGCGACCATTTCCTTCCAGTTGTCCGGCTCGAGCAGGAGCATCGCCTGACCGTCCCGGCCGGCGGCTGCGGCGGCCACGGCCTCGTCGATGTGCTCGAGCGTGCGCGCACGGTTGAACAGGCCGGTGACCGAATCGCGCTGGAGCTGGGCTACCAGCGCCGCATCGACCATCTGCTGGCGGAACACGATCTGCAGACAGGCCTCACCCTCGAACGTGGCATGGGCGAAGTCGACCAAGGCCTTGAAGGTGCCGCCGTCATCGCGGCGCGCCAGCAGTTCCAGCGGCGGTGGCGTCTTCTCGCCCTTGGACAGGCCGCGCAGCACGCCCTTGAAGTCGTCGGCGTGGGTGCCGGCGATCAGGTCGAGGATCGGCAGACCCAGAATGTCATCGAACTCGGCAAAGCCGAAGGCTTCGAGGTAGGCCTGGTTCACGCGAACGTGCATGCCTTCATGGACGTAGGCGATGGCGTCGCGCGAGGAATCGAGCAGGGAATCGCAGCGACGCTCGGTTTCGCGCAGCGAGGTTTCCAGGCGACGCACCTGGCGTCGCGTGGAGAGCGCTTCGAACTCGCGCTGGACCACGGCCAGGACCTGGTCGGAGCGCTTGCGCAGTGCCACGCCGCGTGATCCGCCGGCGAAGAGGTCCGCCACGCTGTCGTCGCTGAGGCTGTTGACCACGGCGATCAGCGCGAGGTCGCGTCCGCTCGAATCCAGCTGGCGGGTCACCGACGCGGCGTCGATGCCCGGCACGCCGGGGTTCATCAACACGAGGTCAGGAACGAGTTCGTCCAGGGCGGCCTGGATTTCCGCCAGGCTGGTCGCGCGGGCGGGGCGCACGGCGATGCCGCCGTTGCGCAATACGTTGATCAAAAGCTCGGCGTCTTCCACCGAGTCTTCGATGAAGAGAATCCTGATGACGTTGTCGTGTTTCATGCCGTTCCGAAAGCCGCTTTTACCCGCGCGAACCGGACTCCGGTTCGCTCCCCCCTCACGCGGTCCGGCCAGGTCATGCTGGTCGGATGATGCCCATACTAGCGCGCGAATTCGGCAACGGGGCGTTTGGATGGGTCGCCCTGTAATTCACGCACCAGTTTTGGGACGAGGTAGCCAGGAAGCCTGCCGCGAAGCACTTCCATGAGCCCCAGCGCGTGCTCGTCGGATACCTCGAAATGCGCCGCTCCCGCCACTTTGTCCAACTGGTGCAGGTAGTAGGGCAGCACGCCGGCGGCGAATGAGCGTTCGCACAGTGCAACGAGGGTATCGGCGTCGTCGTTCACTTCCTTGAGCAGGACCGACTGGTTGAGCAGGGTCGCCCCGGCGGCCCGGAGGCGGGCACAGGCGGCGTCCACGGAGGCGTCGAACTCGTTGGCATGGTTGGCGTGCAGGACCACCACCTTCTGCAGGGGCAGGGCGGCCAGCCACTCGGTGAAGGCCTCGTCGATCCGCTCGGGCAGGACCACCGGCAGGCGGGTGTGGATGCGCAGCCGGATCACGTGCGGCATGTCGGCCAGTCCGCGGGTGAGCTCCTCGAGCTTGTGCGTGGCCAGGGAGAGGGGATCGCCGCCCGACAGGATCAGTTCGCGGATGCTCGGATCGGCCTTCACATGTGCCAGTGCCTCGCGCCACTGGGCGGCCGCGGCGATCTCCTCGCCGTAGGGGAAGTGCCGGCGGAAACAGTAGCGGCAGTTCACCGCGCAACTCCCGCTGGCGATCAGCAAGGCCCGGCCGTCGTACTTGTGAAGCACGCCGTGGCCGGCGCGCGAGGCCATGTCGCCGACGGCGTCCACCGTGAAACCCTCGACGACGGCATGCTCGGTCCGGCGCGGCAGCACCTGCAGGAGCAAGGGGTCGGCCGGGTCGCCATGCCGCATGCGGGCCGCAAAGCCTCGCGGCACGCGCAGCGGAAAGCCCGCGTCGTCGGGCGGCAGGAGGTCGGTCCGGTGGGCCAGGCCCACGGCCTCCAGCAGTTCGCCGGCATCCGTGATGGCGTCCCGCCATAGCTCGCGCCAGCCCGTGACGGGCGACGATAGGCGGGAAGTAGGGCTTGCGGTTATCATTGCGGACCTTGGATCGGGCTCTGCAGCCCGTGACAGACCCTATTTTAGCCGCCCAGCGGGGCGGATATAACTCTGGAGCAGATACAGATGGGCATGCTTGGCCTCAACGACGTCAAAACGGGCAAGAAGATCATCCACAACGGCGATCCCTGGATCATCACCGAAGCGGACTTCGTCAAGCCGGGCAAGGGCCAGGCGTTCACCCGTATCCGTATCCGCAACCTCAAGGATGGCCGCACGACCGAGCAGACGCTCAAGTCGAGCGATTCGTACGAGGAAGCCGATGCCGTCGACACCGATGCCCACTTCTCGTACGTCGAGGGCACCGGCAACGATCGCGAATGGATCTTCATGCAGAGCGAGACCTTCGAGCAGCACCGCGCCAGCCTCGCCGCCATGGGCGATGCCTGGAAGTGGCTGAAGGGCGAGGAGGAGTGCGTCGTCACCCTGTTCAACGGCAACATCATCGCCGTGCAGGCGCCGAAGTTCGTCGAACTCAAGATCACCGAGACCGATCCGGGCGTGCGTGGCGATACCTCGGGCGGCGGCGGCAAGCCGGCCACCCTGGAAACCGGCGCCGTGGTTCGCGTGCCGCTGTTCGTCAACCAGGACGAAGTCATCAAGGTCGATACGCGCACCGGCGAGTACGACAGCCGCGTCAAGTAAGGCGCAGCGTCTGGTGGATCGATCGGCACGGCTGCCCCAGGGCGCCGTGCCGTTTTTTTTAAAGCATCCCTGAGGCATCCATGACTTCCAGCCCGACCCCGATCGACCTCCTCATCGAAGCCCGCTGGGTCGTGCCCATCGAGCCTCACGCCGTCGTTCTCGACGATCACGCGGTGGCCGTGCACGACGGCGAGATCCTGGCGATCCTGCCTGTCGACGAGGCGCGCGCCGCTTACGTGCCGAAGGAACGCGTCGTCCTCGCCGAGCATGCGCTGATCCCCGGTCTGATCAACGCCCACACGCACAACCCGATGACCCTGCTGCGCGGTCTCGCCGACGACCTGCCGCTGATGACCTGGCTGCAGGAACACATCTGGCCGGCCGAGGCGCGCGTGATGGGGCCCGACTTCATCCGCGACGGCGTGGAACTCGCCGTGGCCGAGATGATCCGCGGCGGTACTACCTGCGCCAACGAAAACTACTTCTTCCCCGACGTGATCGCGGCGACCTACAAGCAGATGGGTTTTCGTGCGGTGATCGGCCTGCCGGTGATCGATTTCCCGACGCCCTGGGCCAAAACCTCGGACGAGTACTTCAGCCGTGCGCTCGAAGTGCATGAGGCGCTCAAGGCCGAGCCGCTGCTCACCACCGCTTTCGTGCCGCATGCGCCGTACACCGTGTCCGACGAGAACTTCGTACGCATCCGCGATCTGGCCAACGAGCTCGATATTCCGATCCACCTGCATACGCACGAGACCGCGCTGGAAGTGCAGCAGGGCAAGGACAAGGACGGCATGCGTCCGTTCGAGCGCCTGCAGAAGCTCGGCATCGTGACCGATCGCCTGCTCGCCGTGCACATGACCCAGCTCAACGACGACGAGATCGCGGCCTGCGCCGCGGCCGGCGTGTCGGTGGCGCACTGCCCGGAGTCCAACCTCAAGCTGGCCTCCGGTTTCTGCCCCGCGGAGAAGCTGCGCGCGGCGGGCGTCAACGTCTGCATCGGTACCGACGGCTGCGCCTCGAACAACGATCTGGACATGTTCGGCGAGATGCGCACGGCGGCCTTGCTGGCCAAGGCCGTCGCCGGCGACGCCGCGGCCTTCGACGCCGCCTTCGCCCTGCGCGCGGCGACGCTCAATGGCGCGAAGGCCATCGGCCTCGGCGACCGCATCGGCTCCATCGAGCCGGGCAAGCGCGCGGACCTTACGGCCGTGCGTCTCGACGCCCTCGAAACGCAGCCGCTCTATCATGTGGCCTCGCAGCTCGTTTACGCGACGGGACGGCACCAGGTCAGCGATGTGTGGATCGATGGCCAGCGCAAGCTGGCCGACGGGGAACTCGTCGGCATCGACAAGGCGCGCATCCTGTCCAAGGCGAGGGCCTGGCGCGAGATCATCGCCTCCGAGGAGGAAGCGTAACCATGCAAACCAACGCCAATGTCAGCGCGGAAGAAATCGCGCGCTTCGAAAAACTCGCCGCCCGCTGGTGGGATCCCGACGGTGAGTCCCGTCCGCTGCACGATCTGAATCCGGTGCGGGCGGCGTATGTCTCCGGTCGCGTGAACCTGCGTGGGGCGAACGTGGTGGATGTCGGCTGCGGTGGCGGCCTCCTCAGCGAAGCGCTCGCGCGCGCCGGCGCCCGGGTGACGGCCATCGATCTGGGCGCCAAGCTCATCGAGATCGCCAAGCTGCACCTGTTCGAATCGAACCTGCAGGTCGACTACCGCGTGCAGTCGTCGACGGAGCTGGCCGAAACCGAGCCGGCGTCGTTCGATGCGGTCTGCTGCATGGAGATGATCGAGCACGTGCCCGATCCGGTCGCCCTCATCGGTGACCTCGCGGCGATGCTCAAGCCGGGCGGTCAGCTGTTCCTGTCCACGCTCAACCGCACACCAGCCGCCTTCGGTGCGGCGATCGTCGGTGCCGAGTACCTGATGCGCCTGCTGCCGCGTGGCACACACCACTACGCCCAGTTCCTCAAGCCGTCGGAAGTCGCGGCCATGCTGCGCCGCTTCGATCTCGAGATCGAGGACATCAAGGGTCTGGCCTACAACCCACTGACGCGGAACGCGAGCCTGTCGTCGAACACAGCCGTGAATTACGTGCTGAGTGCGAGGAAGGTCGGGTGAGGAGCCTACCGTTTACGCTGGACGGGGTGTTTTTCGATCTCGACGGCACGCTTCTGGACAGCGCACTCGACCTCCACGGTGCCTTGCTGGAACTCTGCGCGGAGCAGGGCATCGCGCCGCCGCCTTACGAGCGTGTGCGCCCGGTGGTCTCGCGCGGTTCGCGCGCGATCATCACAGCGGCGTTTCCGGACATCGATCCAGCGCGTCTGCTGGCCCTGGTCCCACGCTACCTGGACATCTACGAAGCAAGCATGGCGCGCCACACCGTGCCGTTCTCGGGCGTGGAAACCATGCTGGCGGGCCTTGATAGCGCCGGTGTGCGTTGGGGTATCGTCACCAACAAGCCCGGCTTTCTCACCGATGGGCTGTTGCCGCAGGCCGTTCCGCACTGGAAACCGGCTGCGGTGGTCTCGGGCGATACCTTGCCGGTGAAAAAACCGGATCCCGCACCCGTCCTGCATGCCTGTGCGCTCGCCGGCAGCGATCCGCTGCGCTCGGTGTTCGTCGGCGACGATCGTCGCGATATCGAGGCCGGTAACACGGCGGGACTGTTCACCGTCGCCGTGCGTTGGGGCTATCTCGATGGCGGCGATCCGGATGCCTGGAACGCCGACCTCGTGCTCGACACCGTGGACGAGCTCGCCACCCTGCTGGGTGTGAGGGAGATCCCCGCGTGACCGATGGTGCAACCCAGAGCTTCGTCGACAAGTGGTTGGCGGTGCAGCCGCAGCAACGCGTCGCTTTGCCCTTCGTGGACGAGTCCGTGCGCGACGCGCACGTGGCGCTCGCCGCGTTCGAGCAGGAATTGATTGCCTCGGCCTATGGCGTGCGTGAGCCCCAGGTCGCCGCGGCCAAACTTCAGTGGTGGGCGGAGGAGTTGTCCGGCGCGTCCGCCAGCGGTGGCCGGCACCCCCTGACCAAGCAACTGTTCGCCGATGAGCGCGCCCGTCGCATTCCGGCAGATCGCTGGCTGGCACCGGTGCTCGCCGCGATGGCCCAGCTGGAGCAGGGCACCCCGGCCGATTTCAACGCGCAGGTCGCCGCATCGCGCGGCATGCATGGCGCGCTCGCGGCCCTCGAGAACGCCTGGTGGTTTGGCGCTGATGCTCCCGTGGAGGCCGCGTCGCGGATCGCCACGTTGTCGCACCTGGTCTTCGCGCTGTCGCGCCTGGAGCTCGATGCCGAGCGCGAGCGCTTGCCCTTGCCGATGTCGCGTCTGGCCCGTCACGGTCTCTCCCGGGGTCACCTCAAGGAGGACACGCCAGCGCGGCGCGAGGCGCTGAAGGCCCAGCTGGCCGAGCTTGCCGCCGGCCTGCACGAGGCGCTGGCATTGGGCGAACCCCTCAGTACGTTCCGTGGCCTGGAAGGCCGCACGGCACTGTCGACGGCCCGTGCCGCGGCCAAGGCAACCGAACCCTTCCGTGAACTGCACTTACGGCAGTCGCGCAGCGGACCGGCCACGGCCATCCGGGCGTGGCTGGCGGCTCGGCATGCGGGGCGATTCGGCTGAACGGACCGTTTCCACGCGCGGACCATTGAGCCAATCCTCACCACCCCCATTTCGGTCACGGTAAGCCGGAAACGGCACGTCCCCTTAGGATCACCCGATGTATATCCAAGATTCCCCGACCCGCCTGCTGCCCGACGTTGCGTCGCAGGAGCACGCCCTCGCCATCGGCACGCTCGACTGGGTCGGTATGGATGGCATGGAAATGCCGGTGCAGTTCGACGCCGGCGACGGCGACGTCCGCTCGACCGGTGCCCGCGTGGGCGCCTTCGTCAACCTGAACAAGCCGGAAGTCCGCGGCATCCATATGTCGCGCCTGTACCTGCTGGTGTCCGAGGCGCTCTCCGCCGGCCCGCTCACCATCGACGGTGTCCGCGACCTGCTCGGCTCCTTCCTGAGCTCGCACGAAGGCCTGTCGGACCACGCCAAGATCACCATCGGTTTCGAGCACCTGGTCCGCCGCCGCGCCCTGCGTAGCGACAACAGTGGCTGGCGTTCGTACCCGATCACGATCTGCGCGACCCTGAGCGGTGGCAAGTTCAATATCGAGATCACCACCGACGTCGTTTATTCGTCCACATGCCCGGCCTCGGCGGCGCTCTCGCGTCAGCTCATCCAGGACAACTTCGCAAAGACGTTCTCCGCCGAAAACGCCCTCGACCGCGACACGATCCTGGCCTGGCTGGGTACGGAGCAGGGCATCATCGCCACGCCGCACGCACAGCGCAGCACGGCGACGATCCGAGTGCGTCCGCTGGGTGAAGGCGTCTTCCCGCTGATCGACATGATCGACAACGTCGAAGCCGCCCTCGGCACGCCAGTGCAGACCGCGGTCAAGCGTGCCGACGAACAGGCGTTCGCCCTCGCCAATGGCAGCAACCTGATGTTCTGCGAGGACGCGGCCCGCCGTATCCAGAAGACCCTCGATGCCGACGAGCGCGTCGCCGATTTCCATGTGCGCGTGGCGCACCACGAAAGCCTGCATCCGCACGACGCCGTGGCCTTCGCCTCGAAGGTAAAAGGGCGCTAACCGCTGGCCGTTAACCGCTCTTGCTGTGGTAGGAGCCGATTCATCGGCGATAGGGTGCTCGCGACACCCTGGCCCGCTGCCGCGGGATCGCCGATGAATCGGCTCCTACCTTAAACAGAAGGCCCGCCATTGGCGGGCCTTTGCGTTACTGGATCCCCGGCAACAACAACGGATCCAGTCGCACCCCGAACCAGTTGAAGCCCCAGTGCACATGCGGTCCCGTCGCCCGGCCCGTCATGCCGGCCAGGCCAATGACCTCACCCTGGCGCACGTGCTCGCCCACCTTCACGTCGATCCGTGACAGGTGCAGGAAGTTCGATGACAAACCGAAGCCGTGATCGAGCAACACCGTACCGCCGGTCAGGTAGAGGTCGGGCTTGGCGAAGGTGATGATGCCATCCGCCGGTGCCTTCACCGGCGTGCCCTGCGGCACCGCGATGTCCATGCCCGAATGTGGGGCCTTGGGATCGCCGTTATAGATCCGCTGGTTGCCGAAGCGCCCACTGATCCGGCCGGTGACCGGCCAGATGAAGCCATGCGCGAAGTCCTCGCGTGTGTCGTCGCGGTCGCGCGCGGCGACCACTTCGGCCTGTTCGCGCTGGATGCGTGCGGCGATCTCGGGCGGCGGGTTCACTGTTTTCGGTGGCACGCCCTCGACGCGTTCGATCGGCCAGTCACGGGGCGTCACACTGAGGCTGTGTTTCACGTTACCGACGACGACATCGATCGGTCCCTGCTCGTCACGCCCCGCGCCGAACACGAAGAGGCCATCGGCACCGACGTGAACGGGCTTGCCGGCCACGGTCACCCGTGATCCCGGTGAGGCGTGGCCGATCACGAGGCCACCCTGCGAGACGCTGGCAGGGAGGTCGGTGACGGCGGCTGAGGCGCCAGTGGAAAGGAGCAGTGCGGCGATCGCGCTTACGATTTTCCTCATCGGTCGAAGGTCAGCCGCTGGCCGCGGATGCTCTCGTCCACCTTCTTGCCGTCCCATACGCGCTGGCCGTTGACGAAGGTCGAGGCGATGCTGCTGGTAAAGGTCTCGCCTTCGAACGGCGACCAGCCACACTTCGAGAGCACTTCCTCACGCACGACCGTGTGCTTGCGCTTCGGGTCGACCAGGACCAGGTCGGCCGCGTAGCCCTCGCGCAGGAAGCCGCGATTCTCGACGTCGAACAACTTGGCCGGTGCATGACAGACGGCTTCAACGACGCGCTCCAGGGTCAGTTTGCCCTCAAAAACGCGCTCCAGCGCCGCCTGCAGGGCGTACTGCACAAGGGGCAGGCCGGACGGCGCCTTGTCGTACTTCTGCGCTTTTTCTTCGAGCAGGTGCGGCGCGTGGTCGGTGGCGAGCACGTCCAGGCGACCTTCGGCCAGCGCCTTGGTGATGGCGTCGCGGTCCGACTCGTCCTTGATCGCCGGGTTGCACTTGATGAGGAAGCCGAGTCGCTCGTAGTCCGGTGCCGCGAAGTGCAGGAAGTGCACGCAGGTCTCCGCGGTGATCTTCTTGCCTTCGATCGGGCCCGGCTCGAACAGAGCCAGTTCGTCCGCGGTGGAGATATGCAGCACGTGCAGGCGGGTGCCGTGCTTCTTTGCCAGAGAGATCGCGAGCTTGGTGGACTTGATGCAGGCCTCACGCGAGCGGATGAGCGGATGCTCGCGGGCGGGAATGTCCTCGCCGTAGGTCTCGTGGGCTTTTGCAAGGTTCACGTCGATCATCGGCGTGTCTTCGCAATGCGTGATGATCGGCGTCGGCGCGTCACGGAAAATGTGGTCGAGCGTTTCCGGGTTGTCGACCAGCATGTTGCCGGTCGATGCACCCATGAACACCTTGATGCCAGGCGCCGCCTTAGGGTCGAGCGCGCGGATGGCCTCGAGGTTGTCGTTGCTCGCGCCCATGTAGAAGGCGTAATTGACCCGAGACGTTTCTGAGGCGCGCGTGTACTTCGCTTCGAGCGAATCACGATCCAGCGCCGGAGGCTTGGTGTTCGGCATTTCCATGAAGCTGGTGATGCCGCCCGCCGCGCAGGCCGTGGACTCGCTGGCGATATCGGCTTTCTGCGTGAGGCCCGGTTCGCGGAAATGCACCTGGTCGTCGATCATCCCGGGCAGCAGCCAGAGTCCGGACGCGTCGATCACCTCTTCGTCACGCTCCTTTTCCAGACCTTGGGCGATGGTCGCGATTTTTCCATCGCGCAAGCGTACGTCGGCGACAAAACGGCGGCCTTCGTTGACCAGTTCGGCGTTCTTGATGAGCCAGGCGTCAGTCATGAATATGTGCTCCTTGGGCGCCACATCGGCGCAGGACGAAATGATCGGGTACGGGGTCCATGCCACCTTCGCAAAAAGGTTGGCAACGGCACAGGCGCCAGGCACCAAGCACGGAACCRCGCACCGGACCGAAGCGGGCTATGGCAACCCGTGCATAATCGGAACAGGATGGATGGAACCGGCAGCGCGCCCCTAGAAGGGGGCTCAGCCATCGTTTATAGAGGGACAGAAGGAATAGAAGGAGGCGGGTCACTTTTCAGTCCGGGGTCGACCGGCGTCAGCCAGCCGACAGTATCCCAGAAGATAGGTTGCTGGGCTAACGCATCTGGGCTATAACACCCCGCCGCCACGGCCACCGAGGTGAAGGAAATGGCGAAAATCGCTCGTAGTTCCGCAGCTGCCAAGGGCGCCGCCAAGAAGGGCGGAGCCGGTGATGTGAGTAAGGCCAGGACGGCTACGGCCGGGGTGAAGACCAAGGCGCCGGCAAAGACCGTGGTCGGTGCCGCGGCGAAAGCCGCGACGAAGACCTCGGCCAAGCCCGCTACCAAGAAGGCCGCGCCCGTGAAGGCCGCGCCTTCGAAGAGTGCTCCCGCAAAACCGGTGGCCAAGGTTGCCGCCAAGAAGGCACCCGTCAAGGCCGCTCCGGCGAAAGTCGCACCGGTGAAGGCGACGGCCAAGGTGGCCGCCAAACCGGCTCCGAAGCCGGCTGCAAAGCCCGTGGCGAAGCCGGCAGCGACGGCGCCTGCCAAGAAGGCGGCTCCCGTTGCACCAACGAAAGCGTCGCCTGCCGTGAACGCGGCGGCTGCTAAAAAGACAACGACGGCGTCGGCCAAATCCGCCGCCCCCGCACCCGCGCCGGCGGCGAAGCACGTCGCCCCGGCTCACGATGTCGCGCCACCCGTCAAGGGTCGTACGGCATCGGCCGTTGCTGCTGTGACACCGCGGACGGCGTCCGCGGTGGGCAGCGCTACCTCATCCAGAAACGAGAAGTCCGCTCAATCCAGCATGAACAGCACAGCTTCCAATACCGCCGATAACGGCATCACGCGCGAAGACGGCCGCTATGCGCTGCCGGCTTCGACTGTCATTGACCTGCCCAAGGGCTACAAGCCCAGCAGTGACGAGGAGTACATGAGTCCTCGGCACCTGGCTTATTTCCGCAACAAGCTCAAGGACTGGCGCGACCAGCTCGTCGAGGAATCCCGCCAGACCATGGACAACCTCCGCGAGGAAGTCCGTGACGTGGGTGACGAGGCCGAGCGCGCCACGCGCGAGACCGAAAACTCGCTCGAACTGCGTACGCGCGATCGTTACCGCAAGCTGATCTCGAAGATCGACAAGGCCCTGCGCCGGATCGAGGAAGGCCGCTATGGTTTCTGCGAAGAGACCGACGAGGAAATCGGCGTGGAGCGTCTCGACGCCCGCCCGATCGCCACGTTGACCCTCGACGCGCAGGAGCGTCGCGAGCACCTGCAGAAGCAGATGGGCGACTGACCGTCCCTACGCTTTCGGCATAAAAAAAAGCCCCGCCAGTGATGACGGGGCTTTTTTATCGACGCTGTTGTAGGAGCCGATTCATCGGCGATCCCGCGGCAGCGGGCCAATTCGCGGCAAACGCCCCTCGCCGCTGAAGCCGCTCCTAAAGAAGGGCCCCCGCGTACGCCTTGGCCTTGGCCAACATCGCAGCAAGTCCGTTGGAGCGGGTAGGGGACAGGTGCTTGGCCAGGCCGATCTCCTGGACGAAGCTCGGCTCGGTATCGACGATCTCCCGCGCGGAGCGGCCCGAGTAGACGCGAAGCATGAGGGCGATCAGTCCGGACACGATCGCCGAGTCGCTCGCCGCATCGAAGTGCATCTTCGACGCATCGCCCGATGGGATGAGCCAGACCATGGACTGGCAGCCGTGCACGCGGTTCTCTTCCGTCTTGCGTTCGTCAGGGAACGGCGGCAGCTGGCGGCCGAGGTCGATCAGGTATTGGTAACGCTCGGTCCAGTCGCTGAAGAAGGCGAATTCTTCAGCGATGGCGGCCTGGGCTTCGGCGGCCGTGGTTTCCTGGGGTTCGTTCATGCCTTCACCACACTCCAGCGCGTGCCTTGTGCGCTGTCTTCGATCGCGATGCCCAGGTCCTTGAGCTGGTCGCGAATGGCATCGGAACGGGCGAAATCCTTCGCGGCGCGGGCGGCGCGGCGTTCCTCGAGCAGGGCCTCGATCGCCGCCGCGTCGATGGCTTCGCCGGGGTTGCCCTGCCGGAACCAGCCTTCGGGGTCTTCACCGAGCAAGCCGAGCAGGGCGGCACCGCCAAGCAGGGCGGCTTTTGCGGTCACGCGTTCCTCGCCCGTGGCACGGCGTGCATGGTCGGCAAGCTGGGATAGTTCAGCCAGTGCCTGGGGCGTATTCAGGTCATCGCAAAGCGCGGCCTCGACGGCCGCCGGGATCACCGGCGCGCCCGCATCCACGTCGCCCATGTCGCGCAGTACGCCGTACCAGCCATCGAGGGTGCGCACGGCCTGGGTCATGGCCGTATCGGACCAGTCCAGCGGCTGGCGGTAATGGCCACGAAGGAGCATCAGGCGAAGCGCTTCGGCGGGGTGCTTGTCCAGCAACTGGTGCAACTGGAGTACGTTGCCAAGCGACTTGGACATCTTCCGGCCGTCGAAGG